>JBCCVP010000046.1:0-32000 GCA_039195135.1 Pseudomonadota bacterium | reverse complement strand
GGGCCCGGACGGCTGGTCCGCCTCGTCGCTGATGCGACGGGCCCGGGTTCTAACCCGATTGATCCCGAACAGGCCATAGATGGCGGCCCCCAGCAGCGGCATGGTCCAAACGAGACCAATCCATCCCATCGCTGCCCGGGGGTCTCGTTTGCGCAGCAGCACGTCACAGGTGGTCGCGCCCGCCAGGATCCCGTGGGCTAGCGTTGTGATCCAGGCCCACTGAAACGTGTTCACGGGCAGGTTTCCCGCATGGTGGCTGTCCGGATTGCGTGCCTAAGCGCCGAGCTTAGCGCGCCTTGCGGCCCGGCGTCTCAGGTTCCTTGAGAAAACGGTGCCGGCGCATTCTCAGGACGCCCTTTCAAATCCATGCAGGAACCGGCGGCTGAACGGAACATGCTGACGGGCAATAGTTCGAGGGAGCTGATTTCGGTAGGCTTGCCGGCAAGCCTTATTCGGTACTCGAGCCAAGGTCGCCAACACCCGTGACAAAGCCAGCTACCCAACAACTTTCCGTTGCGCCGATGATGGACTGGACCGACCGCCACTGCCGGTACTTCCATCGCCTGCTGGCGCCCGGTGCCCGGCTTTACACCGAGATGGTCACCACCGGGGCGATCATCCACGGCGATCGGGAACGGCTGCTCGGTTTTGACCCAGCGGAGCATCCCGTGGCGCTGCAGATTGGGGGATCCAATCCCGACGAGCTGGCGGAGGCGGCAAAGATTGGCGAAGACTTCGGCTACGACGAAATCAATCTGAACGTCGGTTGCCCCAGCGACCGGGTGCAGAACGGGTGTTTTGGCGCGGTGCTGATGCGGCGGCCGGACCTGGTGGCGGACTGCCTGGCAGCGATGCGCGCGGCGGTGAGGGTGCCGGTGACGGTGAAGCACCGACTCGGTGTGGACGAACAGGATGAGGTGGCGGACCTCGAGACTTTCATTAAGACGGTTCGGCAAAGCGGCGTGACCACCTTTATTGTTCACGCCCGCAAAGCCTGGCTGTCGGGCTTGAGCCCGAAAGAAAACCGCACGGTGCCGCCGCTTAACTACCCAAGGGTCTACCAGCTGGCCGCCGACTATCCGGAGCTGTCCATCGTGATCAACGGTGGGATTGACGCCCTCGCAGCGCTACCGGATCACCTGGACCACTGCGCCGGGGTGATGATCGGGCGGGCCGCATACCAGACGCCTTACCTCCTGGCGCAGGCGGAGAGCCAGCTCACCGGAGCGCCGCTACCATCGCGGGAGTTGATCCTTGAGGCCTGGCGCCCGTATGTCGAAACGCAGCTGGCCCGGGGTACGCCGCTTAAGCATATGACCCGGCACGTGCTCGGACTTTACGCGGCGCAGCCGGGGGGGCGCCGCTGGCGGCGGGTGCTGTCGGAAAAGGCCCACCTCCCGGCGGCCGGTTGGGACGTGGTGGCCGCGGCCCGGGCGGCGCTGGAACCAGGATCCCGCAGCGCCGCCTGACCGCCGCGGCGTGTAAATCGGCGGTGCGGTCGGCAGCCGAATCGCGGTACCATGCGGCCCCTCTTTGACGCACCCCGCCCGCCATGTTTACCGACAGCCCGGAAGCTTTTGTCGCAGCGGCCCAGGCCGCGCCGCTCCAGTCCCAGACCACGTTGAAGGCCGCCCTGCTGGTGCAGGATCCGGACTATGTCGTAGCCACCGAGACCGCCGCGGACAATATGTACATGAATCTGGACGAGCCGGCGGCAACCGGCGCTGCGTTTGCTCAGCAGTCGGAGCTGGCGGCGGCGCTTCGGCGCTGCGGCATACCGACGGTGATTTTTGGCCCGCTGGAAGGTGCCAGCGACGGCATTTTCCCCAATAACGCGTTTGCGACCACGCCGGGCAAGCTGATTCTCGGATCCATGCGCTACCCGAACCGGCAGCGGGAAACCCGGCGCCAGGACGTGCGTGACTGGTTTACCGGCCTGCTTAAATCACAGGTGGTGGATCTGTCCCTGACCGAGGGCACCGCTGAGCTGACCGGCGCCCTGGTGATCGATCACGCGCGGGGCGTGGGTTTCTGTGGATTGAGTGAGCGGGCGGACCTGGCCGGCGCCAAAGCGATGCACGAGGCGTTTGGCTTGAAGGCCACGCTGCATTTCCCGCTGCCGGCCAGCGAATACCACACCAACGTGGTGCTGTCGGTGCTCGCGGGCCGCGCCGCCGTGGTCTACGCCGATGAGCCCGCTTATGAGCCATTACAGAACGCCCTGGATGGGCTCTACGGTGAGTGGGTGCACTACCTCAAGGCGGAGGAAAAAGACCATTTTGTGGCCAATTGTCTGGCGGTCACGCCGGAAGACGTTGTGCTGAGCGAAACCGCCTGGCGCCACTGTCGTCCCGAAACAGTCGATTTTTTTTCCCGGGCGGGTTTCAATGTCAGGTCGGTTGATGTCAGCGAGCTGGAAAAAGCTGGCGGCAGCGTCCGCTGCATGATTGGGGAAATCTTCTGATGGGCCGGCCACAAGGGGCTGGCTAAAAGGCTGGGATGAAAGCAAGGGTTTATAAATTTGGCGGCAGCAGCGTCGCTGATGCCGATCACTATCGTCGTGTCGCGGACATTGCCCACCAGGCCCTCGGATCGCCGCTGGTGGTGGTGGTTTCGGCCATGAAGGGCATGACCGACAGTCTGTTTCAGCTGATCGAAACCGCCGAATCGGGCCAGGACTACGGGCCGGACCTGGCGGCGGTGTGCCAGCGTCAGCGCGAGGCGTTTCAGTCGCTGGTGGGGGAGGTGCCGGACTCGGTAGAAACCCAGTTTTCCGACCTTGCCGATCTGCTCCGGGGCGCGGCCCTGGTCCGTTCTGCCGACGGGCCGGTGCGGGACGCGGTTTCGGGTATGGGGGAGCTGTGGTCCTCTCGCCTGCTCACGGAGCATCTGCGCCAGCGGGATCAGGACGTCGCCTGGCTCGACGCCCGGGAATTCATCGTTGTGCACGAAGGGGAGATGGGTCCGAATGTGGAGTGGGAGGCCTCAAAAAAAGAGCTGATTCGAACCATCGCCGGCCAGGAGCCCGCTATCTGGGTCATGCCCGGATATGTGGCCCGCACGCCGCGGGGGCGTTCCACCACGCTGGGGCGCAACGGCAGCGACTTTTCCGCCGCGATTGTGGGTCGGCTGCTGGACGCGGACGAGGTGCATATCTTCACCGACGTGGACGGCGTGATGAGCGCCGATCCCCGGCTGGTTCCCGATGCCCGGGTGCTGGACGCCATTTCTTTTGACGAAGCGCTGGAGCTGGCGTACTTCGGCGCCAAGGTAATCCATCCCCAGACCCTGGGGCCGGCGATTGCGGCCAACATCCCGGTGCGTATTCGCAACACTTTTGCGCCCAGCAAGCCGGGCACGCGCATCGGCGCCGGCGCCGGCGACAGTTTCTCTATCAAAGGCATCTCCGCCATTGACGACGTGGGACTGGTTAACGTGGAGGGAGGCGGCATGATCGGCGTGCCGGGCACCGCCCGGCGCCTGTTTGGCGCACTCAAGCGGGGCAACATCTCCGTGGTGATGATCAGCCAGGCGTCCTCCGAACACAGCATCTGCGTAGGCGTTTCCGGTCGCGACCTGAAGCAGGCGTCGGCCCTGCTGGAGGAGGAATTTGAAGACGAGCTGCGCCAGGGGCTGATCGCCACCATTTCCGCGGAACCGGGCCAGAGTGTGCTGGCCATTGTGGGCGACGCCATGGCGGGGCAGCCGGGCATCGCGGCGCGGTATTTTTCGGCGCTGGGCGGCGCCGGGATCAACATCCGCGCCATTGCCCAGGGATCCTCGGAGCGCAACATCTCCGCCGTCATTCCCCAGGCCCAGGCCCAGCGCGGCCTGCGGGCGGTGCACTCCGCGTTCTACCTGTCCGCCCAGACGCTCTCGGTCGGCGTGGTGGGCCACGGCAACGTGGGCGGGGCGCTGCTCGAGCAGCTGCGGGCGCAGGTTGCGCGGCTGGCGGAGGAGTCGGGCCTGGACATCCGGGTGCGCGCCATCGCCGGGTCCCGCACCATGCTCCGGGACGACCGGCAGATTGATCTGGCCCTCTGGCGGGACGCGGTGGGAAGCGGCGAAGCCACGGATCTGGATGCGCTGGCGGACCACATCCAGACCGATCACATACCCCACGCCGTGCTGATCGACTGCTCCGCGAGCGATGAGGTAGCGGCGCTACATGCGCCCTGGCTGGCCCGGGGCATCCACGTGATCACCGCCAATAAGAAAGCCGCCGCGGGAGACCTCAATACCTATCATGCACTCTTAAGCGCCAGCCGCAACGCGCGCACCCGTTACCTTTACGAAACCACCGTGGGCGCCGGCCTGCCGGTGGTGCAGACGCTGTCGGAGCTGCGCCAGACCGGTGACCGGGTACAGGTGATCGAGGGAATTTTTTCGGGCACGCTGGCCTATCTCTTTAACCTGTTTGACGGCGAGCGCGGGTTTTCGGAGCTGGTGCGGGAAGCCTGGGAAAAAGGGTACACGGAACCCGATCCCCGGGACGACCTGACCGGCACGGACGTGGCCAGAAAACTCGTGATCCTGGCGCGGGAGATCGGCATGGAGCTCGATCTGGACGATCTGGAAGTGGCCTCGCTGGTACCGCCGGAACTGACCTCTGGCAGCGTTGAGGATTTTCTCGCCGGACTGGCCGATCACGATGCGGTGCTGGCGGAACGCTACCGGTCAGCCCGGGAGGCTGGCAAGCGGCTGCGCTTTGTCGGGCGCCTCACCGCCGACGGGTCCGCCAGCGTGGGCCTGACGGAGGTACCCGCGGAGCATCCTTTTTCCGCCATCGACCTGACCGACAATATCGTGCGCTATGTGACCGACCGCTACTGCGACAACCCGCTGATCGTCCGCGGCCCGGGCGCCGGTCCCGAGGTGACGGCCGCCGGCGTATTTGCCGACCTGCTGCGGCTGGGTTCCATGCTGGGCGCCCAGCGGTAGCAAGATCCAGGATCACTCATGAGCCAATCCAAAGCTTCCAAAGACAGCGTTGCCCTGGGCAATACGCGCGAGGTGACCGCGTTTGCCCCGGCGAGCGTGGGCAACGTGGCGGTCGGTTTCGACGTGCTGGGGCAGGCGCTCCAGGGCGCCGGCGATACCGTGACGGTGGTGCGCAGCGATGAGCCGGGGATCCGCCTGGCCGGCGTGTCCGGCATGCTGAGCGAGCTTCCCGAGGCGGTTGCCGACAATACGGCCCTGTCCGCGGTAGCCGCCATGGTGCAGGCGCTGGAGCTGGCAGGGGGATTTGAAATCCACCTGGATAAAGGAATCCCCCTTGGCTCCGGGCTGGGCGGGTCCGCCGCGTCGGCGGTAGCGGCGGTGGTGGCGGTCAACAAGATGCTGAAGATCCCGCTGCCGGCGGCGGACCTTTACCCGTTCGCCCTGGCCGGTGAATTTGCCGCCAGCCGATCGGAGCACGGCGACAACGTGGCGGCGTCACTGCTGGGCGGGCTTACGCTGGTGGGGCCCTACGGCCACCGCACGCCGCTGCCGATCCCGGCGCCTAACCGCCTGCGCTGCGCGGTGATCCACCCAAAGATACAGATCGAGACCCGCAACGCCCGGGAGTCGCTGAAGCGGGGCTTCACCCGGGAGCTGGTGGTGGCTCAGTCGGCCAACCTGGCCGCGTTTGTGGCCGCCTGCTACGAAAAAAATGTGGATGTCATCGCCGCCTGCCTGAAGGATCTGCTCATCGAACCGCAGCGGGCCGGCTCTATCCCTGGCTTCAAGGCGGTGAAAGCGGCAGCCCTCGCGCAGGGGGCCCTCGGCTGTTCCATCTCCGGTTCCGGCCCCAGCGTGTTTGCCTGGTTTCATGCCGAAAGCGCCGCCACCGCCGGCGCCGAAGCCATGCAGGCAGCGTTTGCCGCTGAGGGTCTGGAATCCACCGCGCTGAGCTCGCCGGTCAACAGCCCCGGCGCCCGGGTGCTCAACGAGCCGGTGGGTAAGGGCTAGCGGGGCCAGGCCGGCATGCAGTTTCAAAGCACCCGGGGCGCAGGTCCTATCGAACTGGCTGACGCCATCGCCCAGGGGCTGGCCACCGACGGCGGGCTTTACGTCCCGGTAGCGTTTCCCAAACACGACGCCGAGGACTTTGATCCCAAGGCGTCGCTGGCCGCTGTCGCAACGCAGTTGCTCACGCCGTTTTTTGCCGGTGACCGGCTGGCCGATGAGCTGTCCGCCATCTGTAGCGAGGCGCTGAATTTCCCAACCCCGATCGTCGCGACGGCAAATCCCGATCTCAAGCTGCTGGAGCTGTTTCACGGACCGACCGCCGCCTTTAAAGACGTCGGCGCGCGCTTCCTGGCGGCCGCCCTGAGCCGGCTTACCGGCGAGGTGCGCCCCACGGTCATGGTGGCCACCTCCGGCGACACCGGCGGCGCCGTGGCCGCCGCGTGCGCTGAGCGGGAAGGTCTGCGCGTGGTGGTGTTGTATCCCGAGGGGGGTGTGTCGGAGCGGCAGGAGCACCAGCTCACCTGTTTCGGCGACAACGTGCTGGCGCTGCGGGTGCGGGGAGCCTTCGACGACTGCCAGCGGCTGGTAAAACAGGCTTTTGGCGACGCTGAGTTCCAGGCGAAATGTCCGCTCACGTCGGCCAACAGCATCAGCGTAGCCCGGCTGCTGCCGCAAATGAGTTACTACGCCGCCGCCAGCCTGAAACTTCAGGCGAGCACCGGCCGGCCGGCCAATTTTGTGGTACCCACCGGCAATCTGGGCAACGCACTAGCCGGCATCTGGGCCCGCCGCTGCGGCATGCCGATTGAGCGCATCCATCTGGCCACCAACGCCAACACCGTAATTCCGCGTTTTCTCGAGTCCGGCGCCTGGGACCCGGAAGACACGGTGGCCACCCTCGCCAGCGCCATGGACGTGGGGGACCCGAGCAATATGGAGCGACTGCGCCATCTGCATCCGGCCCACGACGATCTCTCGCGGCAGGTGACCGCGAGCGCCAGCAGCGATGAGGACATCCGCCACACCATCACCTGGGCCTTCAAGGAGCTGGAGCTGGAGATCTGTCCCCACACGGCGACGGCCCTCCACGCCCTGGCGGATCTGCCCGAGGACCGCAGCTGGCTGGCCCTGGCCACGGCCCATGCGGCCAAATTTGAGGGGATCGTGGAGCCGCTCATCGGCAAGACCGTGGCGGTACCGCCGGCGCTGGCGGAACTGCTTGAGCGGCCGACCCACAAAACTGACGTGAATCCCGACCTTGCCGAGGTGCGCCGAGCCGTACTTGGGTGGCGCGGCGTCTGACCGGAATCGGTCCGAACACCCCCGCCCCGTCCCGGAGCCTATTCAGGGACAGTTAAGTTTGCGCTGCTAAGGTATCGGCGTACGATAACGCAGCCGGACCGGACGTGGGGAGTCGCAAATCGGGTCTCCAGACGTGTCCGCTGTCGGCATGGGTAACGGAAACACTTAATTTTCCCGACGATGAAACGGACGCTCAAAATTGTGCTGCTTTCGCTGCTTCTGGCCTTGTGGGTTGGGGTGGTGAACGCCATGACGCTGTCGCAGGCAGTGAACAAGGTGCGGCGCGACACCGGGGGTAAGGTTCTGTCGGCGCGCACTGAGGTTCGCAATAACCGGGAGATGCACGTGGTGAAGGTACTGACCAAGGACGGCAAGGTACGCACTGTCCGGGTGGCCGGCAATCCGGTGAAAAAACCCCGAGGCTAATCATGCGCGTCCTACTCCTGGAAGACGATACCCCGCTCAGGGAAACACTCACTGCCCGCCTGCAACGCGAAGGCTACGCGGTGGACGCGGCGGCGGACGGTGAGGAAGGCCTGTATCTGGGCCAGGAATTTCCCGTGGACGTGGCCATCGTTGATCTCGGCCTGCCCAAGCTCAACGGCATGGAAGTGATCGAGCGGTGGCGGGAGTCGGAAAAGCGTTTTCCGGTGCTGATCCTGACCGCCCGCGGTGAGTGGCAGGACAAGGTGGAAGGGCTGGGCGCCGGAGCGGACGACTACCTCGTCAAGCCATTCCACGTGGAAGAACTGCTGGCCCGGCTGAACGCCCTGGTGCGCCGTGCCGCCGGCTGGGCCCAGGCGGTGCTGCGGTCCGGTCCGATTGCTCTGGATACGGGTTCGCAGCAGGTAACGCTGGACGAAGAGCCGGTGGAGCTGACGTCTTTTGAGTACAAGGTGCTCGAGTACCTGATGCTGCACGCGGGGCAGGTTATTTCCAAAACCCGCTTGACCGAGCATATCTACGAGCAGGATTTTGATCGCGACAGCAACGTGATCGAAGTTTTTGTCGGCCGGCTGCGCAAGAAGCTCGATCCGAAGGGTGCCATCAAGCCGATCGAGACCCTGCGCGGCCGCGGCTACCGCTTCCGCGCGCCGGATCCTGCCTGACCCAGCCCCACGCCCAGGAACGGCCCGCCGCCGCCGGACCTGACGGCCCCGCGAGGCAGACTGCCGGTGAGGTATCATCCGGCCCCATGACCGCGGGCCGACCGCCACTTTCCCTGACCGCCCGACTGACCCTGGCTGCCAGCTTTGCCCTGGCCGCTTTTCTCGGCATCACGGGGCTGGTGCTGGATCGCGCCTTTGCCGAAAACGCCCGGGATTCGGTGCGGGACCGCCTGCAGGGCGTGATCTACACGCTGCTTGCCGCGGCGGAGCTGACCGAAAAAAACCAGCTGTTTCTGCCCGACGCCTCCCCCGAACCGCGGCTGAGCCGACCCGGTTCCGGGCTTTACGCCCACGTGGTGGGCAGCAACTATGACTGGCAGTCCGGATCGATGATGGGTGAGACCTTTGCCTGGCCCGGGAAGCTGCCGATTGGCGAAACCACGTTTGAGCTGCCGCCGGACGGTGAGCCCGAGTCGGTATTTATTTTGAGCCTCGGTGTGGCGTATGAGTCCGCCGACGTGGGCGACGTGCCTTTTGTGTTTTCCGCGGCGGAATCAGCTGCGGCCTATCAGACTCAGATCAGCGAGTTTCGGCGAGCCCTGTGGGGCTGGCTTGGGGCCGCCGCCGTGCTGCTGCTGCTGGTCCAGGGCATGGTGCTGGGCTGGAGCCTGCGGCCCCTGCGGGCCGTGTCCGACGAGCTGGCCCGAGTGCGCCGGGGGGAAGCGCAAACGCTGGCGGGCAGCTACCCGGAGGAACTGGCGGGGCTGACCGACAGCATCAATACCTTTGTCAGCGCCGAACGGCGGCAGCTGGCGCGATTTCGCAATGCGCTGGCGGACCTGGCGCACAGTCTGAAAACGCCCCTGACGGTAATGCGTACGGCCATCGACGACGAGCGCCGGCCCTCACCGGCGCTGCTCAAGTCCCAGCTGGAGCGGATGGATGACATCGTGGGTTATCAGCTCAAGCGGGCCCAAACCTCCGGCCACATGACGTTTGCCCGCCCGGTGGCCATCGCCGGTGCAGCGGAGTCGGTCGTCCAGACCCTGGAGCAGGCCTACCGGGATCGGCAGATCCGCTGTGAGTTCGAACTGGATGATGCGGCCCGGTTCTACGGCGAGGCCGGGGATCTGACGGAACTGCTGGGTAACCTGCTGGAAAATGCCTTCAAGTGGTGTCAAAACCAGGTGCTGCTTAAGGCCCGTTCGCTACCCAAGGTCCCTGGACGGCGACCGGGGCTGATGCTGGCGGTGGAAGACGATGGGCCGGGGTTTGAAGCGGATACGGCCCAGCGCCTGCTCGGCCGGGGCGTGCGGGGGGATGAGCAGGTGGCCGGGCACGGCATCGGCCTGGCGGTGGTGCGGGAAATTGCCGAAGCTTACGGTGCACGGATTGAACTGGGTCGCAGCGCGCTGGGCGGCGCGCGGGTGGCTCTCACCTTTGGAGAAAACGATGAGTGAAGCCTCAAGCCAGACGGAGCGTCTGCTCGACATCATGCGGCGTTTGCGGGACCCGGAGACCGGGTGCCCCTGGGACGTGGAGCAGACCTTTGAAACCGTTGCGCCCTATACGATCGAGGAAGCTTACGAAGTGGCCGATGCGGTGGAGCGAAACGCCATGGATGAGCTCAAGGAGGAACTGGGAGATCTGCTGCTGCAGGTCGTTTTCCACGCGCAGATGGCGGATGAAGCGGGCCTGTTTAACTTTACCGACGTGGCCCGCTCCATCAGTGACAAGCTGGTGCGGCGGCATCCTCACGTTTTCGCAGATGCCAGCGAGGTGAAAACTGCGCGGGCGCAGTCCGAGGCTTGGGAGGTGATGAAGGCGCAGGAGCGCGGCACCGGCACCGATGCCTCCGCCCTGGCAGGTATCGCCCGGGGCCTGCCGGAGTGGATGCGGGCTGGCAAGCTGCATAAAAGGGCGGCGCGGCAGGGATTTGACTGGCCGGATGCCGGCGCCGTGCTGGAAAAAGTGAAGGAAGAGGTGGGCGAACTGGAAGCAGCGCTTGAAGCGGCGTCGCCGGACAACCAGGAGGAGGAGCTGGGGGACACATTGTTCGCTCTCATGGCGCTGGCCGAACACCTCGACGTGGATCCGGGCCGGGCGCTGCGGGGTGCCAACCAGAAATTTGAGCGGCGCTTCCGGCGCGTGGAAGAACTGGTCACGGAACGCAAGGCAAAGATGAAGGACCTCGATCTGGCCGCGCTCGATGCACTCTGGAATCAGGCCAAGGCGCAGCGGGGCGCTTGACCGCACCCCTCGACAACCTGCTGGCGGAGATCCGCCGCTGCCGGCTTTGCGATAAACACCTGCCGCTGGGCCCCCGACCGGTGATTCGGGCGGCCATGCCGGCCCGGGTGCTGATTGTGGGTCAGGCGCCTGGACGGGCCGTGCATAAAAGCGGAATCCCCTTCGATGATCCCAGCGGCGACCGGCTTCGCACCTGGCTGGGCGTCTCCCGGGATGCGTTCTACGATGAGCAGCGTTTTGCGATCATTCCCATGGGTTTTTGTTTTCCCGGCACCGGGACCAGCGGCGACCTGCCGCCGCGGGCCGAATGTGCACCGGCCTGGCGCGAACCGCTGCTGGCGCAGCTGCCCAACGTCCAGCTCACGCTGGTCATCGGTCGCTACGCCATGGATTGGCATCTGCCTGAGCAGAAACGCAGCAGCGTGACCCAGGTAGTGGCCGGCTGGCGCTCTTACTGGCCCAAGCTGCTGCCGCTGCCCCATCCAAGCCCCCGCAACAATCGCTGGCTGCGGCAAAATCCCTGGCTGGAAGACGAGGTGATCCCGACACTTCAGGCCAAAATTGCTATGCTCATCGGAACGGGCGCCTGAAGGTCGCGTTATACTAATGGCGTAAGGGGGTGACGCATCCGGGGTATCACCTAAATGGCCGTTGAGGAAACTCGGCGCTCCCTGGGCAGTCTGAAAACGCAGAACGAGGTTCTGCTGGAGCTTGCGATGGCGCTGCGCCACCCCGAGCCCGATTTTGCCCAGGGATTGAAGCAGATCACCGAAGCCACCGCCCGCTACCTCGCGGTTGCCCGCGCGAGCGTGTGGTTTTTCAGCGAAGACCAGAGCCGCCTCGACTGCGTCGACGTGTGTGAGGAAGGCACGCATGTCGTCAGCGAGCCCTTGTTTGCCTCAAAGCATCCCGCCTATTTCGCCGCCTGCGCCAGCTCCCGCGTAATCGACGCCGCGGACGCGGCGACGGACCCCCGAACGGCCGAATTTGCCGCCGAGTATCTGACGCCGCTGGGTATCAGCGCCATGCTCGACGGACCCATTTTTTCCGGCGATACGCCCCGCGGCGTCGTGTGCGCGGAGCATGTGGGCCGTCCCCGGGAGTGGACCGAGGATGAGAAAGCGTTCATCAGCTCGGTGGCCGACCTGGTTGCCCTGGCGCTGGTCACCCGCGAGCGCACGGAGGCCCTGGCCCAGATCACCTCGCTGCTCGAGATTGCCCCGGTCGGTGTTCTGGTGCTGGACGACCAGGGGGTCATCGTACGCGTTAACGCCCGCTCCAAGGAATTGTTTGACTGTGATGGCACCTGGCTTCGGGGCCGCTCCGTGGAGACGGTGCTGCCCGGTACGCTGGCACCCGAGCGGGGTTTGCTGACGCGGGCGCTGCTCGGTGACGTGGGGCCTCGGGGAGCGGCGGAGGAACATGTGCTGAGCGGCCTGGGCCGCAGTGGCCGGGAGTTTTCCGTGTCTTTGTCGCTGGCACCGATCGAGCAGGCCGGCGATCACTTTCTGGTGGTGCTGATCAACGACGTTTCCGAACGAGTCGAGATGGAACGGCGTCTGCGGGCTTCCGAGGCGCTTTACCGCGGTGTGGTGGAAGACCACACCGGTTTCATTCTGCGAGCCCAGGCCGGTGGTGCGGTGGAGTTTGCCAACCGGTCCCTGATCGAGTTTATGGGCCTGGATCCGGACACGGTGAAACAGCACAACATCTACGAGTTCACGCCGGAGGATCAGCAGAGCGTGGTGCGCGATGCCATCGCCAGCATTCGCCCGGAGCAGCCGGTGGTCAGCTACAACCACGAGGTGGTGCGCGGTGACGGCTACAAGGCGCAGGTGGAATGGGTGGTGCGGGCGTTTTTTGACGGCGGGGAAGCGGTCACCGGCTATCAGGCCATCGGCCGGGACGTGACGCTCGAGCGGGCCCAGCAGATCCGCCTGCGGGAAGCGGAGCGCCTGGAGTCGCTGGCGGTCCTGTCCGGTGGCATCGCCCACGATTTTAATAATCTCCTGACGCCGATCCTCGCGTACACCGACATGACGATCGCGGCACTGGGCGAAGGGTCACCGCAGGTGGAGGACCTGCGCAACGTGATGTCCGCGGCGGAGCGGGCCAGCGACCTGGTGAAACAGCTGCTGGTGTTTTCCCGCCGCGACCGGGGCGAAGACCGCAAACCCCTGCTGGCGTCCCCGTTTATCCGCGAGACCATGGCTTTTGTGCGCGCCTCGGCGCCCGCCAACGTCAAGGTGCAGAGCCAGGTCGACTCCTACTGCGGCGTGGTCCGGGCCAATCCATCCGACATTTTCCAGATCCTCTCCAATCTCGGGGCAAACGCCATTCAGGCGATGCCGGCAGGGGGTGAGATCACCGTGGTGGCCAGCGAGGTCAACCGGGAGGACGTGGACTGGGTTCAGATAATCGTCACGGACAACGGTCCTGGGATCGCCGAGGAAGACCAGCGGCACGTGTTCGACCCCTACTGGAGCAGCAAGCCGGAAGGGCAGGGTACTGGCCTGGGCCTGTCCGTTGTGCGGGGCCTGGTGGAGGAGCTCAACGGGCAGATCGATCTGTCCAGCTCCGCGGGACAGGGCACTTCTTTTGTCATTCTGCTGCCAAGCGAGAACGTCGCCGTTGAAGAAAGTGTAAGCCTGGATCGGAGCAAGGTGTTCTCCGGTACCGAGAACCTGCTGATTGTTGACGACGACGCGGCCATCGCCACGCTGCTTGGAGAGGGGCTTGAGAAGCTCGGCTACTCGGTCACGGTTCGCTCGTCCGCCAACGAAGCGCTCGCCGCCATCGGCCGCGACAGCGACACTTTTGACGCGCTGATTTCCGACTACACGATGCCCTATATGAGCGGCATAGAACTCGCTTTCCGCTGCCGGCAGGACTGTCCCGGACTACCGGTATTGCTGATCTCCGGCTTTGGTCAGCTGCTGACGGAAGAAGAGCTGGCCCGCGGCGGGATCAACGGCTGCGTGCAGAAGCCGTTCCGCATCGATGAGGTGGCCCGGGCATTACGACAGCTACTGGACTCGCCGCAAACTGATTCGTAGGCTTGCGGTATGGACCGCATTGCCTCCTTCCGAGAGTTCTATCCCTACTACCTCACCGAGCACCGGGACAGCGTATGCCGGCGGCTGCATTTTGTCGGCACCAGCCTGGTGATCGGGCTGGTTGTGTATGCCGTGGTGACGGGCCAGTGGCTCTGGCTCCTGGCGGTGCCTCTGGCGGGCTACGGATTTGCCTGGATCGGCCACTTCTTTTTTGAGAAAAACCGGCCGGCCACCTTCCAATATCCGTTCTACAGCCTCGCCGCGGACTTCGTGATGTACCGGGACATGCTGCTGCGTCGAGTGCCGTTCTGAAGCACCACGTTCCCGACGAGCCGCTGCTCGCGGCGCGCCTGCGTCAGATGCGGCGCATTCCGCTGCTGCTACTGGCGGCTATGGCCGCTCTGTTCTGCTGGGCCGAGTGGTTTGCAACGCCGGCCACGTGGGTGGGCTACGTGCAGTCCTTTGCCGAGGCGGCCATGATCGGCGCCCTGGCGGACTGGTTTGCCGTCGTGGCGCTGTTTCGCCATCCCCTCGGGCTGCCGATTCCCCACACGGCGATCGTGCCCCGGCGCAAAGACGACATTGGCGAAAGCCTGGGGCGTTTTGTCGTCGCCAATTTCTTAACCCCCGACGCGGTGGCCGAGCGGATGGCGGGCCGCTCCACCGCCACCACCCTGTGCCGCTGGAGCCTGCTCCACTCGGACAGCCTGGCTGATGCGGTTTTACGCTTCGTGCGCTGGGGCGCGGCGGTATTCCAGCAGCCGGAATACCGGGAATTTTTTGCCCGCAACGTGCTGGCGCGAATTGAGAAGCTGCCCACCGCGGGCACCGCGGGCCGCCTGCTGGGCCTCATGACCAACAACAGCCATCACCAGGCCCTGCTGTCGGAGCTGCTGCGCCTGGCGGCCGCCTTTCTGGAAGACCACCGCGCATCGCTGCGAGATCACATGCAGTCCGGCAGTCCCTGGTGGGTGCCCGAGTTTGTCGATCAGAAAATCTACGACCGGATTGTCGACCAGGTGCAGCAGCAGCTGCTGGTGCTGGTGCTGACGCCGGACCATCCGCTGCGCCAGCGCTTCGACGAGTCATTCTGCGAGCTGGCGGAGCAGCTCACCGACGCAAGCTCCCTGCCGGCGCGGCGCTTTGAACTGCTGAAGCGAGATTTTCTGGCAGACGAAAGCGTGCGCCGTTATTCCGAAGAACTCTGGGGCGAACTCGCTGCCCTGATCGGCCACGCGCTGGACGAAAACCGGACCGCCTCCCACGCCTTCGTCTCGGACCTGATCAAACGTACCGCCCGCGACGCGCTGGACAACCCGGAGCTGATGGAACAGTTCGACATCTGGCTGCGCTCCGGCGCCCGTTTCGCCGTGGCCCAGCTCGGTGATGAAGCGGCCGGCCTGATCAGCACCACGGTGCGCAGCTGGGACGCCGACGAAACCTCCCGCCGCATCGAAATGCAGATCGGCTCGGACCTCCAGTTCATCCGCATCAACGGCACCATCGTCGGCGGCCTTGTCGGCCTGCTCCTCCACGCCATCGTCAGCTACGCCGGCCGCTAAACCTCACCGCAGCTCCCGATCTGCCGCCGGTGGACGCGCCTCGTAAGCGAGGCGGCGTCCGAGCGGGGGACCCCTTTAAAGGAAGTTAAGCGGACCGAAGGGAGCCATTCCTTGAATGGGGTCCCCCGCTTCGGCGTCGCCGGTTCGGAGTCGACTCTCTTTAATGGTCGAGCAACCCAGAAGGGCCCCCGCCGCCGCGTCCTCTCACACCGAGCTATCTCTCGCCCGCGTCTTAGATCTGCCTTGCCTTCCAACGTCCTTTTCGAAAGACCCAGACGGTCCAGATGGCCAGAAACGTCTCGGCGATCGGGACGGCCATAAAGACGCCCTGGGGCCCCAGGCCCGCGGAACCGGCCAGCCACCAGGCGAGGGGGATCTGCAGCATCCAGAAGCAGACGAAGTTGATCAACGTTGGCGTATCGGTATCGCCGGCGCCGTTCAGCCCCTGGGTGGTGACCATGCCCAGGCCGTAGAAGCAGTAGCCCAGGCTCAGGATGCGCAGCGTATCCACTCCGTAGCGCGTGACCTGCGGATCGGTGGTGAACAAACCGAGCAGCTGCGGCGCGAAGATGATGAACAGCACCGCCACCACCAACATGAAGGTCACGTTGTACTTCACGCAGATCCAGACCGATCGCTCGGCCCGCTCCGGTTTACCGGCGCCGAGGTTTTGGCCCACCAGCGTGGCGGCGGCGTTGGACAGCCCCCAGGCCGGCATGATGGTGAAGATGATGACGCGCAGGGCGATCGTGTAACCGGCCACCGGGTCGCTGCCGTAGCTGGCGATGATGCGCGCCAGGAAGATCCAGCTGCTGGTGCCGATGATGAACTGGCCAACGCCACCGGCACTCACCCGCAGCAGGCGCACCATCACCGGCGGTGACAGACGCAGGTGCCGCCAGTGCAGCCGGATCCGGTCGGTGACCGCACACAGCATCCACAGCTGAAACAGCACCCCACAGCCGCGGCCGATCGTCGTGGCCATCGCCGCGCCCGTGACACCCATCTCGGGAAACGGGCCGATGCCGAAGATCAGTAAGGGGTCCAGCACGATGTTGATACCGTTGGCCAGCCACAGACTGCGCATGGCAATGCCCGCATCTCCCGCGCCGCGGAAAATGGCGTTGATCAGAAACAGCCAGGAGATGGTCAGGGATCCGCCGAGCAGCCACGTGGTGTAGCCGCTGCCGATTTCCACCACCGCGTCTCCCGCCCCCATCAGGCGCAGGATATCCTCGGCGTAGAGGAGGCCGGCGGCGCCCACCACAACGCTGGTGATCAGTCCCACCCAGAGGGTCTGGCCCGCCACCAGCGCGGCGTCTTCGTGTTTCTTTTCGCCCACGCGGCGGGCCACCATGGCCGTGGCGCCCATGCTCAGGCCGATGGCCACGGCATACAGCAGCGTGATCGCCGCCTCCGTCAAGCCCACCGCCGCCACCGCGTCGGCGCCCAGCTTGGACACAAAGAAAATATCGGTGACAGCGAAAACCGATTCCAGGGCCATTTCCAGCACCATGGGGACCGACAGCAGGAATACCGCCGTGCCGATGGGTCCGGTGGTGAAATCCTCGGTATCACCGCGCAGCGCCCGCACCCACAGCTGCCACAAGCGCTGCAGGCGTCCGACGCGCGAACGCGTCTCAATCATGTTTCGAGAAGGCATGGTTAATGCTCCACATCCGGCACTACGGCCAGCTGCCATCGGGCGCGGAAATCCTGTTTGACGGAGCGCCGGGCTACGGCGCGGGGGGGCAGCTCAGGGCTGCCGGGGTGCGGTCAGCTGCGGATTCGCACAAGCTCCGTCGGGAGCACGAGGGAATAGGCCACAACCAACCCGGGCGTCACATGCTTAGCTGCGCTGTTCATTGGTTGTGCCTCAAAACGGGTGGAGGGCGGCACTATACGCCGGCTTTCGTAAAATGGAAAGGCCCCGAAAGTCAGGGTTGGGGGCCCGTCAGGTCACGACCTCGGCGCGGATCAGGTTGGTGGTGCCGGACACGCCAAACGGAACGCCGGCGGTGATGACGTAGGCGTCACCCTTTTCCGCGATGCCCGTTTGTTTAATCACATCGTTGGCCCGGGTAACCATTTCGTCCGAGTCGTGAATGTCGGCGGCCAGGATTGCGTCCACGCCCCAGGACATGGCCAGTTGGTAATAAGCTGTCGGGTTGGGCGTGATCGCGAGAACACTCTGGGGCACGCGCTGCCGCGCCACCCGCAGGGCCGTATTTCCCGTTGAGCTGAAGGTGACAATCACCCGGGCATCGATGGCGCTCGCCATCTGGCAGGCGGCCGAGGCCACGCTGTCGGCCACCGAATCGTCGCCGGAAAATTTCACCTGCTGGATGCGCCGCCGATACTCCGGGTCCCCCTCCACCGAGCGGGCGATGCGATTCATAATCTGCACCGTCTCCTGCGGGTACTCACCCACCGCCGTTTCTCCGGACAACATAACCGCGTCGGTGCCATCAAAGATGGCGTTGGCAACGTCCGAGGCTTCGGCCCGCGTTGGGGTGGGGCTGTTGGTCATGCTCTCCAGCATCTGGGTGGCGGTCACCACCGGTTTGCCGGCGTCCCGGGATCGCCGAATCAGTTTCTTCTGCACAATCGGCACCTGGTCCGGTGAGAGCTCCACCCCCAGGTCTCCCCGGGCAATCATGATGCCGTCGACGGCGCTCAGGATGTCGTCGAAACGCTCCACCGCGCTCGGTTTTTCGATTTTGGCCATAATCTTGGCCGAGCTTCGATGCCGCTCCAGGTAATGGCGGGCCAGCAGAATGTCGTCGCGGCTGCGCACAAAGCTCATGGCGACCCAGTCCACGCCGAGCTCCGCGCCGACTCGGATGTGATCGGCATCCTGCTCCGACAGGGCGGGGATCTTGAGGTCGCAGCCAGGAACGTTGATGCCTTTGTTATTCGACAACTCACCGCCGCGAATCACCTCGGTAACGATGGTGGCGCCCTCGATGGCGGTGACCACCAGCTCCAGGCGCCCGTCTGCGAGCAGCACCGGTTCGCCCACCTTGAGATCCTGCGCCAGGCCCGCATAGGTGACGCCGACCCGCTCCTGGTTGCCTGGTGATTCGTCATCACAGGTAAGGCGGAACGTGTCGCCCGGCTGCAGGTTGATCGGGCCGTCGGCAAACCGCGCGGTGCGGATCTTTGGCCCCTGCAAGTCCTGCAGGATGCCGATCGGGCGCACCGTGCGCTGGCGCTCGGCGCGAATGTGGTCCACGACCTGTGCGTGGTCTTCCGGATCGCCGTGGGAGAAATTCAGGCGAAACACATTGACGCCGGCATCGATGAGGCGGGCCAGCGTGTCGCGGTCAGAACTGGCAGGCCCAACCGTGGCGATGATGCAGGTTTTGGAGTTGTCTATCACGCTCTCGTCTACTCTTTTTAAAGGCGATTTGGCCGGCTCAGGCTTTTCATCGGGCGGATGCCGAGTTGCCCGGGGAGGGACAAGTTGGGTATGTTCGCCGGTTAACGCTTCAGTCTTTTTTTCATTGTCTCAAGATGATCATCAATTGCCCAGCGTGCGGCACAAGAATCTCTGACAAGCATTCGCGCTGTCCCGCCTGCAATGCCAACCTGGCGGAGGCGAGTGAGGGCGGTGTGGAAATTGAGGAGGCGCGACGGCGCCAGCGCCGGCTGCGCCGTAGCCGGCTGGAGATGCAGAGTTATCTGGCGATCTTGATTCTGGTGGCGGGGGCGAGCTGGACCTATTTATCCAGCGACTACCTGCAGCAGCCCCCAACCTTCTGGCCCACGGCGACCGTAGCCGCCGGGGCGATCTGGTATCTGGTGGTTCGGGTATACGGAATCATCACCCGAAACCGCTGAGCAGGCCTGAACTCAGTTCTTGCCGGACGGGCCCCGCAGATCGTCTTCCCACTGATAGCGACGGTCCGTCACAATTGCCTCCAGCGTAGCGACGCGATCTTTCAGCTGGGCAATTTCCTCGGCCATAGCCGTCTGCTTCTCTGCTGAGGGCTCTTCCGGGTCGTCTAAGCCCTGGTCGAGGCCAAAGTGCCACCAGGGGCTGCGCCGGGCCTTGCCGATGTTGCCGGCGTCCGCGTTTTCTGCTGTCTGGGGGGACAGGCGACGCTCCACCGCGCTCATCACGAGGCAGCAGGCCCACACAAACATCCCAAACAAAAACCATTGAAGGGCCGCGCCCATAGGCATTTCTCCAGCGATAAGTTGCTGAGTATGGTCTCATTTTTTGTCGCGCAGCGGCATTGACAAAAGTCACGAGGCGCGCCTGAAGGGAGGGTTTCGGCAGTTTTTCCCTGGTTGTCCCCTGCGCCTGCAAATTTTCTGCAAAGTCCTCTGGACAATGAAACTCACTGTCCACGGAAATTGGAGTAAGCAATGATCAAATCTCAAGTTACCCGGCTCTCCCTGGCCGCCATCGCGGCGCTGGCTTTGACCACCGG
Source organism: Pseudomonadota bacterium (assembly GCA_039195135.1). Classification (GTDB taxonomy): domain Bacteria; phylum Pseudomonadota; class Gammaproteobacteria; order Xanthomonadales; family SZUA-38; genus JANQOZ01. Next base: position 12,330 of record JBCCVP010000046.1, on the reverse strand, counting down.
GGTTGCCAGTGCGCATCCGGGGGAAATGGGGTTCGACGGGCCCCTGGGCCAGCGGATGGCGGAGCGGCTGGAGCTCAGCGAAGCGCAGCAGGCAGAAATCGAGACGCTGCTGACCGAAGCCTCGGAAGCTCGGCAGGCGATGCGTGACGCCATGCGAGACGTGCGTGAGCAGCTGCGCGAAGCCAGCCAATTTGATCAGTATGACCCGGCGCTGGTGGAGCAGCTGGCCCGACAGCAGGCTGACCTGATGACTGAACGCCTGACCTCGGGAATTGCGCTGCGCAACTCGGTGCAGGCGGTGCTGACGGAATCCCAGCGGGCTGAGCTTGCGGAAATCCGTCAGCGGCGCCGGGGCGGCGAGGGCCGTCGCGGTGCTGGCCGCTTCGGCGCAGGCGGGCGTTTCGGCGCGGGCTGAATCCGTTTCAGTCCGCCTGAACCACCCAGACGCTGTGCTAAGGTCCCCGCTACTTTTGCGGGGACTTTCTGATGGCAATGGGTATCGACGGCAGCGTTCTGGTGACGGGCGCCAATCGAGGTATTGGCCTTGAGCTGATCCGACAGCTGGCGCCGACAGCCCGCCGAGTGATCGCCACCTGCCGTGATCCGGCGGCGGCGCGGGCGCTGACCGCCCTGGCCGAAGCGGAAAACGCGGTTGAAGTCCGCCCGCTCGATGTCACCGACTTTGCCGCGGTCGACGCGCTGGCGCAGGAACTTAGTGGGCAGCCGCTGGACCTCGTCATCAACAATGCAGGTGTCTACGGTTCTCGCACCAGTCCCCCGGATCCTGCTGCCTGGCTTGATGTCCTCGCCGTCAATACCGTGGCGCCCATTTATCTGAGCCACGCCGTGCTCCCCAGTGTGCTCGCCAGCGAGACGCGGAAAGTGGTCAATATCAGCAGCAAAGTCGGCAGCATGGCGGACAACCATTCCGGTGGTGCTCCGATCTACCGCAGCTCCAAAGCGGCTCTCAACTCGGCGACCCGTTCGCTGGCCATCGACCACGCCGGGCAGGGGCTGATTGCGTTTGTGCTGCACCCCGGCTGGGTGCAGACGGATATGGGTGGGCCCAACGCACTGATCAACAGCGCCACCAGCGTGCGCGGCATGCTTAAGGTGATCGCGGACGCTGACGCGGCAAGCGCCGGGCGCTTTTTCAACTACGACGGGGCGGAGATTCCCTGGTGATGCGCCGCCGGATTGAGTTCGCACCCGGACAGGCCACCGGCCCAACGCGATCCGCCGGGGTGACATCCGAATAACCGCGGGATACAATATATCGCTTTATCCGGTTAAAGAGATATATTACATGAGCAGTCACCTGTTTACCTCGGAGTCGGTGTCCGAGGGACACCCGGACAAGGTCGCAGACCAGATCTCCGACGCTATCCTCGACGAGATCATCGGTAAGGACCCCGCCGCACGGGTGGCCTGCGAGACCATGGTCAAAACCGGCGTTGCCATCGTTGGCGGCGAGATCACCACGTCGGCCTGGGTCGACCTGGAAGAACTGATCCGTGAGGTCATCACCACCATCGGCTACGACTCCTCCGACGTGGGCTTCGACGGCGCCACCTGCGCCGTGGTCAACATCATCGGCAAACAGTCGCCGGACATCGCCCAGGGGGTCGACCGGGCCGCGCCGGAAGAGCAGGGTGCTGGTGACCAGGGGTTGATGTTTGGCTACGCCACGGACGAAACGGACGTGCTGATGCCCGCGCCGATTCACTTTTCCCACCAGCTCGTAGAGCGCCAGGCGCAGGTGCGGCGAGAGCTGGATGACGGTAGGCACCTGCGACCCGACGCCAAGTCCCAGGTCACCTTTCGCTATGAGGACGGCAAGCCCGTCGCCATTGACGCGGTGGTGCTGTCTACGCAGCACAGCCCGGATATCAGCCAGAGCGACCTGCATGAGCTGGTGATGGAGCACGTCATCAAGCCGGTGCTGCCGCACCAGTGGCTGTCGAACGACACGGCGTACCACATCAACCCAACGGGCAAATTTGAGATTGGCGGCCCGGTCGGCGACTGCGGCCTGACCGGGCGCAAGATCATTGTCGACACCTACGGCGGCATGGCGCGCCACGGTGGCGGCGCCTTCTCCGGCAAAGACCCGTCCAAGGTTGACCGGTCCGCCGCCTATGCCTGCCGCTACGTGGCCAAAAACATTGTGGCCGCGGGCCTCGCCGGCCGCTGCGAGATTCAGGTGTCCTACGCGATCGGTGTCGCGGAGCCGACTTCGGTGACCGTGGAAACCTTCGGCACCGAGACGGTGCCGGCGGAGCGTATTGAATCGCTGGTGCGGGAACATTTTGACCTGCGGCCCTACGGGCTGATGAAAATGCTGAATCTGCTGCGGCCGATCTACCGGCAGACTGCCGCTTACGGTCATTTTGGCCGCCAGTTCGATCCGGCCTCCGGCGCGTTCAGCTGGGAACAAACGGACAAGGCAGCGGAGCTGAAGGCGGCCGCGAGCTAGCAGAATTTGGGACCGACCAGCGCGGCGTGCTGGCCGGGACTAAACTTAAACAATCGGATGGCGAGCAGCGCTGCAAGTCGGTGGACCCGGCCCAGGCTCGACACCCGGTTTTCATTTGAACGGCGCTGTGCGAAACCAAGGAGCTCAATTCCATGAGTGCAGTTATCGAAAACCAGGTTGGAAACGACTACTACGTCAAGGACCTTTCGCTCGCCGACTGGGGGCGTAAGGAACTGAACATCGCAGAATCGGAAATGCCGGGGCTGATGGGCCTGCGCGAAGAATACGGCGAAGCACAGCCGCTGAAGGGCGCGCGCATCGCCGGTTCTCTGCACATGACGATCCAGACTGCCATGCTGATCGAAACCCTCACCGCGCTGGGCGCGGAGGTGCGCTGGGCATCGTGCAACATCTTCTCCACCCAGGACCATGCTGCTGCCGCTATCGCCGCGGCGGGCATTCCCGTGTTCGCCTATAAAGGGGAGACCCTGGACGAGTACTGGGAGTACACCCACCGCATCATGCAGTGGCACGACGGTGGCACCCCCAACATGATCCTGGACGACGGCGGCGACGCCACCATGCTCATCACGCTGGGTGCCGAGGCTGAGAAGGACGCCTCCGTGCTGGACAACCCCGGCAGCGAAGAGGAGCGGGCCCTGTTTGCCTCGATCCGTCAGCGGCTGGAAACGCAGCCCGGCTTCTACAGCCGCATCCTGGAAAATATCCAGGGCGTGACGGAAGAAACCACCACCGGTGTGAATCGCCTGTATCGGCTGGCAGAGAAAGGGCAGCTGCCGTTCCCGGCCATCAACGTCAACGACTCGGTCACCAAGACCAAGTTTGACAACCTGTACGGCTGCCGCGAGTCCCTGGTGGACGGCATCAAGCGCGCTACCGACGTGATGATCGCCGGCAAGGTGGCCATCGTGGCCGGCTACGGCGACGTGGGCAAAGGCTCGGCCCAGTCCCTGCGGGGGCTTGGCGCCAACGTGTGGATCACCGAGATCGACCCGATCTGTGCCCTGCAGGCGGCGATGGAAGGTTATCGCGTGGTCAACATGGAAGACGAAGGCATCGTGGAAACGGCCGACATTTTTGTCACCGCCACGGGCAACTTCCAGGTGCTGACCATGAGCCACCTGGAGCGCATGAAGAACGAAGCGATCGTCTGCAACATCGGCCACTTCGACAACGAAATCGATGTCGCCGGGCTGGAGCAGCTCACCTGGGAGCCGATCAAAGAACAGGTGGACCACGTGATTTTCCCCGACGGCAAGCGGATCATCCTGCTGGCCGGCGGCCGTCTCGTGAATCTGGGCTGCGGCACCGGCCACCCCAGCTTCGTCATGTCCAACTCCTTCACCAACCAGACGCTGGCGCAGATCGAGCTGTTCACCAAAGGTGATCAGTACGAGAATCAGGTCTACGTGCTGCCCAAGCACCTGGACGAGAAGGTGGCGCGGCTGCACCTCGATCGTATTGGTGCGCGGCTGACGGAGCTGAGCAAAGAGCAGGCTGACTACATCGGTGTGTCGGTGGAAGGTCCGTTCAAGCCGGACCACTACCGCTACTGATCTAGCGTTGATAGTGATGACGGCCGTCCCGCAAGGGGCGGCCGATTCGCATGGCTCAGGTTAGTTTCGAGTATTTTCCGCCCCGCAGTGAGGCGCAGCAGGCCCGCTTTGATGCTGCCCACGAGCAGCTCAAGGCGCTGAAGCCGGAGTACTATTCCGTTACCTTTGGCGCCGGCGGCTCCACCCGGGATGAAACCGCCGCGACGGTGGATCGCATCAGCGCCGGGGCTGAGGTAGCGCCCCACATCTCCTGCAAAGGTGGCGACGAGCAGCAGATCGATCGGCTACTGGATCACTATGTGAGCCGGGGTGTCCGGCGACTGGTGGTGCTACGGGGGGACGCCACGTCCGGCGCGGTCGGGGGTGATGACTTTCCCTTTGCTGCGGATCTGGTGGCCCACGTGCGCAGGCGCCACGGTGACCATTTCCACCTGGCGGTCGCCTGCTACCCGGAGGTACATCCGGAGGCTCGCGGCGCCGCGGCCGATCTGAGGTACTTCAAGGCCAAGGTAGACGCGGGGGCGGATGAAGCGATCACCCAGTATTTCTTCAACGCCGACGCCTACTTTCGATTTGTCGACGCGGCCCGCGCCGCGGGTATCAACGTACCGATTGTGCCCGGCGTGATGCCCATCACCAATTACGATCAGCTGAAACGCTTTTCCAACATGTGTGGTGCGGAGATTCCGCGCTGGCTGGACCGGCGGCTGCAGGATCTGGCGGACGACACCGCGTCGATCGCCGAGCTGGGTCTGGATGTGGTGAGCGGGCTCTGTGAGCAGCTGGTGGACGGCGGTGCGCCGTCGCTGCACATCTATACGCTCAACCGCGCCAAAGCGACGATCCGGCTGGTGGAGCGTATTGCTGACGCCGGCCCATCGCCGGGGTCTGCGGCTTAAAAATGGGTCAGACAACTTTATTCTTGGGAAAAAGTTGTCTGACCCCTTTTTACTTTTTTTCCATCCCTTAGAAGTTCAGAGCCCCGAGCTGAGCCGTTCCGCCATCCACTGGCGGACGAATTCGTCTTCGTCCGTAAAAGCTCCGCCGCGATCCGTGTCGACTGCTTCTTGCAGTCCCAGCTCAAGCTCGGCGATGGCCGCCTCGTCCCTGGCGTCGGCCTCAGACGGTGATTCCGTCTTTGGTCCGGGTGCGCTGTAATCCCAATTCAGCTCCATCATGGCTCCGTCCTTCGTTCATGCTTCCATTCGTGCAACGGTTTAGAGTATAGGCCAGCAGAAACGGTTCCATTGTCAACGAATGTGAGGTACCGGTAAGCCTTGGTTACTTCCCGTAAAAACAAATTAAATCAGTACCTTGCATGAAAAACATGAGAAATCCATGGCGATCAGCGGCATGTATTGCGGGACTGGCGGCGGCGGGGTGCTTCAGTCAACCCGTGCCGGAGCTCAGTCACCTGCCCGGAGCGCCGGCGGACTACCCCCGGGTGGCCCTAGCTCCGGGAGGCAGCGGGCAGCTTTTCCGGGTCGTCGACGGCTGGCTCACGGTGCAGGTTTATCGGGGAGGGCGGCTGGCCCGACTGGGTCATAACCACGTGCTTGAAGCGCCGATCTACGGCACGTTTCGCGTAGACGGCGAAGCGGTGACCGCAGACCTTTACGCGCGGCCGGCGGAGCTCCTGGTGGACCGGGAGGAAACCCGCCGCGCCCTGGGGCCGGACTTTGCCAATTCTGATCCCGACGCAGAGGATATCGAAGGAACCCGCGGCAACCTGCTCTCGAAAAAGGTCCTCAACCCCAACGCTTATCCGTTTATCCGCGCCACCATCGACGATGAGCGGGACGCAGGCGGGGCGGTGGCGGCGGTGATCGATCTGGCCGGCGGTACGGCGGAGGTCGCCATCGAGGTCGAGGCGGTGGAGGCCGCGCCCTGTGAACCGGGCTACCGCGGGACCTTTCGCCTGAGTCACTCGGATCTTGGCCTTACCCCCTTTTCCATCCTCGGCGGGGCCGTGGCGGTGGCGGACGCTTTTGACGTGACGTTTTTTATTGGTGGCCAGCCGATCGGGGATTGCCGGCTTTCCGGCCCGCCCTGAGGGGGCGATGAAATAGGCACTTTTCGCCCCGGTCGAGCAACGCCTTTCTGCTTAAATCGGCAACCGTCCCAACAGCCAAAAGGAGTCATCATGACCATGCGAGCCAACGCTAAACCCCTGCTCGGTATCCTGCTTGCACCTTCGCTGGCCCTCGCCGGCGGTGCGCCGCTGGTGACCGACGGCCCGGCCCCGGACGCGCCGGAGCAGGTTGTCCAGTACGGTCAGCTCGAGGGGCACTGGTCCTGCATGGGTTCGTCCAAACAGCCTGATGGGACCTGGCAGGAAGCGCCGTCTCCAGCAACCTGGAGCTGGTATTACGTGCTCGGCGGCCACGCGGTGCAGGATGTGTGGCAGCCCGCACCGCCGGCCGCGATCGGCACCAACCTTCGCACCTACGACGCGGAGCAGGACCAGTGGAATATGGTCTGGGCTACCCAGACGCAGGCGCAGTTTGACCATTACACGGCCCGCTTTGAGGACGGTCGCATCGTCATGCGGGGTGAGGTACCGGCCCGCGCCCGGCCCGCCCACGCGGCCAAGATCACTTTCTACAACATCAGCAAAAAACACTTCGACTGGAAATTTGAGGCCACGAGTCCGGGCACGGACCAGGGCTGGGCTGAGTTCAGTCGTCTATCCTGCGACCGCCTCAGCTGACGCGCGGCGCAAGCAGGCGGTCGACTTCCGATGCCCGGGGCATGGCCGGGGTAGCGCCGGCCACGGTCACGGCAAGGGCCGCTGCGGTAGCGGCCCGCGTGATCGATGGTCCAAGCCCATGGCCCTGGCTTAAGGCCGCGGCGAGGTTACCGTTGAAGGCATCGCCGGCCCCGGTGCTGTCCACCGCCTCGACCCGGGGCGAGGTGAAGCGCTGGCCCCCTTCGGCGGCCAGGTGACTAAGCGCGGGTCCCGCGGCCCAGTAGCCGCCCTGGGCGCCCAGCGTCAGGGCCAGGCCCGGGACCTCCAGCTCCCGGAACCAGTGAAACAGCTGATCATCAGCGGCTTCGGTCCAGTCGGTCGGGAGCGTGGTTGAACTGAGCTGCTGATACAGGGCGGCAAACTCCGTTTCGTTCGGCGTAATGATGTCGGCGTGCGCAAGCAGGGATGCCGCGTCGTTCGCCGGCGCCGGCGCCGGGTTCAGGATGGTGAGGGCGCCGCGGGCACGGGCCGCCGCGAGCCCGGCGTTGACCGTTTCCACCGGCGATTCAAGCTGGGTGAGGAACACGTCGCCGGTGCCAAGGGCAGCGATCGGTGTAGCAATCATCTCGGCGGTCAGCGCGAGGTTGGCGCCGGGCGCCACCACAATCTGGTTTTCGCCGGAGGCATCGGTGAGCACCGCGGCTACGCCGGTGGGGGTTTCCGAAACCTGTGCCCAGGCCGCCGCCAGGCCTTCTTCCCGGGCAAACGCCTGCGCGCCGGCGCCGGCGGCGTCATCGCCGATGGCGCCGACAAACCGCACCTCCGCCCCGGCCCGGTGCGCGGCCACTGCCTGATTGAAACCTTTGCCACCGTGGGCGCTGGAAAATTCCCCGAGCCGGGTTTCCCCGGGCCCCGGAAGCTGATCTGTATGAAACAGCTGATCGAAGTTGTAGCTGCCGGCCACCAGAACCGTCATGACACCTCCTCGCGCTGGCGGAGACCATCCATTATGATCGAGAACGGTTCGCTGCGCCGGACCCCCGGGGAACAACTTGAAGTCAAACATATTTTCCATACCCATCCTGGGCTGGGTTGCCATCGGGCTGACAACGGTGGGAGCGCTGCCGTTTGCCCTGTCGGCCTACCAGATTGCCAGCAGCCGGGATGCGATGGTGGATCAGACGCAGCTGACCCACCTGCTGGTGGCTCGCTCCAACGCCGACGGTATCGCTGACTATCTGGGCAGCGCCCGGTCGCTGCTGGCAAGCGTCGGGGATCATCCGAACATCTACCTTGAGCCCAGCTCCGACGTCGCCCTTCAGCACCTGAAAGACACCATGGCCGCACGCTCCGACATCGCATCGCTGGGCCTGTTTGCCGAGTCCGAGGAGGGCCCGGCGGAAGAGGTGTTTGTGCTGGCCCGGGAGGGCGCCGGCGGCGTGGTGGCGGCGATGCTGGAGCAGGTGCGTACCCGCGGTGCGCGGCTGGTGGACAGTGCGGAAGGAAAGCGCCTGCTGCTTGGCCGGGAGACGGCCCGCCCCGGACTGCAGCTGCTCGCCCTTTTCGATACCGACGAGGTGTCAGCCCGCAGCACGCCACCGGAACTGGGGGACGCCGCCCGGCTGGCCGTGGTGGACCGGGCCGGGCAGTTTGTTTCCGGCGACGAAGACGCCCTCAGCCTGGTGCCGGAAGACATCCTGGAACAGACCCGCACCGCGCCGGTGCGGTCCGACGCTCATCGCTTTGCGCTGGGGGACGGCTTCGGCGTCGCCGCCTTCGCGCGGGTTCCGGTGGTCGACTGGTCTGTGCTGTCGGTGCAGCCGGCGCGGCAGGCGGAGCGCGCCGCGGCGAGCATGCGGCAGACGGCCTGGCAGGCTTTTGCGGTGCTGCTTGGGGTGATGGGGCTGCTGATGCTGGGGGCCTATCGGGTGGTGGTCAAACCGGTGCGGTCGGTGATCGCGTCGCAGCGGCGCCTGCTGGGGGGGGAAGCGACGGGCGGCTCGGAAATGGCCCAGCTGAAAGAATCCTTCGAGCGGCTGGAGCAGGCGCTGGACGAACGGGACAGCCTCAGCCAGGTCTGCCTGGATCGCTACCAGATTGTGCGCCGTATTGGCTCCGGTGCGATGGGCACGGTGTATCTGGGCTGGGATCCGAAGCTGAACCGGGAGGTGGCGCTGAAGACCATCAAGCTCGGTGACTCCCTGTCGGCCAAAGATCGGGAAGAGCTGACGGCCGCCCTCCTGCATGAGGGCATTACCAGCGCCGGGTTGACCCATCCCAACATTGTGACGGTGTACGACGTGCTCGGCGATGACGACTTTGCGTTCATCGCTATGGAATACGTTGAGGGTGAGGGGCTGGATGAACGGCTGCGGCGGGAGGTGCGGCTCGCGCCGAAGGTGGTGGCCGAGGTCGCTCAGTCCATCCTGCGCGGCCTCCGGGCCGCCCACGAACGGGGTGTCATCCACCGGGATATCAAGCCGGCCAATATCCTCGTGGCCCGGGATGGTTCGATCAAGGTGTCAGATTTTGGCATCGCCGGTCTGCTGGACCGGGCGGACGGCGAAAAAATCATCAAGGGCACGCCGGGTTATCTGGCCCCGGAAACCTACCGCACGGCGGAGTTTGGCGTGGCGACGGATCTGTTTGCCGTGGGCGTCGTGATGGTCGAATGCCTCACCGGACGCCAGGTGTTTTCCGGGCGCAATACGGCGCAGATCATTACCCGGACTTCCGTGCAGGACGTGTCTCTGCCGGAGAATATCGTCAGCCACGTGCCGGATTCGATGCGCGAGCTGATCGATGCGCTGCTGGCGAAAGACCCGGCGCGGCGGCCCCCCTCAGCGGAGGCCGCGCTGGAGCCGCTGACCCAGATCCGCACGAGCCTGGCCGACGCGCCGGAAGACGCGGCCGACCTCCCAACTCTGGAGACCACAGACGATGCACCCGCGCAATCTGCTGAGACCATGGTGCGCGTGGCTGCTACTCGCCGCGTCGAGTAGCACCCTCGCGCAGGGACCCGCCGGCCTGCCGGAACGGCTGGGGCTGCCTCCGGGCACCTACTGGGTGGCCCAGGACGGTGCGCCGGTGCCGCTTGAGCAGGCCACCCCGGCGGGGGGCGCCGTGCTTGTGCTGCGGGAGACCGACGCCGGATTTGAACCCGCCGGCTGGTTCGAGCTTGAGGCCGGCGAAAGCGGCGGGGCCGCGACCGGCTCCCGGTTGTTGATCGATCGGCAGGGACCGACGGCGCAGCTGCGGATCGGCGGCGCGGACCCGGCCGTGGCCGGCGACGATCTGCGGGTTGGCCCGACCACCCGTCTCTCGGTGCGCTTGGAAGATCCTTCCGGCGTGGCGGGCTGGCACCTCCGCGACAACCACCCCGTCTCCATCCGCGATGGTCGCTGGATGGAAGGGCGCCACGAAGTTCAGATGACCGCTACTGATGCGGTTGGCAATCGCACCGAAGCCCCACCGGTGAGCTTTGTGGTGGACGCCACCGGTCCGACCATCAACTGGAGTATCGCCGCGGAGCCGCTGGCCGGCGGTACCCAAGACCCGGTCTACGCGCCGCCGGTACCGCTTCAGGTTGAAGCGTCGGACCCAGCCGGCGTGGCCCGGCTTGAGTTTGACGCCGGGGAAGGCTGGCAGGCGGCGGGCCCGGCGCTGGCGATCGACGCCACCGAGGTGGCGCTGCGAGCGACGGATGAACTCGGCAACGAGAGCATCGCCCGGGCCAGCTGGCGTTTTGATCTGGCGCCGCCGGAGATTCGGGTGGTGCCGGTGGGCGAGGGGCGGGTGACGGAAGATGAGATCTCCCTGCCCGTAGGCGGCCTGGTGCGCTTTGAGATCACCGACGACGGGGTTGGCGTAGCCGAAGCCAGCTACCGGTACAACCGCAAGGCGCCGCGGCCTATTCCCGCGCGCCTGCGCTTTCGCGATCGCGGCTGGTACCAGCTGGAAGTTCGTGCGGTGGATCATCTGGGCAACGTGGCGGTGCGCTATTTTGATGTGCGCACGAGTCCCCGGGGCTACCGGCCCGACCGGGCCCGGCGTGTATTAAGGCGAGGGTCGCCATGAGAAAGATAAACCGATGGGCAATACGGCCGCCGGTCCGCATACCGGTATTGCTGTTGCTACTCCTGCTGGCGGTGACCGCCGGTGCCCAGCAGAACGTGGATGACACGCTGGGCGTGCACGTGGTCAAACCTGGCGAGACGCTCTGGGACATCACGCGCTACTACCTGGGGGAAGATTTTCTATGGAAAGAAAACTGGCGACTCAACCCGGAGATCAAAGACCCGAACAAGCTGCGCATCGGCCAGGAGCTGACCATCATTAAGGAGCGGAAGATCACCGCGGACAACGCGCTCGTAAAGACCGTTGCCAACGAGGTGGACAAAAACCTCCAGCGCAGCGCCTGGGAAGCCGCTCGCGCTGGCGATGAACTGGCGGAGCGGGACGGCGTGCGGACGAGGGCCCAGTCGTCGGCGGAACTGGCGTTCAACGATAACTCCACCCTGCGCCTGGGAGAGTATTCGCAGATTTTCCTGCAGGAGAAAACCACCACGCTGCGGGGCGTTGACCGGGGCCGCATCGAAGTACGGCGTGGCGCCGCGGAGCTGACCTTTGAACCGTTAACGCGCCGCAAAACCGAGATTGAACTGCTGGCCGGCTCCGCGGTTTCCCGACCGCAGCCGGACAATGAGGGCCGGGGCCAGATCGCCGCCGGCACCAACGAAGACGACGGCAGTGCCCGGGTGATGGTGTACGAAGGTCAGTCCAGCGTGGAAGCGGCCGGCACCGCGGTCAATCTGACCCGCGGCACCGGTTCTACCGTGCCCGCAAGCGGTCCGCCGACGCCGCCGGAAAAGCTGCTGCGGGCGCCCCGCGATCTGGCGCCGGGCAACGGTGCAATCTGGAAAGTCGCCAACCAGCGGGTTCGCTGGGATCCCGTGCCCGAGGCGGACCACTACCGGGTGGAGGTCTGCCGGGATCCGCAGTGCGGTGATCTGACCACGGTCAGCGAACCGCTGACGGGGACCGACTGGCAGCCGGTGCTGGCAGCGGCCGGCGAGTATTTCTGGCGGGTGCGTGCGGTGAGCGCCAGCGGCCTTGAAGGGTATGCCAGCTCGGCAGCGGCGCTCACCCTGGCGAGCACGCTGATCGACGCCGAGCCGCCGCAGGTGGCGGTGTATCCCGGCGGCGAGTTCGTCTGGCGCGACGACGCCCTGCGGGTGGCGCCGGGCACGCCCCTGGTGATCAGCGCCTACGACGCAGGCATTGGCCTGAAGTGGCTCGAGTATCGCTTTGGTGATGGCGCCTGGCAGCGGGCTGAAGAGGGTCAGGAGCTGCTGCCGGGCGCAGACGACCAATCCCTGGAGGTCCGCGCCGCCGACCTCCTTGACCAGACCAGCCGACCCACCCTCATCAACCTGGCCGGCAGGTGAAGTCCGGGTCAGACCCCAGGTGGGTCTGACCCAGGCCTCCGCAGCAGCTACAGTTACCCCACCTGCGGGGTTGATTTTGTGTACCATACGCCGCCAGCCACGCCGGCATTCGCAACGCTCTGGATGCCCGTCAGGTCTGAG
>JBCCVP010000045.1:0-32206 GCA_039195135.1 Pseudomonadota bacterium | reverse complement strand
CCCACCCCCCGCGGGGGGGCCGGGGCCTATTGCCTGGTTAACTTTTGTGCGGGGGCGGGGGGGCGCCCGCCCCCCGACCCTGGATTGCCCGGGTTCCGGACTAAAGGTCTTCCAGATCTTCCAGGGAGACGCCGAATTTGCCGGCGACGTCGCCGAGCTGCTCCGGATCAATTTCTCCAACGATGTTGAGAAAGACCGAGTCGCCGGAGGTATCTACCACCATCACGACCATCCCCTGCACCGTGTCGCCTTCCATTTTCATGAACATGTCGACGGAAGTTTCTCCGCGGACGCGAATTGCCGACTCCCAGTTGTCCTGCTTGAGCCGGCTGGCGATCGACTGGGTGCGCTCCAGCGCTTTGTCCAGGTGCGATTCGGGAATTTCAAACACGCTAACCTGAATGGAGCGCAGCTTGCCCAGGGTACTGGACAGCTCCGGGTCTTCGCCGCCGAGGGATTTACTGACGAATCCCAGCAGCGCTGGCCCGAGGGAAATCTCTACCGTCGGCTCAGCGTCGGTGATTCCGCTCAGATCGCCAAAATCGGCGTAGCCGGGATGCCCGGTGGCCGCCTGGCCGTAGCTCAAGCCCGCCCACAGCAGCCCCGCCGCCAGCGCCAGCCCCTGAATCATAGACTTCATCAAATTGTCTCTCCGTCCCGGGGCAGCAGCGTGACGGGCTGCACCGCCCGGGTCGCCGTCTGGGCGCCCACCTGGCGCGCGGCCACTTCTCCGGCCCGGTCCAGATAGCCCAGGGCAAGGCGCAGCTCCGCCGTGGCCCGGGCCAGCTCCTCATCCGACAGCTCAAGCCCCGGCGCGGTGTTTTCCGCCAGCCCGCCGGTATCCACGGTGGCGTCCGGGAACAAGGTGGGCGAGAGCGTGACGACCAGCGCCAGGCTTGCCGCCATAGCGGCGCCGGTCGCCCAGCCCCATAGCGGGACCCGGGGCTCCGCGCCGGTCATCTCCAGCACCTTGCGGGACAGATTCCGCGGCGCCTTCAGGCCCGGCAGCGCCGCCAGCTCCTGGCGCAGCGCCCGGGCCCGCTGAACTTCGCGCCTAAGCGTTTTGTCGTCCGCCAGGCGGGCTTCAAACAGCGCGGCTTCGCCACCGGCCAGGTCGCCGTCGAGCCAGGGCTCAATCCGCTCGTTAAACCAGGCGGGCAATGTTTTCTCTTCAATCATCAAGCTCACTCCCAAGGCGCTCTCGAAGCCGGCGCCGGGCCCGGTGCAGATAGACCTTAACCTGGCTGTCGGACAGCTCCAGGGCCTCGGCAATCTCCCGGTAGTTCATTTCTTCCACGTCCCGCAGCAGCACCAGCGAGCGGTAGGGCTCATCCAGCTGGCGAATCGCTTCCGCCAGCCGCTGTCCCAGATCGCTGCTGCTCAGCCGTTCCAGCGGTGATTCCGACACCACCTGGGGACCTGCGTTCACCGTCTCGGTGACGTAGGCCTGGCTGTAGCGCCGTCGCCGCAGCAGATCGAGCGAGGCGTTGCGGGTCACCCGCAGCAGCCAGGGCTTGACCCGCGCCGCCTCGAGCTCCGGCAGATGCTGCCAGAGCTTCACCAGCACATCCTGCACGACATCCTCCGCCTCAGCGGACTGCCCGAGCAGGTGGTAAGCCAGCGAAAACAGCTGGCTCTGGTGTTTTTTCACCAGCCGGCGAAAGCGAAACTGCAGATTCATAACCCATCATACGGCCACGAGACGGGATAGTTACAACCACTTGCTACCATGCGCCGAACCCAATCTGGGAACTTAAGGATGACCGTCCTTCGCCCCCATCTGTCCACTTTCCTCTCCCTGGCCCTGGCGGCGCTGCTGGCGCCGGCCGTCGGCAAGACCGCGACATCACCCGCGGAGGCCTGTTCCCTCGCCCAGGACCAGCGCCCGCGCATCGGCCTGGTGCTCGGCGGCGGCGGCGCCCGCGGCGCAGCCCACGTCGGCGTAATCAAGGCGCTGGAGTCGCTGCGGGTACCGGTGGACTACATCGCCGGCACGTCCATGGGCTCGATCATCGGCGGCCTACTGGCGACCGGCATGACCGGTGCGGAAATCGAGGAGGAGATGAACCGGGTTAACTGGGACGTACTTTTCACCGATCAGCCCCGGCGCACGGAGCGGCGCTTCCGGCGCAAACGGGACGACGATCTGGACCTGTTCGGGCCGCGCCTTGGCTACAAGGAAGGGGAGCTGATCCTGCCGGAGGGGGCGCTGGTGGGGCAGAAGGTCAACCTCCTGCTGAAGCGCGTCACCCTGGGCAGCAGCTACCAGGAGGATTTTGACCGGCTGCCGATCCCCTTCCGGGCGGTGGCCGCGGACATTGTGACCGGCAACGAAGTGGTGCTGGATCGCGGCGACCTGGCGCTGGCGATGCGCGCCAGCATGTCAATTCCGGGCGCCTTTTGGCCAGTGGCGGACGGGGACCGGCTGCTGGTCGACGGCGGCATCGTCAACAACCTGCCGATCCAGATCATTCGCGATATGGGCGCCGATATCATCATCGCCGTCGACGTGCGCAGTCCCCTGTTTACCCGGGACGAGCTTGGCGACCTGTTCGACATGGTGGAGCAGCTCACCAACCTGCTGGTGGCCCAGAGCACCGAGTCCCAGACCCGGCTCCTGCGGGCCGCGGACACGCTGCTGGTCCCCGATCTGACGGACACGCTCAGTTCGGTGGACTTTGAGCGCTTTCCCGACGCCATTCCGGTCGGCGAGCGCACGACCCTTGCCGCCGCCGACCGGTTGACCCCCTACGCGTTGTCCGAAGCGGACTACGCCCGCTACCGCCGGTCGGTGACCGCCTGCCAGCGGCCGGCGGGCACGGTGCAGTGGGTGGAGGTGAACAACCAGTCGGCCTACTCGGACGAGATGATTCTCGAGCGCCTGGGCGTGCAGACCGGCCAGCCGCTCGATTTTGTCGCCCTGGAAGAGGAAATTGACCGGATCTATGGTCTGGGACACCTGCGCGAGGTGCGCTACCACCTGGAGCGGAAAGACGATGAGCTGGGCGTGGTGGTGGACGTGCTGCCGGATCGGCGGGCCCCCAACCTCATCGAGTATGGCCTGTCGTTTTTCTCCGACGCGGACGATAACGCGTTCAATCTGCGCGTTGGGCTGTTAAAAACCGATATCGACCCGCTCGGTGGCGAGTGGCGGACCGTGGCGCAGATCGGCGAGGAGCCGTACCTGTTTTCCGAACTCTACAAACCCTTCAACCCCTCAAGCCCGTGGTACCTGACGGCGCGAGCCCAGCTTGAGCGGGACAAGGTCCGCTTGTTTGCCGGGGACCAGCCGGAGGCCGAAATTCTGGTGGATTCGGCCACCCTGGAGCTCAGCGGCGGCAAGGAGTTTGGCAACTCCGCCGATCTGGCTGTGGGCGTGCGCCTCGGCACCGGGGATACGGAGGTTTCGGTGGGGGACCCGGAGCTGCCGGACGTGTCCTTCGACGCGGGCCAGTGGTTCGTGCGCTTTCGCTACGACCACATCGACGACCTGTTTTTCCCCAACACGGGCGGCTTCGGCAGCTTCGAGTTTCACAGCGAAAGCCAGACGCTGGGCGCCGATCAGGACTTCCAGCAGGCGGAGCTGCAGTACTTCTACAACTGGAAGCCCGGGGACCGCCATCACCTGCTGCTGGGCGGCACCTTCAATACCACCATCGACAGCGACGCGCCGATCTACGGCCTGTACCGGGCTGGCGGCTTCGGCCGGCTTTCGGGGCTGGAGTTCAACCAGATCTCCGGCCAGCACCTGGCCGTGGGCCTGGCCGGCTACCGCTATTCGCTGGCCAGCGGGGGCCTGTTTCCCGCTTATCTCGGGGGTACGGTGGAACTGGGCAACGTGTGGGACCGGCGCTCGGACATCAGCTTTGACTCATCGCTGCTGCACGGCAGCCTGTATTTTGGCTTTCGCTCACCCCTCGGGCCGCTCTACGTGGGCCTTGGCTACGGCGAGTCCGGGGAAGGAACCTTTTTTGTCCGCCTCGGCGATATTTTTTCCGAAGAGTAGGGCCGGCAAAGCGATCGCTAATCCAGATCCAGCATCGCGCGCAGATCTTTCAGGTGTCCCCGGGCATCCGCGGGTTTTGCCGCTTCGCCGCCAACCTGATCGATCAGCTCATCCGGAATCTCGTCGATAAACCGGCTGGGGCCGGTCTCAAGGTCCTCCCCAAAGCGCCGCCGATGCTGGCAATAGCTCAGGCACAGCGTCTGCTTGGCCCGGGTCATGCCTACGTACATAAGTCGCCGCTCCTCGTTGACCTGCCCCTCATCCAGGCTCACCTGGTGAGGTAGCAGCCCTTCTTCCACGCCGATCATAAACACATGACGAAACTCCAGACCCTTGGCCGCGTGCAGGGTCATCAGCCGCACCGCGTCTTCGCTTGACTCATCGTCGCTGTCATCCCCCAGGGAAACCTGCTGCAGAATGTCCTCCAGGGACCCGTCCAGTTCGGCCAGGAAATTCTTCAGCTCCTGCACCGAGCGCTTGCGGGCCCGGGCGACCACGTCGTCCGCCGCCTCCGATTCAAGAAACGAAAAGTAGGCCGTCTCCTCCAGCAGCGCGTCCAGCAGTTCCGCCGGGTCCGTCACCAGGGTCGTGAGCCGTTCTAGCATGGCCACGAAGGCGCGCACCGACGACTGGGCCCGGGAAGCCAGGGAGATCGGCGGCTGCCGGCAGGCATCCAGCAGGCTGCCCCCGCGCTGGCCCGCCAGCTCCGCCAGCCGGTCCACGGTGCCGCTGCCGATGCCCCGCCGGGGCCGATTGACCACGCGCAGGAACGCCGCGTCGTCGGCCGGGTTGGCGAGCAGCCGCAGGTAGCTCAGCACATCTTTGATTTCGCTGCGGTCAAACCAGGACGGTCCGCCGGAGATCACGTAGGGCAGCCGATGGGTGCGCAGCGCCTGCTCCAGCGGTCGCGACTGGTGATTAGACCGGTAGAGAATGGCAAAGTCTGCGGGATTCGCCTTGCTCTGGAAACGGCGTTTGAGCAGCGCCGAGACGACCTGATCCGCTTCGTCCTGGGGATCGGCGCAGGCCCGCAGGCTGATCGGCTCGCCCTCCCCCAGCGCGCTCCAGAGGGCTTTGCTGTGGGTATGGGGGTTGTTGGCGATCACCGCGTTGGCGGCCTTGAGCACCGTGCCGCTGGAGCGGTAGTTCTGCTCCAGCTTGACCACCGACAGCTTCTCAAAATCCCGCCCCAGGTCATCGAGAATGTCCGGCCGGGCGCCGCGCCAGCCGTAGATCGACTGATCATCATCTCCCACCGCCGTCAGCCCATCTCCGTCCCCCGCCAGGAGTTTCAAGAGGCCGTACTGGGTGTGGTTTGTATCCTGAAACTCGTCAACGAGAATATGCCGAAACCGCTGCTGCCAGCGCAGGCGGGCCTCGGCGTCACTTTCCAGCAGCTGGGCCGGCTTGGAAACCAGGTCGTCAAAGTCGAAGGCGTTGTAGCGCTTCAGCCGTTCCTCGTACTCCTCAAACCAGGTCAGGGTCTTCGCCTCCCCCGGTGCGTTCTCCGGCGTCAGGTTCTCGTTCTTCCAGCTGCTGATCTGCCAGCGCACCCGCTCCAGATCCTCTCGGCCGGTGGCCGCCGGCAGAATCTCCCGCAGCAAACCCTGCGTGTCCTGCGGATCAAAGATGCTAAAGCCCGGGCGATAGCCAAGGGTCGCCAGCTCACCGCGGAGGATCCGCAGGCCGAGGGCATGAAAGGTGGAGATCCAGATGTCGGAGGCCGAGGCGCTCAGCTCCCGGGAAATCCGCGACCGCATCTCCCGCGCCGCCTTACGGGTAAAGGTGATGGCTGCCACCTTTTCCGGCAGGACGTGGCGCCGACTGATCAGATGCACCACCTTGCGCGTGATCACGCCGGTTTTGCCGCTGCCGGCGCCGGCGAGCACCAGCAGGGGCTGATCACACAGATCCACCGCCTGCTGCTGAGCGGGATTTAAAGCGTAGGCCAAGGCGGACAGTACCCTGCGAAGAGGCCGCGAATTCTAGCAGCAAAAAGTGCCGAATCAGGGCGCTAGCCTGGATTATTCATGAACGCCGGCTTGTCGCTCGCTGTGGCGACAAGTCGGCAGCGATACACTCTGTGCTCAGCCGATTGGTCAAATTCACGCTTACTCATTGCCTGGAACGGAGATTCCTAATTTCGGTCACGGGTTCATGACTAATCCAGGCTAGGGGATGCCGCGAGTTGATCAAAACTGACGCCTAGCGTCACCGCGATTGCCGGTCAGCGCGTAGCGGCGGACGCTAAGCCGCGATTCACAAGGGTTTTCAAAAATTGGCACGGCGTTTGCTTCTATTGGCCCGTGGAATACAGCAGGAGCCGGACAGGATATTTGCCGTGAGTCAGAGGCCCAAAGGAACCCAGCGCGTCGCCACGCTACACGACCTGATGGTCGAACTGGGGTCCATTGAGCTGAAGCTCGAAAGGATGCACGACGGCAAACCAGATGCAGCCGAGCTGAACACCCGAAAGTTAGAACTGCGCTCTGCGCTGGACCAGCTTTCCCGCTGAATTCTGCAACTTCTTCCTCCCTCAAAGGCGAGACCTGCCCGGCACTGCCGGGCGGGTTGAGCTTTTCCTTTAGCTGAAGATCGAAGCCGCCGTCGCGCGGCTTGTCAATCTAGCCTGCATATTGATGAATGCCGGCGAACACACCCGGGGTTATGACTAGTCCATGCTAGTCGCGACCGCGGCCCTGCCTTGAGCGACCGCCGCCGCTTCGCGAGCTGCGAGCCGGCGCGGACTGGCGCCGCGGGGCCGGAGCCCGGGTCTGGGGCCGGGGCGCCGAGCGCTGGGCTCGAGGTGGCGCCGACCTTGGAGCCGACCGCGGTGCGGATCTGGGGGCGGTGCGCGCTACCGAACGGTTCGGTGCTTTTGCAACCGGCCGGGTGGGCTGGGAGCGGGTGCGCACCGGTGCCGAGCGCGGGCTTACAGACCGGTTACGGGCGGGAATCGACCTCGTCGTATCCCGCGGGCCGGATCGTACGACCGGACGGGACGGCGACGGCGTCGTTCGAATGGATCGGCTCTGCCCGTTGAACCGGGTTGCGCTGGATCGCGTGCTGCCGGATCGGGTCTGACTCCCCGCGCGAGACCGGGTGCTCCGGACCGGCGCGGCATTCACCGCCGGCTTGCGCGTCACGCTGCTGCGGCTGCGGTCAGGCGCGCTGGGCCGGGTTGTGAGCGATCGACCACCAGCCTCGATCTTGGTTGGCCGGGAGAAGGACTGCGTCGTATTGGTGCGGGAACCCGGCCGGGTCGTGGTGCGGACGCGGGGACTCACGGAGCGCGTTGTCCGCGCATCGCCGCTGCGGGTCTGAGCGTCAAACGTTCGCGCCTGCCGCGTGCTGAATCCAGTGCGGTCGCCGCGAGACCGGGTGCTACGCGCCCCCGTGGTTTGCCGGGAGGCCGACGTGCCGGCGCGGGAACCCGTACCGCGAGTACCAACCCGGGAGCTGGTGCTGCGGGTCCCGGTCCGCGGCACCGTCGTGGCCGCTCGGGTGCGGCCGGAGACGCCGCGGCTGGTGCGCGAATCGGCGACCCGGGCGCGGCCGGCGCGGGACGCACCGGTGCGACCCTCAACCTTGCCGAGCCGGCGATCAGTAGACACCTGGCGGGTGGTCGCAAAACCGGTCCGGCCGGGATAGTTGCGGGCCAGGCGGCTGGCCTCCCGGCGCGCCGAGGGCGGGTTGGGGTTGCGATACACCAGCCGGCGATCCCGCCGGTCGTAGTCGTAGAAGTAGGTCGGGCTGTAGAAACGCGGGCTGTAAAAGCCGAAATAGCTGAAGCGCGGCCGGTACGTATAGCCAAAAAACGGCGAGTGATAGCCAAAGCCAAAGTAGTCGTAGTTAAAGCGGTTCAGAAACACCGGCCCAAAACCAAAACCGTAGTTAAAGCCATACCCGGGGTAGTGAGCGCGATAAGGTGACCACACGTGATAGCTGGGCCAGTCGTTGTAAAACAGGCCAAAGGCGCTGCTGCGCCAATAGGGGTCGTGGGCGTAGCCGAACCCCCGGCCGACACCAAAGCCCCCGAAGCTGTGGGCACCGCCGCCGTACACCACCTCGTCGACCACGTAGCCGTCGTCGTAGTATGGATCGTTCCCATACCCGTAGGCATCGTAGGTGTCATAGCGGTTGGCGCAGCCGGCGGTGATCGCAAGCGCAGCCAGTAAAATCAATATGTTACGGGGCATCAAAAGCAGTCTCCCGGCATTACAGCCTACGACTATAGCGAATCTGTCTGAACCGTTGCTGAACGAAAATGTAGCGCAGACCACGCCTAGGCGACGTGAATTTGGCGGACACCAGGCCAGCCGGTCTCGTAGACCCACCCCCTTGGGACCTTCGGACCATTCCCTCCCGTTGTGCACCGCAGGTATTCTAGATCACTGATTCTGCCGGATGCTTGCTGACTGATGACTGAACCTCGCGATCACCTCACCAACCCCGATCACTGGATGCGGGTTGTTCTCGTTCTGGTTTACGGCGTGATTTTCTGGCTTTCGCTGTGGGTGCTGGGGCTCGTGGTGCTGCTGAATCTCGTGGTGCTGCTGGTTACCGGGGAACGCAACGAGGCCTTGAGCCACTTTGGCCGCTCGTTGGCCGCCTATCAACAGCAGCTTGTGGCGTACGCCACCCTTAACACGTCGGCTAAGCCTTTCCCGTTTGGCCAACCCCTGCCAACGCCGGAACCCGCATCCGACGTCGCGGTAGAGGCCCCACCGGAAGCGCCGCCGGCGCAATCGAAAGGGCCGGAACCGGCGTCCAACGCAGAAGCACCGCCGGAGGCGCAACCGGTGCCGAAGAAAAAGACCACCCGCAAGAAGACCAAAAAGAAAACCAGCCGCAAGAAAAAGACCACTGGCCGGGTCAATACCCCTGCAAAGGATGAAGGAGCCGGTGATGGCGGCGATACATGAAGTCCAGGGCTACCTTGTCATGCTGGACAAGGTGATTCACGTGACCCGGGTGTTTGACGCGGGGGAAGAAGGGGCCCAGTTCAACGTGCAGTGTCTCGGCGATGTGCTGCTGCGGCTGAAGTTTCCCGACCGAGCCGCCGCCACCCTGGACCGGGACCTGCTAAAGAAAGCGCTGCTTGAGGCCGATTGACAGATCACGATGGTTCGCCGGCGGAAAGGCCGGCACAACGGCCTGAAACAGTTGACATCTTAAGCATCTTCGCGGACGATCCCAGACATGAATCGACAAAAGCATCAACGCCAGCGGCGCCCACTCAAGGTCAAAGTGCAAACTTTCCAGTGGCAGCAGCCTTTGCTGGGCGCCCTGCTTGTACTCGTGCTTCTTATTATTGCGCGCACAACGGGCGGGGCATGAGCAGCAGCTGAGAAGTCAAAAGCTTTCATGAAAACCCCGCCAACCGGCGGGGTTTTTTTTTGCAGGTTCGCGATGCAAACGACACACAAGAAAAGGAGACGGACCATGAACCACGCCTTACAATTGCGGCTGGCGCCTGTTGACGGCTCGGCGGTGCGGGCGCTTTGGCTCACCGAGCGGCAGGGGTTCCGGCTCGAAAAGGTCAACATGAAACCGGGCAGCGACTGTCTGTCGCTTCACGTGGAGGTCAGCGGCCGGGGCCAGCCGGTCTCCCCCCTGGTCGATGCGCTGAACGCCCTGGATGACGTCGACACCATCAACTGCCAGCCGGTGGCAGTAAGCAGTGAGGCAGTAGCGGTATGAGCTCCAGACAGGTCAGAATTTTCGACACCACCCTGCGGGACGGCGAGCAGAGCCCGGGGTTCTCCATGACCCGGCGACAGAAGTTGCGCATGGCCAACATGCTCGCGGCGCTTAATGTCGACATTATCGAGGCCGGCTTCGCGGCCGCGTCCGAGGGCGATTTTGACTGTGTCCAGTCGATCGCGCGGGAAGTTGAGGGGCCGATGATCTGCTCCCTGTCGCGCTGCAATCCCGGCGACATCGAGGCCAGCGCCCGGGCGCTCGAGCCGGCGGAGAAAAGCCGCATTCACGTGTTCATCGCCACCAGCCCGATTCATCGGGAACACAAGCTCAAGCTGAATCGGAGCCAGGTGCTGGAGAACGCCGTCGGCGGTGTGCGCCTGGCGAGGTCCCACGTGGAGGATGTGGAGTTCTCCGCCGAGGATGCCATCCGCACCGAGCCGGAATATCTCGCCGAGGTGCTGCAGGCCGTCATCGAAGCGGGCGCAACGACGGTGAATATCCCCGACACGGTCGGGTACACCACGCCGGGGGAGATGGAACAGCTGATTCGATACCTTAAGGAGCACGTGCCCAATATCGACCAGGCCGTCATCAGCACCCACTGCCACAACGACCTCGGGATGGCGGTGGCCAACTCGCTGGCGGCGGTGGAAGCGGGCGCCGGCCAGATCGAATGCACCATCAACGGCATCGGCGAGCGGGCCGGCAACGCCTCGCTGGAAGAGGTGGTGATGGCGCTGCGCACCCGGGCGGACCACTACCAGGCGCACACCGGCATCGAAACCACCAAGCTGCATCCCGCGAGCCGGCTGCTGGCCGGCATCACCGGCAGCTTTGTCGCTCGCAATAAGGCGGTCGTCGGCGACAACGCGTTTGCCCACGAGGCGGGTATTCACCAGCACGGCGTGCTGGAGCATGCCGAAACCTACGAAATCATGAAGCCCGAGGACGTGGGGGTAAACAAGTCGGACCTGATCCTGGGTAAACACAGCGGCCGTCACGCGGTCGTCGACCGGATCAAGGCCCTGGGTTTTGATCCGGAAAATGTCGACGTGACTGGCCTGTTTAAGGCCTTCAAGGCGCTGGCGGACCGCAAGAAGCGGATCTACGACGCTGATCTGGAAGCCCTGGTGACGGGCCAGACCACCCGTCGCGGCCCCTGGCAGCTCACCGGCCTGCGGGTGGTCAGCGGCATCGGCGACGAGGCGGCCACCGCCAACGTCTCCCTGACGCACGAAAATGGCGAAACCTACACCGTCGAGTGCAGCGGCGACGGCCCCCTGGACGCTGCTTTCAAAGCCATGGTCCGCGCCACCGGGCTCACGCTCCGGGTTACTGGCCTGGCGGTGCGCAGCGTTACCCAGGGGGAAGACGCTCAGGGCGAAGCGGAGGTTCGCGCCGCCTGGGGCGAGAGTGAGCTGAAAGGCACCGGCGTCAGCACCGACATTATTGCCGCGTCAACGCAGGCGCTGGTTGAGATTATCAACGCGGCCGCCCGTCAGGTGGCCCGGGGCGAGAAGCCGGAAACCCCGGCCGTTGCCCGTAACTCTGTCTGAACAGGACATTCGATCATGCCCAAAATGACCCAAACGCCATATATCTGGTTTAACGGCAAAGTGATGCCCTGGGAAGATGCCCAGGTGCACGTGATGTCCCATGCGATCCACTACGGATCCAGCGTCTTTGAGGGGATTCGCGTGTACGAAACGCGGGACGGAGCGCGGGGGTTTCTCATCACCGATCACCTGGCGCGGCTGTACGACTCGGCCCGCATCTACCGCATGCCGATTCCGTTTACCCTCGAGAATCTACTGGACGCCTGCGGCCAGCTGGTGCAGCTGAACGAACTCCAGTCGGCCTACATCCGCCCGGTGGCCTTCCGCGGTGCCGGCACGCTAGGCGTTGCCCCCTCGGAAGACACCCCGACCGAGGTTGCGGTGGCGGCCGTCGGTTGGGGCGCCTACCTCGGCGAAGAGGCCCGCGCACAGGGTGTGGACGTTTGCATGTCCAGCTGGCAGCGCTATGCGCCGAACACGCTGCCGGCCATGGCCAAAGCTGGCGGCAACTATCTGTCCGGCCAGCTCATCGCCGAGGAGGCCCACCGGCTGGGCTTCAGTGAAGGTATCGCCCTCAGCCCCAGCGGGGTGCTCTCGGAAGGGTCTGGCGAAAACCTGTTCATTATCCGCGGCGGCAAGATCTATACGCCACCGGCAGGTGCCTCGATCCTCGCGGGCATCACCCGCGATACAGTCTTTCAGCTCGCCGCGGCGGAAGGGCTGACCATCATCGAGCAGGACCTGCCTCGGGAGATGCTTTACCTCGCGGACGAAATTTTCTTCACCGGCACTGCCGCCGAAATCACGCCGGTACGCTCGGTGGATCGCATTCCCGTTCGCTGCGAAGGTCGCGGACCGATCACCGAGCGGTTCCAGGAACTGTTCTTCGGCCTGTTTGACGGCAGCACCGAAGACCGCCACGGCTGGCTTGAGCCCCTGCCCTTCAAGGAAGACGTGCATGCCGCAGTCTCTGTTTGAAAAGATCTGGCAGCGCCATGAGGTGGTGCCGCAGACCGCCGACACGCCGGCGGTGCTGTTCATCGACCTGCACCTGACGCATGAGGTGACCTCGCCCCAGGGCTTCGACATGCTGAGGTCCCGGGGCCTGCCGGTGCGGCGGCCGGACCTGACGGTGGCCACCATCGATCACTCCACGCCTACGCTGCCGGCGGTGGGCGGGCGGCGCCCCTACGTCACCGAGCAGGCCCGGCGGCAGGTGGAAACGCTGCGCCGCAACTGCGAAGAATTTGGCGTCAAGCTGCACGACTGGGACTCGGATTTCCGCGGCATCGTGCACGTGATGGGGCCGGAGCTGGGCGTCACCCTGCCCGGTAAAACCATCGTGTGCGGCGACAGCCACACCAGTACCCACGGCGCCTTCGGCGCGCTGGCGTTTGGCGTTGGCACCACCGAGGTTGGCCACGTGATGGCCACCCAGTGTGTGCTGCAGCGAAAACCCAAAGCCATGCGCATCGAGGTGAGCGGCCAGCTTGGCGCCGGCGTGTCCGCCAAGGACCTGATCCTCCACATCATCGGCACCGTGGGGGTCAGCGGCGGCACCGGGCACGTGGTGGAGTACGCCGGCAGCGCCATCCGCGCCCTTGATATGGAGCAGCGCATGACGGTGTGCAACATGAGCATCGAAGCCGGCGCCCGGGCCGGCATGGTGGCGCCGGACGACACCACCTTTAACTACCTCCGGGGGCGCCCCCTGGCGCCGCAGGGCAGCGCTTTCGACGAGGCGGTTCAGGGCTGGCGAACGCTGCGCTCCGATGACGACGCCTCTTTCGACAAGCTGGTCTCCATCGACGGCGCGCAGGTGGCGCCAACTATTTCCTACGGCACTCACCCAGGCATGGTGATCCCGATCAATCAGCGAATTCCCGATCCGGCAGACGCCTCGGAGCGGAAATCTCTGAGCTATATGGGGCTCAGCCCCGGCCAGGAAATGCTGGGCACCCCCATCGACGTGGTATTCGTCGGCAGCTGTACCAACGGGCGCCTCAGCGACCTGCGGGCCGCCGCCGAACAGCTCAAAGGCCGCCAGGTGAATCCCCGGGTGACCATGCTGGTGGTGCCCGGGTCAGAGCAGGTGCAGCGGGCGGCGGAAGCCGAAGGCCTGCACGAGATCTTTGCCGCCGCCGGGGCCCAGTGGCGCCTGCCGGGCTGCTCCATGTGCCTGTCCATGAACGGCGACATCGTGCCCGAAGGCGCGCTGGCGGTGAGCACCAGCAATCGCAATTTTGAAGGCCGCCAGGGACCCGGCGCGCGAACGCTATTGGCCAGTCCCGCAACGGCGGCGGCCGCCGCGGTGGCCGGCCACGTGGCCGACCCGAGGGCAGCGGCATGAGGAAACTGGATCAGCTTGTCGCCACCACGGTGGTTATTCCGGAAGACAACGTGGACACGGACCAGATCATTCCCGGCCGGTTCCTGACGACCACGTCGTCGGAAGGGTTTGGGGATTTCCTGTTTCGCGACTGGCGGTTTGACGAAAACGACAACCCCAAGCCGGACTTTGTGCTCAACCAGCCCGGGGCACAGGAGGCCGGCGTGCTGGTGACCGGCGTTAACTTCGGCTGCGGCTCTTCCCGGGAACACGCTCCCTGGGCGCTCCGGGACTTTGGCTTTCGCGCCGTGGTCTCCAGCAAAATTGCTGACATCTTTTCCTCCAACGCCCAGAAATGTGGCCTGCTGCCGGTCGTGGTGCCGGAGGAAATGCACGACTGGCTGCTTGCGAACCCGGGGGCCGAGGTTGAAATCGACGTCGCCCGGCGCACGCTCAAGGCCGGCGGCCAGGAGATCGAATTTCCGCTGGATGGTTTTGCACAGCACTGTTTCCTGAACGGCGTTGACGCGCTGGGCTTCCTGCTGGAGCAGGACGCGGCCATCACCGCCTACGAACAGGCCAGGAAAGCATGACCAACGCCCGCCTGGTGCTGCTGCCCGGGGACGGTATCGGACCCGAGGTGGTGGACGCCGCCGAACACGTGCTTGAGGCCCTGGCCGCCGGCGGCGACTTCTCGGTCACCCTGGAACGCTGCGCGATCGGTGGCGCGGCGATCGATGCGCATGGCGACCCGCTGCCAAAAGCCACCGTGGAAGCCTGTGTGGCGAGCCATGGTGTACTCCTCGGCGCGGTCGGCGGACCCCAGTGGGACAACCCCGGCGCGGCGGTGCGTCCCGAGCAGGGACTGCTGCGGCTGCGCCAGGCCATGGAGGTGTTTGCCAACCTGCGGCCAACGCGGGCAGAACCTTCGCTGGCGGTGGCCAGCCCGCTGAAGCCCGACCGGCTGGAGGGAGTGGACCTGCTGGTGGTCCGCGAGCTCACCGGCGGCATCTACTTCGGCGACAAAAAGGAAGGGGTGGAGGAGGCCACGGACGTATGCACCTACCACGCCGGCGAAGTGGAACGGGTGGTGCGGCTGGCCGCCGAGCAGGCGCGCAAACGCCGCGGCCGGCTGACGCTGGTGGACAAGGCCAACGTGCTGGCCACCTCGCGCCTGTGGCGCGGCGTCACCAGCGGCATTCTGGCCAACGATTACCCCGATCTCGAGTTTGAAACCATCCTGGTGGACGCCGCCGCCATGATGCTGGTAACCCGGCCGGCGCACTTCGATGTGATCGTGACCGAAAACATGTTCGGCGACATTCTCACCGACGAGTGCGCTGCGGTCTTCGGCTCCCTCGGCGTGCTGCCATCGGCATCCCTGGCCGCCGAAGGACCTGGCCTGTACGAGCCGATTCACGGCTCGGCGCCGGACATTGCCGGCCAGAACAAGGCCAACCCCATGGGAACCATCTTGAGCACAGCCCTCCTGCTGGAGCTGGAGCTGGACCGGGTGGACCTGGCCGAACGGATCCGCGGCGCCGTCTCCGGCGCCCTGGCGGCGGCGGAAACCACCCCCGACCTGGGCGGAAGTCTCACCACGCGGGAAGTGACCAAAGCGGTCGTCCGGCGGTTGGCTTAACCTGATGTCCCGGGCCGACGACGCTGCGCTGACCTGCCTGCACCAGGCGGTAGCGGCACCGGTGTACGACGTGGCCAAACGCACGCCCCTGGAACCGGCCCCCAATCTGTCCCGCCGGCTCGGCGCGGACATCTGGCTGAAGCGGGAAGATCTGCAGCCCAGTTTTTCCTTCAAGGTGCGCGGCGCCTACGCGAGCCTGCACCACCGGGTCCAGCAGGAAGGTCTAAGCGGTGGCGTGGTCGCCGCGTCCGCCGGCAACCACGCCCAGGGTGTGGCCCGGGCCGCGGCACGGCTGGACCTGAGTGCGGACATCGTGATGCCCCGCACCACCCCCAGCATCAAAATTGACGCGGTGCGCCAGCTCGGCGCCCAGGTGCACGTGGAAGGGGACAACTACGATGCCGCCTGCGAAGTGGCCCTCAGGATGGCTCGGGAGCGCAATCTCGAGTTTATCCATCCGTTCGACGACCCACTGGTGATCGCCGGCCAGGGCACCATCGGTCTTGAGATCCTGAACCAGTCCGCCGGACCGCCGGCCTGCGTCTTTGTTCCGGTGGGTGGGGGTGGCCTGCTGGCGGGCGTGGTGGCGGTGATCAAGTCCTTAAGTCCGGAAACGCGGGTGGTGGCGGTGGAGCCCGAGGACGCGGCCTGCCTGGCCGCAGCGCTGGCGGCGGGGGAGCCGGTTACGCTGGAGCGGGTCGGGATTTTTGCCGACGGCGCCGCCGTGCGGCGCGTTGGGGATCACACGTTTGCGTTGGCGAAGGGCCGGGTGGATGACCTTGTCACCGTCAGCGCGGACGAAATCTGCGCTGCCATGCGGGATATTTTTGAGGACACGCGGGCCCTGGTGGAACCGGCCGGCGCCATGGCGGTGGCGGGCATGAAAAAGCTGGCCGAACAGGCGGCGCTGCCGCCGGGCCCGATCATCGCCATCAACAGCGGCGCCAATATCAACTTCTCCCGCATGAGCCACGTGGTGGAGCGGGCAGCGGTGGGACTTGGCGAGGAGGCCCTGCTGTCGGTCACCATTCCCGAGCGCCCCGGCAGCTACCTTGAGTTTCTCAAAGGCCTGCGCAATCCCTCCGTCACCGAGTTTAACTACCGCTATCGCGACGACGCGCAGGCGCACATTTTTATTGGCCTGTCGCTGGAGGGCCGTACTCAGGAGCCCGCAGCGACCATCACCCGCCTTGAGGAGCTGGGCTACGACGTGATGGATCTCAGCCATGACGAAATGGCGCGGCTGCACCTGCGGCACATGGTGGGCGGCGGCGGCCCGGATGATATGAGCGAGCGGGTGTTTCGCTTTGAGTTTCCCGAACGCCCCGGCGCGCTGCTGGAGTTCCTCGCCAAGCTGGCGGGCCGCTGGTCCATCAGCCTGTTTCACTACCGCAACCACGGCGCCGCCTACGGGCGGGTGCTGGCGGGCTTTTTTGTGGCGCCCGGGGACGCGGAAGACTTTCAGGAATTTCTCAACGCGACGGGGTACGCCTTCAGCGAAGAAACGGCCAATCCGGCCTATCGCCAGTTTCTGTCACCCCGCACCCGGAGCCTGCGCCGCCGCAACGGCTGAGCGCCGCTCCTGCTACAGCAGCGCTTCAAACATGCGGTAGCGGCTTTCCTCCATACCCATGGCCCGGTAGGTGGCCTGAGCCGTCTCGTTTTCCACCTCCACGTAAAGGCGAAAACCGACGACGTTGTCCGCCGCCCGGGCTTCGGAGCGCACGTGGTTGTACATCTTTGAGTAAACGCCATGGCGGCGAAACTTTGGCGCCACGTAGACGCTCTGGATCCACCAGAACCAGCCGTTGCGCCAGTCACTCCACTCAAGCGTAATCAGCAGGCAGCCGGCCGGCTCGCCCCCCGCCTCCGCCAGATAGTAGGACCCGCGGGCCGGGTCCGACAGGCCCGCCGCAACACCCTCGATGATCGTCGAGGGGTCCAGAGCTTTTTCTTCGGTTTCCTGAGCCATGGCCACGTTGAACTCGGCGATGGTGCCGGCGTCCTCTCCCGTGGCCAATCGAACCATCACCTTCATGCCGCTTCCTCCTTCACTTGGCTCAGGGCTTTGGAAACAATCTCGTATACGTCCGACGACAGGCCCGGGTGCGCCAGCATCCGCTCGAGCTGGGCCTGGGCCGCGCCCCGCCGCGTTTCGTCAAACCGTCGCCAGTTGTTGAACGCGCTCACCAGACGGGCGCTCACCTGGGGGTTCAGCGCGTTGAGCGCCAGCACCTGATCGGCGACAAACCGGTAGCCCTCCCCGTCCGGGGCGTGAAACGACGTCAGGTTGCGGCTGAAGGTACCGAGCAGCGCCCGCACCTTGTTGGGGTTGCGCAGGGAAAATATCGGACTGGCCATCAGCGCCTGCACGCGGTCCAGCGTATCCTCCGCCGGGACCGATGCCTGCAGCGTGAGCCACTTATCCATCACCAGGGGGTAGGCGGAGAATCGCTCATAGAAATCGGCAAGCAGATCCGGCGCCGCCTCGGTCCGGGCGCGCACCAGCGGTGCCAGGGCGTTGTAGCGATCGGTCATGTTCCGGGCCCGTTCATACTGGCTGAGGGCCAGATCCGTTTCGCCGGCAGCCGCCAGCAGCGCCAGGCACTGTCCGTTGAGACGCCGCCGGGCCGCGTGGCGAGCCCGCGGCTGGTAGGCCCGGGTAACGATGGCGTCGTCATAGCGATCCCGCAGCAGATCCCGGTGGAGCGTTCCCAGGGACGCTCCCAGCGACTCCCGGCCCTGGTGCAGCGCATCGATCGGAACCGGCCGGATCAGTTCCGCCAGGGTGGCGAGGTCCGGCAGCCGCAGCGCCTCCGCCACCAGCGCCGGATCCAGCTCCCGGTCCTCAAGAATCTCCCCCGCCGCGGCCAGGTAGGCCTCGGTGCGGTCGCTCGCGCCCCCCACGCCGCTGAGAATGATGGCGGTGGCCAGCGCCTGCCCCGCATCCCAGCGGTTAAACGGGTCGCTGTCGTGGGCCATGAGAAACGCCAGATCCGGCGCCCCCTGCTCCCACTCCACCCGCACCGGCGCAGAAAAACCCCGCAGCAGGGAGACCTGCGGTGCCTCCGGCACGTCGTAAAAGGTAAACGTCTGCTGCGCTTCGGTGAGCTCCAGCACCGGTCCGCTGCCTTCCGCCCGCCGCAGCACCATGTCCTTACCGCTGGCGTCGAGCAGCGCCATGCGCACCGGGATATGCAGCGGCTGCTTGTCCGCCTGACCCGGGGTTGCCGGCGTGTGCTGACGCAGCGTCAGTCGGTAGGTGCCGGCATCGTACTCACCGCTGGCGGTGAGTACGGGCGTACCCGCCTGGAGGTACCAGCGCTCAAACTGATCCAGATCACGGCGGTTGGCCACCGCCATCGATGCGCGAAAGTCATCACAGGTGACCGCTTTGCCGTCATGGCGTTCGATGTATTCAGCCATGCCCCGCTGAAAACCTTCCTCGCCCAGCAGGGTGTGGAGCATGCGCACCACCTCGGCGCCTTTCTGGTACACCGTCATTGTGTAGAAGTTGTTGATCTCCTGATAGCTGTCGGGCCGTACCGGGTGGGCCATGGGCCCGGAATCTTCCGGAAACTGGGCCGCCCGCAGCACCCGCACATCGTCGATGCGCTTGAGCGCCCGGGAGTGCAGATCCGCGGTGAACTCCTGATCCCGGAAGACCGTGAGGCCTTCCTTCAGGCTCAGCTGAAACCAGTCCCGGCACGTCACCCGGTTGCCGGTCCAGTTATGGAAATATTCATGCCCGATCACGCCTTCCACGTCTTCAAAATCCTGATCGGTGGCCGTGTCCGCCGCGGCCAGCACGTAGCGCGTGTTGAAGATGTTGAGCGACTTGTTTTCCATCGCGCCCATGTTGAAATCGCTGGTGGCGACGATGTGGTACACGTCCAGATCATAGTGCAGACCAAAGCGCTTCTCGTCCCAGACCATGGCCCGCTTGAGGCTGTCCATAGCGTGATCCACCTGGTCCCGAAAGGCGTCTTCCACGTAGATCTTGAGCGCCACGGTGCGTCCCTTGCTGGACGTGTAGTGATCCTCCACCAGCGTCAGTTCCCCCGCCACCATGGCAAACAGGTAGCTCGGCTTGGGAAACGGGTCTTCCCAGAGGGCAAAATGGCGCCCGCCGTCCAGAGGCCCGGCGGCAGTCAGGTTGCCGTTGCACAGCAGCACGGGATAGCGCTCCCGATCAGCCTGCATGCGCACGCTATAGCGAGCCATGACGTCGGGGCGATCCAGGAACCAGGTAATTTTGCGAAACCCTTCCGCCTCACATTGGGTGAGCAGGAATTCTCCGGACTGGTAAAACCCCTCCAGCGCCGTGTTGTCGGCCGGATCAAACGTCGACACGGTGGTGAGCTGAAACCGGTCCGGAACCTTGGGAATCTCAAGCTCGCCGTTTTCGATCCGAAAATCCGACTCCCGCAGCTGGCGGTTTTCCAGATGGACCGCCTCAAGCCGCAGGTTTTCGCCCTGGAGGCGCAGCGCCCCCTCTCCGTGAAGCCGGCGCAGGGTCAACGTGCTCTTGACCCTGCAGTCCCGGGCCGCCACGTCCACCACCATTTCGACAGCATCGATTGTGAATTCCGGCGGCGCGTAGTCCAGCCGATATCGCGTTACAGGCTGCATAGCATGAAGGGGTCAGAAAACGGGGGGCCATTCTAACGCCAATTTATGCTCGAGCGCCCCCCAAAACCTGTTGCACCTAACCCTCGACGGTGACCCACAACCCGGCGGTAATGCTATCGTGGCGCCTATGAACGATCTCTCTGGCATCGAATTGACGCTGGACGCCCGCACCGTGGAGCGGGCGGCGCGGCGGATCGAGCCCCTGGCCGTTCGAACTCCGGTGCTCACGGCCCGCACGCTGGACGAAATGAGCGGGGCGTCGCTGTACTTCAAATGCGAGAACTTTCAGCGCACCGGCGCTTTCAAAATACGCGGTGCGTCCAATGCGGTGCTGGCCCTGTCGCCGACGGAAGGTGTGCGGGGTGTCGCCACCCATTCGTCCGGCAACCACGGCGCTGCGCTGGCCTGCGCCGCCGCCTCCCGCGGCATCGACTGCCACGTGGTGGTGCCGCGGGGAGCGGTGAAATCAAAGCTGGCCAACATCGAACGCTACGGCGCGCACATCATTCCCTGCGAGCCCACGCAGGAAGCGCGGGAAAACGGCATGCGGGACGTGATCGTCAAAACCGGCGCCACGCCCATACCGCCCTACGATGATCCGCGCATCATTGCCGGCCAGGGCACGGTGGCGATGGAACTGCTGGAACAGGTGCCGGACCTGGACTCACTGGTGGTCCCGGTGGGCGGTGGCGGACTGCTGGGCGGCTGCGCCCTGTGGGCGAAGCACAAGCGGCCGGATATCGAGATCTATGGCGCGGAGCCGGCCGGAGCTGACGACACGGCCCGCTCCTTCAGCTCCGGCACCGTGGTGTCGGAGCACCAGCCGGACACCATCTGCGACGGCCTTCGCGGCAAGTTGGGGCTGCTGAATTTCGCCCTGATCCGGCGCCACGTGGAAGACATCCTGACGTTAGAAGACCCCGCCACGATCGATGCGATGCGCCTGATCTGGCAGGTGCTGAAAACGGTGGTGGAACCGTCCTGCGCCCTCGCTCTTGGCGTGGTGCTGGCCAACCGGGAGCGCTTCGCCGGCAAGCGCGTCGGCGTGGTGATCAGCGGCGGCAATGTCGACCTGGATAACCTGCCCTGGTAACCGGACACCCTAATCCACTGTGAGTCGTCGGACGCTTGCGCTGCTGCTGCTCACGCTCGTTTACGGCTTCAATTTCATTGACCGGCAGATCGTGGGGATTCTCGCCCCGTTCATCCAGCGGGATCTGGGCCTGACCAATACCCAGCTGGGGCTGCTCATCGGCCTCGCGTTTGCCACCTTCTACACCGTCATCGCCATCCCCATTGCCTGGCTGGCCGACCGCTATAGCCGGGTCAATATCCTGGCCATTGCGCTGGCTACCTGGAGCGCATTTACCGCGCTGACGGGGCTGGCTACCAACTTTGTGCAGATTGGGCTCGCTCGCATGGGCGTGGGCGTCGGCGAGGCCGGCGGCAGTCCGCCTTCCCATTCCATTATTTCCGACCTCTACGCCAAGGAGGAGCGCGCCGGCGCCCTGGGGGTGTACTCCATGGGCATACCGCTGGGCATCATGTCCGCCTATTTTGCGACGGCCTGGCTGATGGGGGCCGGCAGCGACGTGGACTGGCGGCGTATCTTCATCATCCTCGGCGTGACGGGCGTTGCCCTTGCGCTTGTCGTCAAGCTGGTGCTGCGGGAACCGCGGCGCGGGTCCATGGATCTTTCCGAGAAGACGACGCTGCGCAAGGCCACCTTCCGGGACGCCTTTTCGTGCCTGCTGAAAATTCCCTCCTGGTGGGCCATGTGCCTGGGTATCGCACTGGGTTCGTTTGTGTCCTACGCCTTCTCGGCGTTTCAAACCAAGTATCTGGGCCAGCTTGATCCGAGCTTTAGCTTTCGCACCCTGGTGATTGTGCTGGGGATCATCAACGGCACCACCTATGCCGGCGGCGCGTTCCTCGGGGCGCGGCTGGCGGATCGCTGGGGCGCCCGCACCGTGCGCGCCTACGGCTGGCTGCCGGCCGTGGCCATCGCCATCTGTCTGCCGGTGGGTGTCGCCTGCTTCTGGGTCTCCACGGTGTGGGCGCATCTGGCGCTGACCACCATCTTGCTGCTGTTCCTGGGCGTCTATCTCGGCCCGAGCTTTGCCATTGCCCAGACGCTGGCGCCGATCAACATGCGCGCCATATCCACTGCGCTGTTCTTTTTTATCCTCAACATGATCGCCCTGGGCGGCGGCCCCACCTTTGCCGGCTGGCTGATGGACGTGTTCCGGGGGGACAACTCGGAGCTCGTGGCGATGCGCTACGCCATGACCGTGACGGCCTGTGCGTTTGTGCCGTCGGTGATCAGCTTTCTGGTGGTCGCCCGCCGGCTGCCGGCCGACTGGCAGGCCGCCGAGGCCCGCAACCGGGCCCTCAGCGAGAGCTAGTGTCCTCGAACGCAAAGTCGGTGATGATGGGCACGTGGCCCGACATGCGAAACACCAGATCCGGCACCAGCTGAAACCGGGCCCGGTCATTCTCGGTCATCACCTGCGGGTTCAGAATGATGCCCTTCAGCGCCTTGAGGCCAGCATCGTGCAGGGTGAAGTCCAGTCGTCCCGGAGGAAACTCGTTGCCGTCTCGAATCCAGGTCACGTTGGACAGGCCGTTCGGCTGCAGCCAGTCCACCGCAGAAAGGGGCAGCGGCGCGGTGTTCAGAAAGAGCTCGAGGGGGCGGCGGGAGCCGACCAGATTGAAGTCGCCGCCTACGATAAGATGATCAAAGCCCTCATCGCCGCGCGTCTCATCAATAGCCTTGAGGATCCGGGCGGCCTGCATTTCCCGGAAACGATCCTCCACGGAACCATCGCTGCCGCAGCACTGAAGATCCAGCGCAACAAACAGTACCGTCACCTCACCCAGCCGCACTCGGACGCCCGCCGCCGCGATGCCCTCGGAAACTGCGTTTTTGAGATCGTTGCGCATGAAGCCGGTGCCCTCGCGGCGAATCACGTCAAGGGCTTCCTGGGTATAGCTCAGTCGCTCAAAGGCCGCGGCGGGTTCAATCGGAAAACGGCTCAGCACCATGCCCCGCTGGCGGCCGCCGCTGGACCCCAGATGCTGGTACGGGAACTCGGTGAGAAACCCGGCCGTCTGAGTGGGCCACACCTCATCCAGCAGCACGATGTCCGCCTCAGCGGCGCGAAGCAGGGAGGTAAATTCAGCTTCCCGGGGTACGGTGCCCTCGCCGCCGGCGTTCCACTGCAGCACCCGAAAACTGGTACCCGGCGCACGCCCCAGGCTCGGTAGTTTCGGCGGCCGGCTGGGCTGGCCGCGCTGCACCGAGAAAGTGTCGATCCGGTCCTCCTCCTTACCTTGCCACAGGCTGACCGTCACCCGGGCGCTGTCGGTTGTCCATTCCGGGTCGCGAAGCAGCAGCTCATAGCTGTTGCTGGACCAGGTGGGCCCGGAGCGCAATCCAACGGTGGATGCCGGTCCTTCCTCCCAGGTGAATGTGCCCGGGGTCAGCACCCGGGTGCCGTACTGGCCGGATCGCTGGCGGGGAGACAGCTCAAGCACCCGGTCAATGCCGGCGGTGTTCCGGTAATCCCGGCCACCGTCCGTGTAATCGAGGGCGATGCTCAACGTGCGCGGCGCATGCACGAGGTTGCCGGGCTGGGCGACGTTGAGCTGCAGCCAAAGGCCGTGCTGGTCCAGCCGCCAGCGGGCCGGGCCGAGGTCGAGCACCGGGGGTGCATCGCCAAGGGCCTCGGCCACCTCCGGCGTGTCCGCCCAGTCTTCGAAGCGGCCGTCGATGGTCAGCCCGGGCCCGGCGCTGGCGCCGAGCGCCGCGGCGGCGATGGTCAGTAGGTTCATGGCTCGTTTTTTCGGGGCGCGAACTGGCGGCCGCCCTGCACCAGGGTAACGCCGGTGACGGCGCCGGCATCGTCCCGCTCAAAGTGCAGCTCCGCATCCACCACTTTGTAGAAAAACTCGTCTTCTGCGAAGGGAAACACCGGAAAGGCGGCCTGTCCGGTCAGGCGGGCAAATAGCTGCCCGTCCCGCGCCTCAACGTCGATCACGGCCAGGGGGGTGAGCTGATACTGGCCTTCAAAATCGGCCAGCCTGTCCGCCGGCACCGGGATAACCGCGCGGCGCTGGATACCTTTTTCGTCCGCAACGCGCGGGGCCCGGGTGGTGCGCCCGGCCTGGAGCAGCACCATGCGCTGGGCCTTATCGTCGCCGAACTCGTCAAACGTAATAGCGATGTCTGCCGGCGCAAAGGTGAACTGATGTTCATCCCCCGGCGTGAGGGGAAACGCGCCCTGGCCCGTCGCCTGGCCAAACAGCTGGTTGTCCTCGACAAAAAAGGTGAGCACCATGCCGGGCGCCGCTTCATAGGCTCCCACGTAGGCGTCGAAGTTGCCGCCGGCGGCCGGTGCCGGCGACTCGCCCTTCAGCTGCGCGAGGGCCAGCCGGGTGACGCCGTCGTAGTCGGTGGAGGCGGTCAGCAGCACCACCGCCTCGGCGGTGGCGGGCCGCAGCGCCAGGGTGCTGGCGTAGCCTCCGGTGCCGCCGTTGTGCCACCAGATCGGTGCCTCGCTGGTGCTGTCGTTGATGTGCCACCCTCGTCCCATAGCGCCGTCACCGGTGGGTTTACGAATTGCGCCCAGGGCGGCGGCCAGATCGCCCGTCTCCGCGAGATTCTGCGAGGCGAAACGAAGCATGTCATCGACCGTGGACAGTACCGCACCGGCCCCCGCCAGCGCGTCAAACCCACCCCAGCGGGGCATATCGGCCCCGTCGCTGAAGCCCTGGGCAAGCCGGGACTCCTGCTCCGGTGCCAGCTTGACTGCCGTGTCGTTTAGCTCGAGCGGCGCAAAAACGTCCCGCCGCAACGCTTCGTGATATGGCAGCCCCGCAGCCTGCGCTGCGAGTACGCCCAGCAGGCCCATGCCGAGGTTGGAGTATTCATAGGTTTTGTTGAGCTCCGCGGGCTTCATCGCGCTCAGATACGCAAACAACTCTGCCTCGCCGTAGCCGGCATAGGGGTCCAGCGGGTCCTCGGCGTTCATGTTGTCCGGCAGCCGGGGCAGCCCCGAGCTGTGGGTAGCCAGTTCCTGCCAGGTTATTTGCCCAACCGCGGAGTCCGCAAACTCGATATCAGTCGACGCCGCCAGGGTCTGATCCCAGGTGGCGCGGCCCGCATCCACCTGCCGCTGGGCCAGCAGTGCGGTGAATATTTTGCTCACCGAACCGATCTCAAACACGCTGCTGCCGTCAGGCAAGCGCTCATCATCCCGGCCGAGCTGACCAAACCCTTCGATGGTGATTTCGCCATCCCGGTAAAGGCCCAGCACGGCGGCGCGGATTTCGCCGCGGGCGACGCGTTTTTCGATGTTTTCAGTCACGGTGGCCACGGGGGGTGCCCCATTCGCGGTGGCGGAAGACAGCAGCAGGATACTCAGTGCGGCCCTGGACAACATGAAAGGCACCTCGCAGCAAGAGGCGCAATTTTCGCACAGCCGCCCGGGTAGCCGGGTGTGCCAGTTGGGACAGTCCGCGGAGAGGCTTCCGGCCGGCGAGAAAGTGGGCGCCCGGGGATGGACGCCCACCGTCTTGCTCACGCACGTCGCCGGCCCGGTGAGGGTATGGGAAGCGGGGAACGTCCGGCCCGTCGACACCAGATAAGACCGCGTCGGACGAATTTGCTTTCGTCTTGCCGCCGTATCCTGATGCTCTATCATGGAGCGCATGTGCCGTTTGCTGATGGCCGCGGTCGCGGTACTCATCACGCTAGTTCACGAACCGGTTGTGGGTAACGGCCCGGACTGGCTCAGCGATGTGGACGCGCGGATCGAACGCGCGCTGAGAAAAGAGAAGGTTGCCGGCGCCGCGCTGGTGCTCGTGGATCAGCAGGGCCTGGTGCATACCCGGGGCTACGGCTGGGCGCACCGCAAGAAAAGGCAGCCTTTCACCGCCAAAACGCGCTTTCCCTTTGCCAACATCACCCACGTGATTACCGCCATCGCGGTGCTTAAGCTGGTGGAGAACGGCAAGATCGGTCTGGACGACCCGCTGTCTCGGCTGCTGCCGGAGCTGGCGCTGGAAAACCGCTTTAACGGCGCGGCGCCGCCCACGCTGCGACAGCTGCTGAGTCATCACAGCGGATTACCCAGCAACGTGCTGGCCGGGTACTACGCCGAGGAACCACAGGGCCAGCTCGCGCCGCTGCCCGCCACCCTGTATCTGGCCCAACCGCCAGGGCGCATCTACGGTTATTCCAACCTGGCCTACGCGGTGCTCGGCCACATCGTAGAGGCGCACAGCGGACGCCCCTACACCGAATACGTCACCGAGCAGGTGCTCAAGCCTCTGGGGATGCGCAACACCGGATTTGCCGCGACGCCCGGGGATGCCACCGGTCACGACCGAAAGCGCAAGCCTCAGCCCGCCACCTATGCGTCAAACGTGGCGGCGCTCGGGCTTTACGGCACGGCGGAGGACCTGAGCCGTCTGCTGCAGTTTGCCCTGGGCAGCGGCCCGGACCAGGTGCTCGGCGCCACGCTGCGGGCAGAGATGGTCCGGCCGCAGAACGCCGACGTACCGCTCGATCTGGACAACGTCGCGGGGCTCGGCTGGCAGCTGACCAACACGGAAGGTTTTGCGGTGGATCGCGTGCTGCGCATCAACGCCAACACGCTGCACTTTCGCAGCAACCTCGTGGCCCTGCCGGACCAGGGGCTGGGCATTGCGCTGGTGACCAACTCGGCCAACGGCGTGGACTTCGTCGTCGATCAGTCCCGGGAAGTCATGGATGAGTGGCTGGAGCGCTCCGCGGGAGTGGCGCCGCCGGACCGGGACGCCAGCGGTTTTTCGGATCAGATCCCCCTTCCGACGCGTGCCAGCGCAGCCGCCATGGACGAACGCTACGTGACGCCGCTTGGCCTGATCGATTTCGAGGGCAAACCGGATCGCTACAAGATGCAGTTTCTGGGCCGTGGCTTTCGCGCCACCCGCCGCGACGACGGCTGGTATGAGATGGCTTATCGTCTCCTGGGCATCTTCGACATCCAGTTCAACATCATGGAGGAGATCCTGCTGCGGCCCGCCGCCCTTGGGGGCGAGCGGGTGCTGCTGGCGTTATACCAGGGACAGACCTTTCTGCTGGGGACCGCCCTGCCGGCGCCGGGCCCAACGCCGCCGGCGCTGGCGCGCCTGACCGGGCGCTACGAAATTGCCAACCCGGACTTTTTCAGCGAACAACTCAAACTGGATCTGGTCGAACTCAAGATAGAGGACGGACAGCTCGTCGCGGAATACCGCCTGCCGATCTTTTTCCGCCTGACACCGAAGATCCCCCTCTCGCCAGGGGAAGCGGACGGCGTGCTGTTTATTCCCGGTCTTGGCACCGGCCTTGGCGAACGGGTTCGCTTCAATCCGGCGGAGCAGACGATGACCTTTTCCGGCTATCAGTTCCTGCGCCGCAACTAAGCTTGGAAGCGCTGCTTCGGAGCTGCCGAATAATGAGGACCTGAGCGCAAGTTTTTTGTCTCAATCCGTATATCATGAAGGACAGTCACTGATGGATTCTGCGATGAAATCTCTTTATCTCGCTGGCCTGCTGGCCGCTGCTTCCGGCGCGCAAGCCGGCCCGGAAAAACCGCTGGGGCTGACCGAGGCGCTTCCCGAACTCAAAGCCGGTAAAGAACTCGCGGTTTCCGGAGAGAGTCATCTTGGCCTGTTTGAGGCGGACCTCGCGCGGGCCAAGAACGGGCAGGCGATCAAATATGGTGTGCCCCGCAGCGTCGACAGCGTCAAGCTGGCGCAAGGCCAGGCAACCGCCGGCACCTGGGCAAAAATTGACGGAGACCGCTGGGTCTGGCGCCTGGCGGTGAACGCTGACGGCGCCACGTCGATGGATTTTGGGTTTTCTGAATTTTTCCTGCCCCACGGCGCGAGCCTGTTCGTTTACGACGAAGCCGGTCAGGTGGTGCGCGGACCGTTTACCGACCAGGATCACCAGAAAAACGGACAGCTCTGGACGCCGGTGGTGCCGGGGCCCAAGGCGGTGCTTGAGCTGGTGGTACCTACCGAACTGAAACGCCACGTGCGGCTGAGCCTGGCCCAGGTTAACTACGGATACCGGTTTTTTACCGAGAACCCGTTTGCCCTGAACAAGTCGCTGTCCTGCAACGTGGATGTGGCCTGCCCGGAGGCCGCACCCTTTAACGACCAGGTGCGGTCCGTGGCAGCCATGACCGTGGGCACTTCGGTCGACCTGTGCTCCGGCGCCCTCATCAACAACACGGCGGAGGACAGCACCCCGTACTTTTTTACCGCGGACCACTGCGGCATCACGGACAACGATGCCGCC
Organism: Pseudomonadota bacterium; assembly: GCA_039195135.1. Lineage (GTDB taxonomy): Bacteria > Pseudomonadota > Gammaproteobacteria > Xanthomonadales > SZUA-38 > JANQOZ01. The sequence continues at coordinate 4,000 of JBCCVP010000045.1, read as the reverse complement.
AACATCAACTTCTACTTTAACTATGAGAGCAACGAATGCCGTTCCGGCGCCGCGAGCGGCCAGCCGATCCCGATAAGCTCGGTCGACGACGTGCTGTCCGGCTCCAGCCTGATCGCCACCTATACGCCGTCCGATTTCACGCTGCTGCGGCTGGATGATCAGATCCCAGACTCTTTTAACGTCTTTTTCGCCGGCTGGGACCGCACCGGTAACGACCTTCAGTCGGCCTTCAGCATCCACCACCCGCGGGTGGAGGAAAAACGTATCTCCATCGAGAACGATCCGGTGACGAACGCCACAACGACCAATACGGCGGTCGGCTGGGCGCCGGATACTCACTTCCAGGTGAACGAATGGGACAGCGGCATCACCGAGGGCGGCTCGTCCGGGTCACCGCTGTTTGATCAGAACCGGCGCATCATCGGCCAATTGACCGGCGGCGCCGTGTTCTCCTGCCCTGGCGCGGAGGAAGGGGCGGACTACTACGGCCTGATCGAAGTGAGCTGGGAAGGCGGCGGCACGCCGGAATCCCGGCTGCGCGACTGGCTGGACCCGGTCGGCAGCAACGCGACGGTGCTCGACGGCGCCAACGCCTGTGATGCGCCGTCCGTGAACATCGTCAGCACCAAAGGCGCGGTCACCCGCACCGGCGAGCTGGTGGAATATACCGCCCAGGCGAGCGGCGGCGCCGGCCCCTATACCTACGCCTGGGATGTGGACGGTGATGGCCTCACCGACAGCACCAGCGAACGGGCCGAGGTGCGCTATCACAACGCCTTCTCCGGCAGCGTGGAGGTGCGGGTGACCGACAACACCGGCTGCGCGGGAAGACGTGTGTTTGGGGTTGTCGTGGAAAACGCCCAGGTCGAGGTCTCGAGCGTGGGCGCCGGCGTGGAGATGTGCGGCAACGGCGACAGCGCGATCGACCCGGGTGAAGCCTGGTCGTACCCGGTGACCTTCCGCAATTCGGGCGGCGCTGCCGCCACCGGCGCGTTTGCGGCGCTGGCCGTCAGCGGTGCCGGCGCGCCCGCCGCCGCCAAGCTGGCCGGCGGGCCGGACAACTTCGGCTACACCTTTGCCGACAGCAACGAGCCCACCTGCGCGTTTGATTTTCAGGACATCAGCGGCAGCGGCACACCTGTCCAGTTCACCCCCACCAATGCTGATTTTCCCGCCCTGGACGACGGCGCAGCGGTGATTGATCTCGGCGGCACCGGGTTTGACTACTATGGTCAGGCGCTGACCGAGCTCACCATGGTCACTAACGGCTATCTGAGCACCGATGCCGGCGACTCTGGCGGCGACGTCACGCCGGACTGCCCCCTGCCGAGCGTGCCCAGCACCGGCGGCGGCGGACGCCTTTATCCGCTGCACGATGACCTGGTGCTGGATTCTGCTTACCACCAGTACTTTGCCAATTGCCCGCGGCCGGGCGAGGCGACTAACTCCGCCGGCTGCAACATTTTCCAATGGAACATCACGGAGATTTTCAACGGCGGCACGGATGATTTTGTGGTGCAGGCCATTTTGTATGACGACACGAACCAGATCGTCTACCAGTATCCGGCAGGCAATCCCCAGCGCGGCGCGGGGCAGACGGCGGGCATCCAGAACGCCGGTTTCAACGATGCCCTGGTCTATGCCTGTGACACACCCGAGTCGATCGCTGACAACAGCGCCGTGTGTATCTTCCATCCCGCCAGCGACGCGCCGGGCTTAAGCAGCGAGCTCAAGCTGAGCAGCGGCGCCGTGGACCTGGGCAACCTCGCAGCCGGCGGATCCACCACCGTCAACGTTGGCGTTGAATTTGACACCAGCATCGGCTGCGGTGACGGATTCGGCATCAACTACGCCGGCACCGGCCACGCCGGCGGCTTCTCCCGCAACGCGGAGTCCAGCGTTATCTCCGGCCAGGTGGCGGACAGCTGCAGCGTGGTGTCCAACTGCGCTACGCCAAACGCGCCGAACGTTGAGCCCCGGGATGGCTTCTGGTTTAACTCGCAGCGCGGCGGAAACGGCATCGACCTGCACTTTCTCGACAGCGGCATCTATTCCGCCTGGTACACCGCTGACGCCAACCGGCTGCCGGTCTGGTACTACGTGCAGACGCTCGACGGGCAGCGCTACGTGAACGATACGGTCACCGCCAGCATTCTACGGTTCACCGCCAGCGGCGACGTGCGCCAGGTGGCGCCGACCGCGGCCACCGTGGGGCAGGCCCAGATCAGCTTTATCGATCCATCCCGGGCGCTGATGACCTGGACGATCAATGGCGAATCCAACGGCGAGCTCCTGGAGTTCTTTGACCTGGCCGGCAGCGCTGTGGACCAGAGCCTGACGGATCAGTTTTTCAACAACGACGAAGCTGGCTGGGGATTTGGCACCCAGCGCCAGGGGCCGCAGGAATTCAGCGCGATCTACTTCTACGACACGGCGGGGGAGCCGAGCTGGGTCGTCGTTGTGTCCGACGGGACCGTGCTGGTCAATCAGGGTGACGCCGATCTCGCGAGCTTCAAGGCCCACTGTCCGGGCTGCGCCTGGACGCCACCGGTGATCCTGCCGGACGGCAGCATGACCCGCACCTTCAACGCCGACGGCAGCATGCTGCTGAACTCCCTGGACGTGCAGGTGGACGGCGAGGTCACCATCGACTGGCAGCGCGGTAACCTGCCGCTGCAGCAGATTGTGCCTTAAGCGGCACGGCGGCCCTTAACGGCTGATGGCGCTGACGTCACTGCTGCTGCTGCGCCATGCGTCGGCCGCCTTTGGCGGCGGCGTGAGCGACCTTGAGCGCCCGCTCACGGAGGCGGGCGAGCACGAAGCGCTGACGGTAGGGCATCTGCTGCGCGAGCGGGGAAGCCGGGTGGACACGCTGCTGGTATCGCCGGCCCGGCGCACGCGCCAGACCGCCACATTTTCGCTGCCGGACGGGCCGGCGCCGCAGCTGGTGGATGACATCTATGAAGCCAGTACCGGCCAGCTGATCCAGGTTCTTGAGGCGCACGGTGCCGGCGCCACGCTCATGGTGGGGCACAATCCGGGATTTTCTGAGCTGGCGGGATTTCTCAGCGGCAAACCCCAGGCCCTGCGCACGGGTCAGCTCGTTTCGCTCACCTGGAGCCAGCCGCCGGCCCAGCCGCTGCAGCCTGGCGAGGCCACGATCAGCTTCCTGAACTGATTCAGGAACTCACCGTTACCGAGTGCACGTAGGCCTGGGCCACCCGGACCAGGCCCGCTTCGTCGTCCGCGGAAAAGCGGTCCGCCCGCGGGCTGTCCAGATCGAGCACCCCGAGCAGACGGCCGTTGTCGACCAGCGGTATCACCAGCTCCGAGCGACTGGCACTGTCGCAGGCGATGTGGCCGGGAAACTGCTCCACGTCGGCCACCCGCTGCGTCTTAAGCGTTGCGGCCGCGGTGCCGCAGACGCCTTTACCCAGGGGAATGCGCACGCAGGCCGGCAGCCCCTGGAACGGGCCGACGACCAGTTCGCCGTCTTTCAGAAAGTAAAAGCCCGCCCAGTTGAGGTCCGGCACCGCGGCAAACAGCAGCGCGCTCAGATTGGCAGCGTTGGCAATCGGGTCCGCCTCACCGGTGAGTAGGGCGTCGGTCGCCGCCGCCAGCTCCGCGTAGAAATCAGCCGGCGGCTGGGACGTGTCGATGGAAAATGCAAAGCTCATTCCTCCGACGTGGAGGCAAACCGGCCATATTCAAGCGGCGGACGTCGGGCAGCGCTACTGTTCCATGCCGTCGGCAAAAATGAGCGACGGGGACGTGTAGTCGGCAATGCAGGAGGGATTGCGCGATGCAATCAGGCTGTCGAGCTTGCCGATGATCAGCGGGTGGAAGTAGTCGCTGGTGTAGCAGCGCTCTTCGGTGCCACGTTGCGGGCCACCCCCATCAAACCCGTTGGCGCCGGCATGGCAGTAGCTCATCAGGCTGCCGTCCGCTCCCGCCGGGCAGGAGGTCGGTCCATCGAAGCAGCTTGAGTTGGGGATGGCGT
>JBCCVP010000044.1:0-32520 GCA_039195135.1 Pseudomonadota bacterium | reverse complement strand
TTGCGGTTGCGGCTTTTTACCTGGTGTACAAGGTTCTGCAGCTTCCCGGGGCCACCGACCGGCTGCTCGAATTCCTTCAGTTTGATCTCAGTGAGATCACCGCTGAGGTCACCTTCAGCGCGCTGGGCCAGACCTGCTTCTCGATTGGCCTTTCCGGCACGCTCGGGATTGTCTACGGCAGCTACCTGCGGCGGCGGCAGCCGATTGTGAGAACCGCAATGCTGACGGCCGGGCTGGACGTCGGGGCAGCGCTCCTGGCGGCACTATTTGTGGTTCCCGCGGTGCTGATCTTCGGTATCAGCCTGACGAGCGGCCCCACGCTGCTGTTCCAGACCATTCCTCACCTGTTCAGTCAGCTGCCGGGCGGCCGCTGGCTGGCGGGGCTGTTTCTCAGCGCCTGGGTGAGCGTGGCCCTGCTGACCATTGTCGCGACCCTCGACACGCTGGTGCAGGGGCTGGGGGAGCTTCAGCTTTTTGAAGGCCTTAAGAAACACCTGACCTGGCTGTGCGCGCTGGCCATGGCATTGATCATGACGCCGATCGCTTTCAATACGCACTGGCTGGGCACGCTGGACCTGGTCTTTGGGTCCGGCATGTTTATTCTCGGGAGCCTGCTGGCGATTGTCGCGCTGGGCTGGGGCCTGGGGAAAGCAACCACCAGCAGCGAGATCAACCCCGGCGGTGGTGCGCCGGTGCTGGTGTTCTGGATTCGTTGGGTGATACCGCCGTGCGTGGCGGCGGTACTGCTGGGCTTTGTGTTTTCGGCGCTCTAGCTAGCGCTAGCTCGGATCGCGGGTGGCGTCTTCCGCCTCGCCAGCGCTGCTTTGTTTGTCCGAAGTGATCGCCTCATTGATCTCCGCCTGCGCAGCCGCCTCCGCGTTTTCGAACTCGCGGTCTTTCAGCACGCCTTCGTGGCAGTGATAATTCTGGTAGCGCTCACTTTCGTGGCAGCCGTCATCGTTTACACTCACGTCGTTGTGAGCCAGGGCGACCGTGGCTGCCAGACTCAGAGCAGCACCTGCCGCTATTCCTGCTAAAGACTTTTTGCGCATTGACTTGTCGCCATGTTGATCCATTGCCCAAAGATACCCGCGCCGGAGCGCGGGCGCGAGTCACGGCCGATCAGCGGAAGCTCCAGTCGAATAGACGGATTGATCAGTGACCCGACCAAGAACTGTGCACCTTACAAAAAAGTTTTTTTGTATCTGTTAAGCATTCGCTGTCGCGCTATCCTGTTCGCCATGCAAGTACCCCAAAGGGCTTTCGGGCCCAGGAGATGCTGATATGAGCTGCGTCGCTGAACCTTATACGCCGGCCTGCCCGGATCTGACTCCTGGCCTGCGCCAGGCCTGCGATACCTGCCGAAACCTGCGCTCGGGCCTCAGGACCGCGATACAACGCGTCTTTTACTGCTGGGTCTACCGACGCTCCCTGCGCACCCGCCTGCTGCTGCGCCTGCTGAGGCCGGGCTGTGGGTAACACCTCGCTGTATGCGCTGTCCGTTCTGATCTGGGGCAGCACCTGGCTGGCGATCAACTATCAGCTGGGCGTGGTGCCGCTGGAGGTTTCGGTGTTTTACCGCTACGCCGCGGCGGCGGGCCTGATGATGGTGTTCTGCGTGGCGACCCGGCGTCCGCTGCGCTACGGAAGGGCTGAACACCTGATGTTCGCCGGCATGGGGCTGTCGATGTTCTCGCTGAACTACCTGATGGCCTACGGCGCTCAGCTCTACGTCAGTTCTGCCATCAACGCGCTGATTTTCTCGAGCGTGGTATGGCTGAATATCCTGAATGCGCGACTGTTTCTCGGCGTCCGGGCCGACTCGCGCATCTATGGGGCCTCGGTACTCGGCGTTGCCGGCCTGGTGGTGCTGTTCTGGCCCTCCCTCCGCGAGACGGAAGGATCTGGCGCGCTGCTGATCGGCGGAGGCATGAGCCTGATCGGGTCCCTGAGCGCGTCGCTCGGGAACGTGCTGTCGCAGCACGCCCAGAGCCGCCACGCGCTGCCGGTGATTCAGGCCAACGCCTGGAGCATGAGCTACGGCGCCGTGTTTAACCTGATCATTGCCCTGGCCCTTGGCCGGGAGTTTCTGTTTGATCCGCGGCCCGCCTACGTGCTGTCGCTGATCTATCTGGTCATTCCTGGCACCATCATCGCGTTTGGCGCCTACCTGACGCTGGTGGGCCGCATCGGCGCCCACCGGGCAGGCTATTCCGTCGTCATGTTCCCGGTGGTCGCGGTTGTTCTGGCCGTCCTGTTTGAGGGGCTGCCGATCACGCCCTGGCTGCTGGCCGGTATGGCGCTGGTGCTGGGGGGTAATGCCCTTGTTCTGCTGCGGCCAAAAAAAGTCAGACCACCGGCGGGCGCGTTCTCAGGAAATGAGAATTCCGCGTGATCTAATCTCCTCGCACTCAAGGAGAACGTCATGCGAACCACAGCCCGAAGCCAGCAACCCGCCGCCCGCGCCAGCCGAGATCTGGTCGGAAAAACCGTCAGCGGCATCATCACCCGCCCGGGCCCGGGGCAACGCGAGAAGCTCCTGGTGCTCCAGTTTACCGACGGCTCGTGTTTTGAGTTTGTCTCCCCGGCAGCCCAGCGTGCCTTGAAAAATGTTTCCCGGCAGGTGGCCACGGATGGCCCTGCCACCCGGGAACAGCTGAGTTTTTTCCCCCTCGACGGAAACCAGACGGCCGCGTCAGCCCCGGTGTTCTGACCGGCTGAGGTCCCCCGAAGGGCCTGCGACTCCTCAAGTCATCGGATTTTCCGTCTTTTTTGCCCGGCCTGTTTCAGGCCGGGCTTTTTTTGTGCGCCACCAAGCGGGGGCAGGCAGCCGGGCGGCACAGACTTCTGGCACATTCGTAGTGATAGCATTATGATATCATTTAGCCACTAATTTGGAGAGAGCCAATGATCACAGAGAAACCCATTCGCGTCCCTTCCGGCTATGTGATGCTTGTTGTCCTGCCTATTGTTCAGCTCGCCATGCTGGCGATGATTATCCGGGGCGCCGATACCGGCAACGAAGCCTTGCTGATCCCGGGCATTTTGCTGTCGCTGGTGGTGCTGGTGCTGTGGTTCGGCTTTTTTATGGTCCACCCCAACCAGGCCAAAGTGCTGCAGCTGTTTGGCTCCTACAAAGGCACCGCCCGGGAGCCGGGCTTACGCTGGGCAAACCCTTTCTATGCCAAAAAGGCGATTTCCGTGCGGGTGCGCAATTTTGAAAGCGGCAAGCTGAAGGTGAACGAGTCTTCCGGCAGCCCGATTGAGATCGCCGCCGTAGTGGTGTGGAAGGTGGTGGACACCGCGGAAGCCGTGTTTGAGGTGGACGACTTTGAGGAGTTCGTAAACATTCAGAGCGAAGCCGCGCTGCGCAACCTCGCCACGTCCTACCCCTACGAATCGGACAAAGATGACGAGCTGTCGCTGCGCAGCCATCCGGGCAAAATCTCCGAGTCACTGAAAGCGGAGATTCAGGACCGGTTGCAGAAAGCGGGCGTCGAGGTGATCGAAGCGCGCATCAGCCACCTGGCCTACGCGCCGGAGATTGCCAACGCCATGCTTCGGCGCCAGCAGGCCTCGGCCATCATCGCCGCCCGGGAGCGCATCGTTGAGGGTGCCGTCGGCATGGTGGAGCTCGCGCTCAGCGAGCTCAACCGGCAGAACATCATCGAGCTGGACGAGGAGCGGAAAGCCACCATGGTCAGCAATCTGCTGGTGGTGCTCTGTAGCGATGAAAACACTCAGCCGGTGCTGAACGCCGGTTCGCTGTACTAGCGCAGGGCTGCACCGATGGCCTCAAAAAAGGCCTTTGCCCTGCGGCTGAGTGACGAGATCTACAGCGCGGTGCAGCGCTGGGCCGACGACGAACTACGGTCGGTGAACGCTCAGATCGAGTACGTGCTGCGGGATGCGCTGCGGGAGGCCGGGCGGCTCACGCCGCCCGGCCCGACGCGTGATAAAGAAGATTCCTAGCGACCGGGCTAAGCGATCAGCGCAGGTTTGCCAGCGCCTCAATGCGCTCTTCCAGCGGCGGGTGGGTCATCATGAGCTTCTGCAGCCCCCCCATCTTGCGGCCGCTGATGCCGAAGGCTTCCACCTGGTCCGGCAGCGTCGAGTGACCGTAGGTCTGGCGCAACCGCCGCAGCGCAGCGATCATCTTGTCCCGCCCGGCCAGCCTTGCGCCGCCGATGTCGGCACGAAACTCCCGGCGGCGGGAGAACCACGCAGCAATCATGTTGGCCAGGATGCCGAGCACCACCTGCGCCACCATCACCACAATAAAGTAGCCCATGCCACCGCCCCGCTCGTCGCGGAACACCAGCCGGTCGACGAGCAGGCCCACAACACGGGCCAGGAAAATCACGAAGGTGTTGAGCACCCCCTGCAGGAGGCCCATGGTGACCATATCGCCGTTGGCTACGTGGGCTACCTCGTGGCCCAGCACCGCCTCCACCTCATCGGCGTTCATGGCCGACAGCAGGCCGGTGCTCACCGCCACCAGCGCGTCATTGCGCTTCATGCCGGTGGCAAAAGCGTTCATTTCCGGCGCGTCGTAGATCGCCACGTCTGGCGTGCCGATACCGGCTGCTTTGGCCTGGCGCCGCACCGTTTCCACCAGCCACTTCTCCGTGGAATTGGCAGGTTGATCGATCACCTTGGCACCGGTGCTGCGCAGAGCAATCCACTTGCTCATGGCAAGAGAGATAAACGAGCCCGCCATGCCAAACACGGCGGAGAAGATCAGCAGGCCAGTCAGATTGATGCCGCTGCCGCTGCGCGCCAGCGCGTCTTCGATACCCAGCACCTTGAGCACAATGGTGGCGAGCGCCAGCACCGCAACGTTGGTGGCAAGAAACAGAAACAGTCGACTCATGGGTTCTTTACCTTTTTGGCGCCCCGGGCGGCTCCCGACGTTGATGACCTGGGTTCCGGCGTTGCGAGGCCTTACATTACCGAACAGGATGTGGGACTTTTGTGACATGCAATCAAGCCTGCCGGAGGTCACGGTGCGCTCATGATTCTAGGCATTGCTGAGGGCGCCCGCTTTGCGCTGGCGGGGTTTGGCTGGCTGCGACGGCCGGGTTTGCGGCGCTATGTGGTCCTGCCGCTGCTGGTCAATATTGTGATCTTTGGCAGCACCATCTTCTGGGTGGTGAGCGAGTTTGGTAACTGGCTGCAGGCAGTGCTGCCCGAGTCCCTGGGCTGGCTGGCGACCGTTGCTCTGCCGCTGGTGGTCGTCGTGTTGCTGATCGCCGTGTTTTTTGTCTTCACCCTGGTGGCCAATCTGCTGGCGTCACCGTTTAACGACCGGCTGGCCGAGACGGTAGCGGATCGGCTGCAGCACCCGATTGCCGAGAGCGCCCGCTCCGGCGCCTGGCCGGCGCAGATTCTGGGCGCGGTGCTGAATGAGCTGGCCAAATGGCTTTACTTCGCGGTGCTGGCGGTCGCCGCGCTGCTCTGCTGGCTGTTTCCCCCCACTACTGTGCTTGCCCCTTTTCTCTGGCTACTGGTCGGCGTGTGGATCTTCGCCTTTGAATATCTGGACTATCCGCTGGGTAACGCGGGTCACGGCTTTTTCAGCAAACATGGCTGGATCCGCCGCCATCGCTGGGAGGCGCTGGGTTTTGGCGCCACGCTCACCGGCCTGACGGCCATTCCCGTGGTCAACTTTTTTGTGATGCCGGCCGCCGTCTGCGGCGCCACGGCGCTCTGGGTGCACTGTGAACGCCACGCCCCGCGCTGAGGCGGATGGTTACGTCGGGCGCTTCGCCCCCTCCCCCACCGGACGCCTGCACCTTGGGTCGCTGGTGGCCGCCATGGCCAGCTACGCGCAGGCGCGCGCCGCCGGCGGCCGCTGGCTCGTGCGCATGGAAGATCTCGACCCACCCCGGGAACGCCCCGGGGCGGCGCTGGCGATTGAAGCGGATCTGAAGCGATTTGGCATGGAGGCGGACGAGCCCGTGCTGTACCAGAGCACCCGGGCTGAGGCCTACCAGACCGCGCTGGATGCGCTGGACACCCAGGGACGGCTGTTTCCCTGCGCCTGCACCCGCAAATCGCTGCGCGGTCACGCCATTTATCCCGGCACCTGCCGCAACGGCCTGAAGCCGGGGGAAACCGGGCGCACGCTGCGGGTGCGGGTGGCGGGCCAAATCGGCTTCGTCGATCAGCTCCAGGGCGAGCAGCAGCAGGATCTTGAGCGGGAGATTGGCGACTTTGTCGTGCGCCGGGGCGACGGCCTGACCGCCTACCAGCTGGCGGTGGTGGTGGATGACGCCTGGCAGGGGGTTACAGAGGTGGTGCGCGGCAGCGACCTGCTGGATTCCACACCACGGCAGATCTATCTGCAGCGGCTATTGGACCTGCCTACGCCGCGGTACGTGCACGTGCCGGTGGCGGTGAACCCCGCTGGCACCAAACTTAGCAAGCAGACCGGCGCAACGCCGGTGGATCCGCAAAATCCCCTGCCGGCGCTTAAATCAGCCTGGGGTCTGCTCGGTCAGGCCGCGCTGCCGGGCACACTGCGGGCCACGCCGGATGAATTCTGGGAGGCAGCCATCCCCGCCTGGCGACTGAACCGGGTTCCGGCGGTAGGCGAGGTGGCGGCGGATCGCTATCATTCCGGGTTTTCCCGAAACTGAAAATACGATGACGACAAACCGCCGCTGGATCATGACCGCCCGCCCGGAAGGGATGGTGGGGCCCGAACACTTCACCTGGGAAGAGGAGCCGCTGGGGGAGCCCGGGCCGGGCGAGTACCTGGTGAAAAACCTTTACCTGTCCTTTGACCCGACCATGCGCGTGTGGATGAACGAGCGGGACAGCTACCTGCCGGCGATTCAGATCGGCGAGGTGATGCGCTGCGGTGGCGTGGGCCAGATTTTGGCCTCCCAGCATCCGGATTTTGAGGCCGGGGACCTGGTAACCGGCGGCACGGGCTGGCAGGACTATTGCCTCACTGACGGGAGCGGTGCCCTGGGCTTTAACAAGCTGCCGGCCGGCACCGATCCGAAGCTCGCCTTGAGCGTGCTCGGCATGACGGGCCTCACCGGCTACTTCGGCATGATTGACGTTGGCAAGGTGAAAGAAGGCGACACGGTGCTGGTATCTGGCGCCGCGGGCGCCACCGGATCGATCGCCGCCCAGGTGGCGCGCCTGCGGGGCGCGCGGGTGGTGGGCATTGCCGGGGGTGAAGAAAAGTGCGCCTGGCTGAAGGACGAGGCCCGTCTCGACGGCGTCATCGACTACAAAAGCGAAAACCTGATGGCCGGCCTGAAGACCCACTGCCCCAAGGGCATCGACGTGTTCTTTGACAATGTCGGGGGCCCGACGCTGGACGCGGCGCTGGCCTTTCTCCGGCAGAACGCCCGGGTGGCGCTGTGCGGCGCAATCTCCGGCTACAACGCGGGTGAGACGGCGGGCATCAAGAACTACGGAAACCTGATCGTTCGCCGCGCCATCATGCAGGGCTTTCTGATCTTTGACTTCGCGCCGCGCTACGGCGAAGCCGTTTCGGCCCTGTCCCAGTGGATCGCCGCCGGCGAAATTGCCTTTCGCGTCGACGTGCAGGAAGGGCTGGAAAACGCCCCCACTACCTTCCAGCGCATCTTCACCGGCGCCAACCAGGGCAAGCAGCTGCTGCGGCTGGCAGACCCGGAGTAAACCTCCGGCCCGTCAGGTGGCTTCCGGCCGGGCCGGGGGGGATTCCTCCCGGCCAAACAGGCGTCGGAATGCGCCTTTCACGTCCTCCAGCACAAAGCAGAGCGTGGGGATCAGGAACAGCGTGATCACCGTGGCAAACACAATGCCGAAGGCCAGCGAGGTGGCCATCGGAATGATGAAAGCAGCCTGCAGGCTTTTCTCAAAAAACACGATCGGCGCCAGCCCCAGAAAAGTAGTCAGGGACGTCAGCAGGATCGGTCGGAAACGTCGCGAACCGGCCGCCACAATGGACTCCTGCAGCCCCATCCCTTCCCGGCGGCAGCGGTTGATGTAGTCCACCAGAATCAGGCTGTCGTTCACCACCACCCCGGAAAGGGCAATGATGCCGAAGGCGGAGATCATGCTGATTGCATCCCCCAGCAGCCAGTGGCCGAAGATGGCGCCGATGATGCCAAACGGAATCACCGACATGATCAGCAGCGGCTGGGCGTAGGATCTGAGTGGAATTGCCATCAGCGCGTAGATCAGGAACAGGGCCAGGGCAAAGCCGCGTACCAGACTCTCGAGCATGCGCTGCACTTCGCGGCTGCCGCCGGACACCTTGTATTGAACGCCGGGGTATTTCTCAAGGAGCTGCGGCAGGAACACGCGGCTGAGTTCGGCGTTAATCGGCCCCGGCTCGAAATTCTCCGTGTCCACCTCAGCGGTCACCGCCACCGCCCGCTGCCGGTCGAAGCGGGTGATGCTCAGGGGACCGCGGCCGTAGTCGACCGTGGCGACGGTGGAAAAAGGTACCGCCTCCCCGTCGCCGGTGCGCACGCGCATGCGTTCCAGGTTGCCCACCGATTCCCGCTGGGCTTTCGGGTAGCGCAGCATGACCTTGACTTCGTCGGAGCCGCGCTGCACCCGCTGCACCTCCTCGCCGTAAAACCCCTGGCGCACCTGGCGCGCCAGGTCCTGCAGCGTCAGGCCCAAAGCTTCGGCTTCCGGCTTCAGATCCAGTCGGATTTCCCGTCCGCCGCTTTCCAGCGAGTTACGCACATCAAACACACCGTCGTAGGTTCGGACCTTCGCTTCAAGTTCCGCCGCCGCCTGGGCAAGCTCATCGCGGTTACGTCCGACGAGCTGGTAGGAAATATCCGCGCCGACCTGCGGCCCACCGGCATCGGTGAAACTCAGCTGCCGGGCGCCGGGAATCTCGCCCACTTCCTCCCGCCAGCGTGCGGTGACCTCATTCATCAGCGAGCCAATGTTTTCGTTGCGCTTGAGCTCCACGATCATGGTGCCGGTCACGTTAGATGCGCTGAACGCAAACAGCGTATCCACCACGCTGCCGGGCGGCAGGCCGTTGGCTTCGCTGAGTTCCCGATCGACGACCCACAGGGCGCGCTGAATGCGGTCAAGCGACTCATTCTTGACTTGTGCCGGCGTGCCGTCGGTCATCACCAGGTCTGCCTGGATGTAATCTCCGGGTACGTCTGGCAGCACCACCTGCCGCACCACGCCGCTGGCGATCAGTCCCACGCTCAAGATCAGCAGGGCCAGAAACAGGGCCAGCGTGTTGTAGCGATGGGTCAGGGCCAGCTTCAGCGCCGGCGCGTAGCGCCGGTCCACAAAGCGTTTCAGACTGTCGGCAAAGCGGCGCTGGCCGCGCTGGATGCGCTTCAAAAAAGACCGAGAGGGTTTGACTTCGTCCTCCGGCGGGGCCATTTTCATATGCACCAGGTGCGCCGGCAAAATCAGCTTGGACTCCACCAGCGAAAAGGCCAGGCACAGCACCACCACCCAGCCGATGGACGAGAAAAACTGGCCAAAAATCCCCTCAATGGTGAGGATCGGTAGAAACGCCGCCATAGTGGTGAGCACGCCGAAGGTGGCCGGCACGGCGACGCGAAGGACGCCGTCGACCACGTGACGCTCACTGTGCCCGTGGCGCCGTATCTGAGTGTAGGCGCTCTCGCCGATCACGATCGCGTCGTCCACCACGATCCCCAGAACCAGGATAAATCCGAACAAGCTCGTCATGTTCAGAGTGACACCGGCGTAGGGCATCAGGAAGAACGCCCCCATAAACGCAACGGGCAACCCAACCATCACCCAGAACGCGAGCTTAAATCGCAGAAACAGCGCCAGCACCAGAAACACCAGCACCGCGCCGCCCAGCAGGTTTTTCACCATCATGTTCAGGCGGCCGTTGAGGTAAAAGGTTACATCCGCCCAGTAGTCCAGCCCGATGCCGGACGGCAAGGTGCTGGTGCGTTCCTCAACAAACTGACGTACTGTCTCCGCCAGCGCAAGCTCCGACTGCTGTCCCACCGACAAAACCCGCACGGCAATGGCGTCTTTGCCGTTGTGGGTGGAGTAACCTTCCACGTCAGCAAACCCGTCCCGCACCTCCGCCACGTCGCTCAGCAGCACCCGGGAGCCATCCCGATTGGTCCGTATCACCAGCTGCTCAAAATCCCGCTTCACGTAGGCCTGGCCGGTGGTCCGCAGCAGCACGTCGCCGCCGTTGGTGCGGATCGATCCGCCAGGCAGATCCAAAGACCCTCGTCGAATGGCCTGGGCCAGTTCGTCAAACGTCAGGTTGTAGCGCTCCAGATCAACTTCGGAGACCTCGACCGAAACCTCATAAGGCCGCGACCCGATAATCTCCACCCGCGTGATATCCGGCAGGGCCAGCATTTCGTCGCGGATTGACTTGGCGAATTCGTAAAGCGTTTTTTCACTGACGTCGCCGAACACCGACAGCCACATGATGGGCTGTTCAAACCGCGCCCGGCTCACGATCGGCTTTTCCGTCTCCGCAGGAAAGGTGGCAATGCTGTCGACGCGGCTCTTGATCTCGTCCTGCACCTCGGCAATGTCGTAGTCAACGTCAATTTCTGCGCTGATCACCCCTACACTCTCGCTGGCCTCGCAGGTCAGTTCCTGAATGCCCTGAATATCCTGAATCGCCTCTTCCACCTTCAGGCAGACGCCCTGCTCCACCTCCAGCGGCGCTGCGCCCAGGTAGTGCACGATCACCTGCACCACGTTGATTTCGATCCGCGGCTGCAGCTCCTTCTTGATCGTGAGCGCGGTAAACAGGCCGCCCAGCAGCAGCACCGTCATCAGCAGATTGGCCGCAACCGGGTTGCGGGCGAACCAGCTGATGATCGACTCGTACCAGTTGGGTTGCTGCTGCATCAGTTATCGTCCGGTCGGGCGGCCGGAAGGCGGCCGCCGGGGGTGGCGGATTCCGGCGCGGTCGGTGTGCGGGCCACCTGCCCTGGTCCGTCCGCTTCCACGCGCAGCGCGGTGCCGGGCACCGGGATGTCAAAGGCGGTCGTGATCACCCGCTCACCGCCGCGCAGGCCGCTGCGGATATACACAAATAATTCATCCGCCCTCGCCACGTCCACGGGCCGTACTTCCAGCTCATCGTCCGCGTTGGCGATCAGTACCTCACCGCTGTCCCGCAGGGTGGATCGGGGCAGCGCGATCACCCGGCCCGCATCCGTGCCTTCGATGCGCGCGGTAACAAAGGTGCCCATGGGAAAGGCTGGCGTCCCTTCCGCGTCGTCGAGCGCATACGGGTCCACCAGGCTCGCGACGGCGTAGATCACCCGCGCCCGCTCGTCTACCACCTGCTCACTGCGCGTCAGCAGGGCCAGACGCTTGAGCTCTGTGCCTCCCAACCTGGCTGTGAGCGTGACCACCGGCCCATCCTCGCCAGACCCGCCCAGCTTCGGCAGCTGCACAAAGGCCAGGTCGTCGCTGGACAGAGGCAGCCGAACCTCCCCCCGATCGACGGAGAAGGCGGAACCCAGCCGGGTGCCCGGAGCCACGTACTGCCCCAGATCCGCTTCCTTGGCTTCCACCAGCCCCGCGTAGGGCATGCGAATCTCTGTGCGCTGCAGGTTTCGCCGGGCCCGATCGAGATCCGCCTCCGCCGCCTGCACGTTGGCTTTGGCCTCGGCAAGCTGGGGTACGCGCAGCACTAGCGCCGGCGGCTCCTCGCCGCGGCGACTGTCCAGCTGATTCCAGTCTTTGCGCGCCTGCGCCGCCCGCGCCTCCTCCTGCGCCAGCTGGGCCTGGCGTCCGGCCAGGGACGCTTCCGCCTGCTTAACCTGCGCGCGGTAGTCGCTGGGGTCGATGCGCAGCAGCGCTTCGCCGGCCGCAAAATAGCCGCCGGCCACAAACGCGGGGGACACCCACTCCACCTTGCCGGCTACCTCCGCCACAAGCGAGGAACTCACCGCCGGGCGCAGCACCCCCTGGGATCGGACGCGGTAGCGCAGCTCCTGGGGCTCTGCGGTGACCACTTCCACCACCGTTGCGGCGGTCTGGGGTACCACCTGGGCCGGCGGCGGCCGGGATCCCACCAAAATCACCGTGACGCCGATGGCGGCCGCCACAATCAGGACGGGGACCAATACTTTGAACAATCGCTTCATAGCACTCAGATCGCGTTTTTTGTTTTCACGTCGTGTTCACATTATCGCAAGCGGGGGCCCTGCGACGTAAGAGGACTTTTGACAGGGGTGCCGGGCTAACCGGCGGCAAAAAAAAGGCCAGGCGATGAGCCTGGCCTTTATCTGATGCTGCAGCAGCGGGATCAGTCCTTGGCGGGCTCATCCAGCAGCGCCTTCATCGACAGGCGGATTCGGCCCTGCTTATCCACCTCCAGGACCTTCACCTTCACCGTGTCGCCTTCGCTGAGCTTGTCGCTCACCTTCTCGACCCGCTCGTGGGAGATCTGGGACACGTGCACCAGACCGTCTTTACCCGGAGCGATGGTGACAAAGGCACCGAAGTCCATGATGCGGGCCACTTTGCCGTCAAACACCTGACCCGGCTCGATATCCGCCGTGATCTGTTCGATGCGGCTTTTGGCGTCGTCCGCTGCTTCCTTGTTCACCGAAGCAATGGTGATGGTGCCGTCGTCGGCGATATCGATGGTCGTGCCGGTTTCTTCGGTAATAGCGCGAATGGTGACACCGCCTTTACCGATAACGTCGCGGATCTTGTCCGGATGAACTTTGAAGTGAATCAGGCGCGGCGCAAACTCGGACATCTCCGTGCGCGGCGTGCTGATCACTTTGCCCATCTCACCGAGGATAAACAGGCGACCTTCTTTGGCCTGCTCCAGCGCCACCTGCATGATCTCGGCGGTGATGCCCTCGATCTTAATGTCCATCTGCAGCGCGGTGATGCCGTTTTCCGTACCGGCCACCTTGAAGTCCATGTCGCCCAGGTGATCTTCGTCCCCCAGGATGTCGCTGAGCACCGCGTAGCGATCCCCTTCCTTCACCAGGCCCATGGCGATACCGGCGACCGGCGCTGCCAGCGGCACGCCCGCGTCCATCATGGCCAGGGAGCTGCCACAGACGCTTGCCATCGAGCTTGAGCCGTTCGACTCGGTGATCTCGCTCACGATCCGGATGACGTAGGGGAAAGCTTCTTCGTCCGGCATAACGGCCTGTACGCCGCGCTTGGCGAGCTTGCCGTGGCCAATCTCCCGGCGCTTGGGGCTGCCCATGAACCCGGTTTCGCCCACACAGTACGGTGGGAAGTTGTAGTGCAGCATGAAGGCGTCTTTGCGCTCACCTTCGATCGCGTCGATGATCTGCGCATCGCGGCCGGTGCCGAGGGTGGTGGCCACGATGGCCTGGGTTTCACCCCGGGTAAACAGGGCTGAGCCGTGAACCCGCGGCAGGATACCCACCTCAACGGAGATCGGCCGCACGGTGCTCCGGTCGCGGCCGTCAATGCGCGGCTCGCCGGCCAGCACACGCTCGCGGACGGTGGACTTCTCAAGCGCAGAAAACGCGCTGCCGACTTCTTTCGCATCCAGGCCATCTTCGCTGTCCTCAGGGCACAGCTGGGCATTGACCGCGTCGCGGATCTCACCAACCCGCGCGTAGCGATCCATCTTGTCGGCAATCTGGTAAGCCGAAACGAGATCGCCGGAAGCGATCTCCGCCACCTTGGCGTCAATGGTCTCGTCGCGCTGCGGCGCGGTCCATTCCCACGCCTCGATGCTGGCTTCCGCGGCCATCTCATTGATAGCGTCGATCGCCGTCTGCATCTGCTCATGGCCGTAGGTCACCGCGCCAAGCATCACCTCTTCCGACAGCAGCTGCGCTTCCGACTCCACCATCAGCACGGCGTTTTTGGTGCCCGCCACGACCAGGTCAAGTTTGGAATCAGCCAGCTGGCTCATGGCTGGGTTCAGCACGTAGTTGCCGTCGATGTAGCCCACGCGGGCGGCACCGATAGGACCGGCGAAGGGAATGCCCGAAATCGCCAGCGCTGCCGAGGTACCCAGCATGGCTGCGATATCCGGATCCACTTCCGGGTTCAGCGACATGACCGTGGCCACAACCTGCACTTCGTTCTGGAACCCTTTCGGGAACAGCGGCCGAATGGGCCGGTCGATCAGGCGGCAGACCAGAACTTCTTTTTCCGACGGCCGCCCCTCGCGCTTGAAAAATCCGCCGGGGATCTTGCCCGCCGCGTAGGTCCGTTCCTGGTAGTTGACGGTGAGCGGGAAAAATCCGCGGTCACCCGCGTCGCCTTTCCGGCCAACTGCGGTTACCAGGACCACCGTTTCGTCAATGTTAACCAGCACAGCGCCGTCGGTTTGCCGGGCTACCTGCTGGGATTCGATCGTCACCTGACGACCGCCGTACGTGAAGGTTTTGGTGCTCTTCGCCACGCGATTATCCTTAAGCTTTATTGGTTTTGCGGCGCCAGCCCCTGCCGGCGACACAGTTTATTGCGGCTGAAAGTACGAACCCGGCGGGAGCCGGGTTCGAGGGTGTCCTATCAGCGACGCAGGCCGAGTCGCTGGATCAGCGACTTATAGCGCTCTACGTCCTTGTTGCGCACGTACGCCAGAAGACGGCGTCGTTGGTTTACCATCCGCAGCAAACCGCGGCGGGAATGATGATCTTTCTTGTGCGAGGCAAAGTGATCGGACAGGTCATTAATGCGCGCAGACAGCAGCGCAACCTGGACCTCAGGTGAGCCGGTATCCCCCGGCGACAGCTGGTATTCCTTAACCACTTCACTGATTTTTTCAGCAGACAGCGACACGATGTATGTACTCCACAAAAACATGCGAGGTCGCCACAGAGTCTTTTGCCCTGCCAGCGCCTCGCGCTATTTGTTTGGCCAATTTTTGGACCGCGTATTGTAGCGCTGGCCTTTCGGAGCCACAACCCCGAAATCGCGGCATTTTACCGGGCACAGCTCCGGGCTGGAGCGGGAAGATTTCCCTCAGCTGTCACCTTAGCTGGTCGCAATCATGCGAAACGGCGCCAGGCCCTGATCGGAAGCCCGGGCCAGCCCCAGAAACTCCCCCGCCGGACTGTAAAGACGCCAGGGGGAGCCATCGGGTTCGCAGGGCAGCGCCAGCAACTGCCCATGCCGGGCCAACCTGGTCTGCTCTTCGCTCAGATCGGCCCGCGGCAGTTCACGGATCGCCGCATCCACCGGCAGCAGCGGGGCCTGGCCGGTCTGCTCCACCTGATCCAGGGAGATCATCGGCTTGCCGCGAAAGGCCCCCACCTCGAGCCGGCGCAGCGCCCGCGTGTGGGCAACGGTGTGGAGGGCCTTTGCGAGATCCTCAACCAGGGTGCGGATATAGGTGCCCTTGGAGCAGCGTACCTCAAGCGCCAGCGTGTCCGGGGCGGTGAGCTCCACCTTGAGTTCATGAATCACCACATCCCGCAGCGGCCGGTCCACCACCTCGCCCCGGCGTGCCAGCTCGTACAACCGCTTGCCCTGGTGCTTTAGGGCGGAATACATCGGCGGCCGCTGGCGGATCGGTCCGCGGAGCGTGGCCGCGGCGGCCTCGATGAGGTCCGGATTTAGGTCCGGTAACGGCTGCCGGTCCGTCTCCTCTCCCTCCGGATCCCCGGTGCTGGTGGCGACGCCGAGCCCGGCCTCCGCGCGGTAGGTTTTGTCCGCGTCCAGCAGAAACTGGCTGAAACGGGTGGCGTTGCCGAGGCACACCGGCAGCATGCCGCTGGCAAAAGGGTCCAGGCTGCCGGTATGTCCGGCTTTATTTGCATCGAGGGCCCGCCGGGCCCGCTGCAAAGCGGCGTTCGAGGAAAGTCCGACAGGCTTGTCCAGCAGGATAATCCCGTGGATATCCTGGCCGGAGCGTCGACGCCGGCCCATCAGCCTGGGTGGTCGGTGGGGTCTTGGCCGGTGGCGTCGTCCGGCGTGTCTGCGTCATCGCCAGCATCGGGGGCCGGCTCGGGAAGGACCGATTTCAGCAGCGCGTCGATGTGGTCACCCTGCTCTGCTGAATCGTCACCGCTGAAGCGCAGCTCCGGCACGCTGCGCAGGTTGAGCATGCCGGACAGTCGCCGGCGCAGGAATCCTGCCCCCCGCTTAAGCGCCTTAAGCGATTCCGACAGTGTTTCGCTCTGCGATGTGGCGACAAACACCCGGGCCACGGACAGGTCCCGGGTCACTTCCACGTCGGTCACCGTGACGGGCCCCAGCCGCGGATCCTTGATGTCGTTCTGGATCAGCAGCGCCAGTTCCCGCCGCAGCAGCGCCGCCACCCGCTCGTGGCGAGCAAACCCACGCTCCATCAGCGGACCGTCAGTCCAGCGTCCGAGCGACTTCCACCCGCTCGAAGCATTCGATCTGGTCGCCGGGTTTGACGTCGTTGTACTGCTTCACGCCGATACCGCACTCGGTGCCGGACTGCACCTCGTTCACGTCATCCTTGAAGCGGCGCAGCGATTCCAGCTCGCCCTCGTAGATCACCACGTTGTCGCGCAGTACCCGAATCGGGTTCATCCGCTTCACCACGCCCTCGAGCACGATGCAGCCCGCGATGGCGCCCAGCTTGGACGACCGGAACACGTCTTTGACCTCTGCCAGACCCACGATCTGCTCTTTGGTCTCCGTGCCCAGCACGCCGGAAATGGCTTTCTTGACCTCATCCAGCGCGTCGTAGATCACGCTGTAGTAGTGCAGGTCGATCTCCGCCTCGCGGATGATCCGACGCGCCGTTGCGTCCGCCCGCACGTTAAAGCCGATCACGATGGCGTTGGACGCCTGGGCCAGCACCGCGTCGGATTCAGTGATGCCGCCGACGCCGCTGGACACCACGTTGACGGTGACGTCGTCGTTCGACAGCTTCACCAGCGCATCGCGCAGCGCTTCGGAGCTGCCGTGCACGTCAGCCTTGATCAGCAGGTTGACCTGCTTCACCTCGCCCTCGCCCATCTGCGAGAACAGGCTGTCGAGCTTGGCGGCCTGCTGCTGCGCCAGCCGCGCGTCGCGCAGCTTCGTCTGCCGCTCCTCCGCGGCTTCTTTGGCGCGGCGCTCGTCTTCCACCACCAGCACCTCGTCACCAGCCACCGGCGTGCCGGAAAGGCCCAGCACCTGGGTGGGGATGGAGGGGCCGGCTTCCTTGATGGCATCTCCCGCCTCGTTGAACATGGCCCGCACGCGGCCGTATTCCTGCCCCGCCAGCAGCATGTCGCCCTGGCGCAGGGTGCCGTTTTGCACCAGCACCGTGGCCACCGGACCGCGTCCTGTATCCAGCGAAGACTCCACCACCACGCCGGCAGCGCGGCGAGACGGGTTGGCCTTCAGCTCAAGCAGTTCCGCCTGCAGGAGAATGGCCTCCAGCAGGTCGTCGATGCCCTCGCCGGTCATGGCCGAGACGTTGACGAAAATATCCTCGCCGCCCCAATCCTCGGAGATCACCTCATGCGTCGACAGCTCCTGCTTGGCCCGGTCGATATCGGCTTCCGGCTTGTCCACCTTGTTGATGGCCACAATCATGGGCACCTCGGCGGCCCGCGCGTGCTGGATGGCTTCGATGGTCTGGGGTTTAACCCCGTCATCCGCAGCAACGACCAGAATCACGATGTCCGTGGACTGGGCGCCCCGGGCTCGCATGGCGGTAAACGCCGCGTGGCCGGGGGTATCCAGAAAGCTCACCACGCCTTTGTCCGTGGTCACGTGGTACGCACCGATGTGCTGGGTGATGCCGCCGGCCTCACCGGCCGCCACCCGGGTTTTCCGGATGTGGTCGAGCAGCGACGTTTTGCCGTGGTCCACGTGACCCATCACAGTCACTACCGGCGGGCGCACTTCCGTATCTTCCTTGGCGCCGTCGTACTCTTCCCGCAGCTGGGCCTCGATGTCCTTCTCGGCGGCGGCGCGGGCCGTGTGGCCCATCTCTTCCACCACCAAGATGGCCGTATCTTGATCCAGCGTCTGGTTGATGGTGGCCATCATGCCCATCTTCATCATCTCTTTGATGACTTCGGTGGCCTTCACCGCCATGCGCTGGGCAAGGTCACCCACGGAGATGGTCTCCGGCACATCCACTTCCCGCACCACCGGCGCGGTGGGCTTGGAGAAGCCATGCCGGTCGGCGCTTTCTGTGGAGGTGCGGCGCTTAACCCGGCGATTACGCCGCAGCCCGCTCTTGTCGGCTGCCACATGCAGTTCCGAGCGGCCGTAGCGCGTGTCGCCCTTCTTCGGGGTGTCTTTGCGCTTGGTTTTGCGCCGCTCCGACTCGCGCTGCGCCGCTTCCTGCTTGGCGCGCTCCTGCTGCGCCTTAAGCCGCGCTTCCTCTTCGCTGCGACGCGCCTCTTCCTCGGCTTTGAGGCGGGCTTCCTCTTCGGCTTTCTCCCGCTCCAGGGCCTCGGCCTTCTCCTTGGCTTCGGCGGCTGCTTTGGCTTCCGCCTCTTCCTGTTCGCTGCGCTTGCGCTCGCGCTCGGCTTCCGCCGCTGCCGCCTCCTGTTCCTTGGCGGCCCGCTCCTGCTGCACCTCTTCCAGCTTGCGCTGGGCTTCCTCACGCATCGGATCGGCAGCTTCTTTTTCGTCGATCACGCTGCGCTTCACGTAGGTGCGCTTTTTGCGAACCTCCACGTTCACCGTCTTGGCCCGGCCGGTGCCTGCGGGCACCTTGAGCTCACTTACGGAGCGGCGCTTGAGCGTCACCCGGTTGGGCGCGGCAAAATCCCGATCCTGCTTGCCGTGGCTTTTGCGCAGAAACTGCAGCAGCTGCGTTTTCTCGCTGTTGGAAATGCTGGCATCCGGGTCGTCAAACGACATCCCGGCTTCTCCCAGCTGTTCGATGAGGCGTTCGATGGAAATACCCACCACTTCCGCCAGTTGTCTCACGGTAACCTGCGACATGCCGATCAGTCCTCTTCTTCCGCGAACCAGGGGGCGCGGGCAGCCATGATCAGAGCCGCCGCCGCCTCCTCTTCTAGGTCGTCGATCCCGGTAATTTCATCCACCGCACACTCGGCCAGGTCTTCCTGAGTGATGATGCCTTGCGCCGCCAGCTGGAAGGCCAGCCGCTCGCTCATCCCCTCCAATGCCAGCAGATCATCAGCCGGCTGATGTTCATCGAGCTTTTCTTCCACAGCAATCAGCTGCGTCAGCAGCGAATCCCGCGCCCGGGACCGCAGCTCCTCGACGATGTCCTCGTCGAACTCCTGAATTTCCTGCAGCTCCTTCGCCGGCACGTAGGCCACCTCCTCGACGCTGGAAAAGCCCTCCTGCACTAAGATGTTGGCGATCTCCTCGTCCACGTCGAGCTTGGCCACAAACAGCTCCCGCGCCGCCGTGGCTTCCGCTTCGGTCTTCTCTTCCGCCGCCTCTTCGGTCATCACGTTCAGGTGCCAGCCGGTGAGATCGCTGGCCAGGCGAACGTTCTGGCCCCCGCGGCCGATCGCCTGCGACAGCTTGTCTTCCGCCACGGCGATATCCATCGACTGGCTTTCCTCGTCCACCAGGATCGAGACCACCTCCGCCGGCGCCATGGCGTTGACCACAAACTGGGCCGGGTTATCGTCGTAGAGAATGATGTCGATGCGCTCGCCCGACAGCTCGTTGGAAACCGCCTGCACCCGGGAGCCCCGCATGCCGACGCACGCGCCGATGGGATCGGTGCGCGGGTCGTTTGACCGCACGGCGATTTTGGCCCGCATGCCCGGATCCCGGGCTGCGGCGATCACGTCGATCAGGCCCTGGCCAATTTCCGGGACCTCAAGCTTGAACAGCTCAATCAGAAACTCCGGCGAGGTGCGGGTCACAAACAGCTGCGGGCCGCGGAGCTCGGAGCGGACCTCGTACAGGAAGCCGCGCAGGCGGTCGCCGGGGCGCACCGACTCCCGGGGCACCGTCTTTTCCCGCGGCACAAACGCTTCGGCGTTGCTGCCCAGGTCCAGGTAGATATTGCCGCGCTCCACGCGCTTTACGATGCCGTTGATCAGCGTGTTGGCTTTGTCCTCGAAGGCCTCCACCACCTGCGCGCGTTCGGCTTCGCGCACCCGCTGCACAATCACCTGCTTGGCGGCTTGCGCGGCGATCCGGCCAAAGTCCGGGTTTTCCATCGGCTCTTCGATAAAGTCGCCGACCTGGATGTCCGGATGGTCCGATCGGGCGTCGTCCACCATGATCTGCCGGGACTCGGACTCAAACAGCTCTTCTTCGTCGATCACCTCCCAGCGGCGGAAGGTTTCGTACTCGCCGGTGTGCTGATCGATGGCGACGCGGCACTCGATGTCCTCCATGGTCTTCTTCTTGGCCGCGGAAGCCAGCGCCGCCTCGATGGCGCCGAAGATCACGTCTTTTTCCACGCCCTTTTCATTGGCGACGGCGTCCACCACCATCAGAATTTCTTTGCTCATAACTGTTGCTGCCTCAAATGTCCGGCACAAGCCGCGCTTTGGCGACATTGCCGTGATCGATTGTGATCGTCTCGCCGTCCACAATCAGCTGAATCTTTTCGTCTTCCACCGCGCCGATGGTGGCCCGCAGCTTGCGTCGGCCATCCACCGGCGCCTGCAGCGATACCTTGACCTGTTCGCCGGTGTAGCGGGCAAACTGGTCAGCGGTGAACAGCGGCCGGTCCATCCCGGGGGAGCTGACCTCCAGGTTGTAGTGCCCCTGGATCGGGTCATCCACGTCCAGCAGGGCGCTCACCTCGCGGCTCACCGCGGCGCAGTCTTCAAGACCGATGCCTGTTTCCGGCTGATCGATATAAATCCTGAGTATTCCGTTGCTGGCGTGGGGGTGATATTCCAGCCCCACCCATTCATACCCGAGCTGTTCGACCAGCGGACTCAGCAGGTTGTTCAGTTTGTCCTTGACCGCCACAGGCCACCCGCTACCGATCCAATCAATCCAAAATTATCTTCAAAAAATCGCGGTCAAAAAAAATGGGCCAGCGGCCCAGTTGCTCTGCGTTGCTCTCACCGGAAGCCCGGGGGCAACAAAAAAGCCTCACAGGGAGGCTTCTTGATGACCTTCTTCAGCAGGTTGGCCAGATTGCACCAGGCCGGCTCTGCTGCACCGCTCGCTGATATCGTTACTTTCGCTTCCGAGGGAGCCCGAAATCAGCAGTCGCGTATTGTAACTCCCCGGCGCATCAGGCGGCAAGACTGGGCATGGGTCAGACTTGCTTGGGGTCTGACCCCTGAAAGTGCCGCCTGTTGCAGACAAGCGTCGCGGCGAAGTTTCCGACGGATTTCTGTCGCGCTTTCGGGAGTGTCCGGTTCATGATTTTCCAAAGGATATCCGCAGGATTGGTGAAAATCGCAAGGCGATTTTCAGGCCTTCGGCCCAGCAGCGCTTCGCGCTGCTGCCCAAAATGCTGACGCATTTTGTCGAACTGAGATTCGAATTCTTTGCACCACCGATACCAAATAAAAAAAGGGCCCGGCTGGGCCCTTTTTTGATTTGGTAGCGGGGGCAGGATTCGAACCTGCGACCTTCGGGTTATGAGCCCGACGAGCTGCCAGACTGCTCCACCCCGCAGCAATCGGACGCGAAGTATATAGGCATTGAACCCGGGCTTTCAATACCGGATTACAGAAAAAAGATAAACCAATGAAAACGGCGGGCTGCGGCATGTGCTGGGGCCTGCGCAGCATGGCTGGCGAACTCACTTCAGGCGGAAACTTCACTGCGACGCTTGTTCGCGTGAGGCGGCACTTTCGGGGGTCAGACCCCGAGAGGGTCTGCCCCGGTCGCATCACCCGGCGGCTTCACAACGGCGTTTTAGAATGCGGCGGCGCAGATGGCGATCAGGGGGCCCGGGAAGATGCCGAGGACCAGCTGGGCCAGGCCGTTCAGGCTGAGGACGGCGCCCAGGTCGGCGGCGGGCTGCACGGGCTCGGAGGTCTCCGGCTCGTCCATGTACATCAGCTTGATCAGTCGCAGGTAGTAGAACGCGCCGAGCACGGCAAACGCCACCGCCACCACCGCCAGCCACGCAAGATCGGCCCCAACGGCCGCCTTGACCACCTGCAGCTTGGCAAAAAACCCAACAAACGGTGGAAAACCGGCGAGCGATGCCAGCAGCATCAGCATCATCAGCGCATACCAGGGGTTACGCTGACTCAGGCCCTTGTAGTCCTCCAGCTCTTCTGCTTCAAACCCGGCCCGGGACATCAGGATGACCACGCCAAAGGCGCCGGCAGCCATCAGGGCGTAGACGATGGCGTAGAACATCGCCGCTTCGTAGCCCTCGTCCGTTCCCGCGAGAATTCCGAGAAACATGAAGCCCACGTGGGAGATGGTCGAATACGCCAGCATGCGCTTGATGTTGGTCTGGGCGATAGCGACGATATTGCCGATCGCGAGCGATGCTATGGCCAACATCACCAGCATCAGCTGCCAGTTACCAAGCTGGCCGATCAGGCCGTTATCCAGCAGGCGAATTGCCAGCGCAAACGCAGCCAGCTTGGGCGCGGTACCCAGAAACAGGGTGACCGCGGTGGGTGAGCCCTGGTACACGTCCGGCACCCACATATGGAACGGCACGGCACCGAATTTGAACGCCAGCCCCACCACAATAAAGACCAGCCCAAAACCCAGCACCACGCTGTCGGCGGAGCTGGCCACCTGCTCCCGAATGGTGGCCAGGTCCAGGCTGCCGGTGGCGCCGTAGATCATGGACATGCCGTAGAGGAGCATGCCGGAGGCCAGGGCACCGAGCACAAAGTATTTCATCGCCGACTCACTCGCCAGCGGATTGTTTCGGTCCAGCGCCACCAGCGCGTAGGTCGACAGCGCGAGCAGCTCAAGGCCCAGATACAGGCTGAGCAGGCTGCCGGCGGAGATCATCACCATCATGCCGAGCGTGCCAAACAGGCACAGGACAAAGAACTCACCTTTGTACAGGTTTCGGTCCCGCAGATAGGTCTTGGCGTAGACAAACACGATGCCCACGGTGAGATACACAAATACCTTGAGCACATCCCCCATCTGGTCGCGGACAAATGTGCCGTTCATGAGCCGCTGGGTTTCGATGGCCGTCTCCCCCGTGTGCAGGCGCAGGGTGGCCAGGGCCGCCAGCACCAGTGTCGCCAGCGACAGGATCTGAATGATCCCGCGCCGCTGGGGAGAGATGTAAAGGTCCACCAGGAGCACGATACTGGCCATGGTCAGCACGATGATCTCGGGCATCAGCGGAACCAGCTCAAGGACGTCGAAGGTGTTCATATCTTGGACTGCGCAATATGGGTGAGCAGGTTGTCGACCGAGGCGTGCATCAGGTCGACCAGGGGCTGGGGCCAGATACCAAAGCCGAGCACCGCCACGGCCAGTGCCCCGAGGGTGAGGCCCTCGCGGAAATTGATGTCCTTGAGTTTGGCCACCTTATCGTTGGCGATATCCCCAAAGATCACCCGCTTAACGAGCCACAGGGAGTAGGCGGCGCCGAGAATCAGCGTCAGCCCTGCGAGCGCGGCGTACCAGAAGTTGGCCTGAAAGCTGGCCAGAATCACCATGAATTCGCCGACAAAGCCGGACGTGCCGGGGAGGCCGCAGTTGGCCATGGCAAACAGCACCATAAAGGCGGCAAACCAGGGCATGGTGTTCACGACGCCGCCGTAGTCAGCAATTTGTCGGGAGTGGATGCGGTCGTACATCACGCCAACGCAGAAGAACAGCGCGGCGGAGACAAATCCGTGCGACATCATCTGCACCATGGCGCCCTCCACCCCAAGTGCGGCGCCGCTGGTGCCGTCGGTGCGGGCAAAAATGGCGAAGGCGATAAACAGGCCCAGCGTCACAAACCCCATGTGAGAGATGGACGAGTAGGCGATCAGCTTTTTCATGTCTTGCTGCACCAGCGCCACCAGCCCCACGTACACCACCGCCACCAGCGACAGGCCGATCAGCAGCCAGTCGAGAGTCAGGCTGGCGTCCGGCGTGATCGGCAGGGAAAAACGCACAAAGCCATAGCCGCCGATCTTCAGCATGATGGCGGCCAGAATCACCGATCCGCCGGTCGGCGCCTCCACGTGCGCGTCCGGCAGCCAGGTGTGCACCGGGAACATGGGGATCTTCACGGCAAACGCGAGCAGGAACGCAATAAATATCCAGATCTGCTCGGTCAGCCCCAGCGGCAGCTGGTGCAGATCCAAAATTGCCGCCGAGTCGGCGTTCAGATACAGATAAATCAATGCCACCAGCATGAACACCGATCCCAGAAAGGTGTAGAGGAAAAACTTGATGGTGGCGTACACCCGGTTTGGACCACCCCAGATGCCGATGATCAGAAACATCGGAATCAGCATGGCCTCAAAAAACACGTAGAACAGGAACGCGTCGAGAGCGCAGAAAACCCCCACCATCAGCCCTTCCAGAATCAGGAAAGCCGCCAGGTACTGCGCCACGCGTTGATTGATGGCGCCCCAGGCGCCGACGATCACCAGCACCGAAATAAAGGTGGTGAGCAGGATCAGCGGCAGGGACAGGCCGTCCACGCCCAGGTGATAGTTGAGATTGAAGGTCTCGATCCAGGGCACCAGCTCCTGGAACTGCATGTTGGGGGTGCCCCGATCAAACGCCTGGAACAGCGGCAGGCTCAGGACGAAGGTGGCGACGGCCGCCGCCAGGCCAGTCCAGCGCGCCAGCTCCAGCCGCTTCTCCCCCAACATCAATACCGCAACGCCGCCGACGATGGGCAGCCAGATCAGTACGCTGAGTATGGGCCAATCCATCATGCCTGCCCTCGATAAACCACGAAGCCCAGGAGGCCGATCAGACCCAGAATCATGGCGAAGGCATAGGCATACAGGCGGCCGGTCTGGATTTTACGCACCACGCCGGAGAGCCAGCCCACGGTGCGGGCGCTGCCGTTGACGATCAGCCCATCGATGATGGTCTGGTCTCCGCCACGCCAGAACACGCTGCCAAGGCCCCGGCTGCCGCTGGCAAAGAGCTTCTGGTAGAGCTCATCGAAGCCGTATTTTTTCTCAAGCACCGAGACCAGCGGGCCCAGACCCTTGCGGATAGAACCTGCCAACGCTGGATTAAACAGGTAGATGTAGGTGGCGATGGCCGCGCCGCCCAAAGCCAGCCACACCGGCAGGGTCACGAAGCCGTGCAGCGCAAAGCCCACCGGGCCGTTCCAGATCTCCCGCAGGTGGGACAGCGGGTCGCGGCCTTCGGCGACAAAAATGGCGTCGCCCCAGAAGTCTCCAAACAGCAGCGGGCCGGCGCTGAACCAGGCAATGCCCACCGAGGGAATGGCCAGCAGAATCAGCGGCAGGGTCACCACCCAGGGAGACTCGTGGAGATGCTCCCGGGTGTGATCGTCCATCCGCGGCTTGCCGTGGAAGGTCAGATAAAGCAGTCGGAAACTGTAGAGCGCAGTGACAAACACGCCGGCCACCAGCGCTACCGTCGCAAACCCCTGCCCGGCCCGGCCGGCATGTTCGACGGCGGAGATGATGGCGTCTTTGGAATAGAAACCGGAAAAGCCGGGAAACCCGATCAGCGCCAGCGTGCCGATGATGCCGGTGATCCAGGTAATGGGCATGTAGCGGCGCAGGCCGCCCATCTCCTGCATGTCCTGCTTGTGGTGCATCGCGATGATCACGGACCCGGCCCCCAGGAACAGCAGCGCCTTGAAGAACGCGTGGGTCATCAGGTGGAAAATGGCCGCCGAGTAGGCCGAGGCGCCCAGCGCCGCCGTCATGTAGCCCAGCTGCGACAGGGTGGAATAGGCCACCACGCGCTTGATGTCGTTCTGCACCAGGCCAATGAGGCCCATAAAGAACGCGGTAAACGCGCCGATCACCAGCACCACGCTCAAGGTCGTTTCAGAAAGCTCGTAAAGCGGCGACATGCGCGCCACCATAAAGATGCCGGCGGTCACCATGGTGGCGGCGTGGATCAGCGCCGAGATGGGCGTGGGGCCTTCCATGGAATCGGGCAGCCACACATGCAGCGGGGCCTGGGCCGATTTTCCCATGGCGCCGATGAACAGCAGGATGCAGATCACCGTCATCAGGTCCCAGGGCCGCCCCTCGAACAGTTCGATAGTGGCGCCGGTGGCGGTCGGCGCAGCGGCAAAGACCTCCGCATAATCGAGGCTGCCGAACGTCATCAGCACCGCCGCGATGCCGAGCAGAAAACCAAAGTCGCCCACCCGGTTCACCAGGAAAGCCTTCAGGTTGGCAAAGATGGCGGTTGGCTTTTTGTACCAGAAGCCAATCAGCAGATAGGAGACGAGGCCAACCGCTTCCCAGCCAAAAAACAACTGCATGAAGTTGTTGGCCATCACCAGCATCAGCATGGCGAAGGTGAACAGGGAGATGTAGGCAAAAAACCGCTGGTAGCCCGGATCTTCCCGCATGTAGCCGATGGTGTAGATGTGCACCATCAGCGACACGAAGGTGACCACGCACATCATCACCGCGGTGAGCTTGTCGACCAAAAAGCCCACCTCAAAGCGAATGCCGCCGCTCACCATCCAGGTGTAGACCGACTCGTTGTACACCGGCAGACCGTCAAACAGGAACCGGCGCAGCACATCCAGCGACAGCACGGTGGACACCGTGACGGCGGCGATGGTGATCCAGTGGGCCCCGGCGCGGCCAATCTGCCGACCGAACAGGCCAGCAACGATGGCGCCAAACAGCGGCGCGAGCGCGATGGCCAGATACTGATTTGCCATCATCGCCTAGCCCTTGAGGGAATCAAGCTCAGCCACGTTGATGGTCTCGCGGTTGCGAAACAGCACCACCAGAATGGCCAGCCCGATGGCCGCTTCCGCCGCCGCCACCGTAAGAATAAAAAAGACAAACACCTGCCCGTCGGTATTGCCGAGAAAACGGGAAAAGGCGACAAAGTTCATGTTGACCGACAGCAGCATCAGTTCGATGGCCATGAGCAGGATCAACACGTTTTTTCGGTTTAGAAACACCCCGGCGACGGAGATACAAAAAAGTATCGCGCCGAGGATCAGAAAGTGGTTCAACCCGATCATGACTCGTTCCCCGATTTCTCCGCCGCCATGGAAATCACTTTCAGACGGTCTTCTTTTTTCACCATGACCTGCCGCGAAGGGGTCTGATAGCGGGTCTTGGGTCGGCGCCGGAGCGTCAAGGCAATGGCGGCTACAATAGCTACCAGCAGGATGACGGCGGCAATCTCAAACGGATAGACGTAGTCGGTGTACAGCACCGACCCGAGTTCCTGGGTGTTGCTGTAGCCCTCGGGATTTTTCGGCGGCGCCGGAAACTGTTCCAGGCCAAAGCGCTGGGCGCTCAGCACCAGCAGCATCTCCGCCAGCATGGCCGCGGCCACCAGTAGCCCCACCGGAAGATAGCGCGCAAACCCTTCCTTCAGCGGGGCGACGTTGATGTCCAGCATCATCACCACAAACAGGAACAGCACCATCACCGCGCCCACGTAAACGAGCACCAGCACGATGGCCAGGAACTCAACCTCCAGCAGCAGCCAGATGGCTGCGCTCGTGAAAAAACACAGCACCAGATAGAGCGCCGAGTACACCGGGTTGCGGGCGGTGATCACCGCCAGCGCAGCCGCCACGAGAGCGGCCGCGAGTACGTAGAAAACAATCTGTTCCAGATTCATCGCAGGCATGGTCGCGTCACCGGTAAGCCGCGTCCTGGCGCCGGGCAGCCGCCAGTTCGCCTTCAAATCGGTCACCGATCGCCAGCAGCTGCTGCTTGGTGACCACGTTTTCGCCGCGATTTTCAAAGTGGAACTCGTGGATGTGGGTTTCCACGATCGAGTCCACCGGGCAGGACTCTTCGCAGAAGCCGCAGTAGATGCACTTAAAAAGATCGATGTCGTAGCGGGTGGTGCGCCGGGATCCATCGTTCCGGGGCTCCGAGTCGATGGTGATGGCCAGGGCCGGACAGACCGCTTCGCACAGCTTGCA
The DNA here is from genome assembly GCA_039195135.1 of Pseudomonadota bacterium. Classification (GTDB taxonomy): domain Bacteria; phylum Pseudomonadota; class Gammaproteobacteria; order Xanthomonadales; family SZUA-38; genus JANQOZ01. The sequence continues at coordinate 4,670 of JBCCVP010000044.1, read as the reverse complement.
CGCGATGCACCGCTCCTCCCCGTTGGGGTAGCGGCGCAGTGCATGCAGACCCCGAAACCGGTTCGACTTCGGCGTCTTTTCTTCCGGATAGCGCACGGTGAATTTTGGCGCGAACATGTAGCGCAGCGTCAGCGCCATGCCCTTCAGCAGTTCGAGCAGCGCCAGCGATTTAAGATATTGGACGGCCGCGTTCATGGGGCCCACCAAAGCCATTTCTGCACCACCATCAGAGCCACCACCAACAGCCAGACGATGGTGATGGGGATGAACACCTTCCAGCCCAGCCGCATGATCTGGTCATAGCGGTAGCGGGGAAAGGTGGATCTGAACCACAGGTAGAGGAAGCAGAAGAAAAAGGTTTTCGCAAAGAACCACAGCGCGTGGTCTGGCAGCAGCGCCGGAAACGGTGACAGCCAGCCGCCGGTGAACAGCGTGGCAGACAGCGCCGCGATGAGAATCATGTTGGCGTATTCGGCGAGGAAAAACACCGCAAACGGCGCGCCGGAGTACTCCACGTGAAAGCCGGCGACAATCTCCGACTCCCCTTCCGCCACGTCGAAGGGCGCGCGGTTGGTTTCGGCCACGCCGGAGATGAAATAGATCACAAACAGCGGCAGCAGCGGCAGGAAGAACCATTTCCAGATGCCGCCGCTCTGGGCCTCCACGATCTCCACGAGATTCAGGCTGCCGGCCGCAATCAGCACCCCGACCAGCGCAAAGCCCATGGCGATCTCGTAGGACACGATCTGCGCCGCGGAGCGCATGGCGCCAAGAAATGCGTATTTGGAGTTGGACGCCCAGCCGGCAATGATCACGCCGTACACACCCAGGGACGTCATAGCCAGCACGTAGAGCAGACCGGCGTTGACATTGGCCAGCACGAGCTTCGAGTCAAACGGAATCACCGCCCAGGCAGCCAGCGCCGGCGCCAGCGCAATCAGGGGCGCCAGCAGGAACAGAAAGCGGTTGGCGGAGGTGGGCAGAATCACTTCCTTCATCAGCAGCTTAAAAACGTCCGCGAAGGTCTGAAAAAGACCGAAGGGGCCAACCCGGTTGGGACCCATACGGGCGTGCATGAAGCCGATCACTTTGCGTTCCGCGTAGACAAACATGGCCACCGCCAGCGTCACGGGAATGACGATGATCAGGATCTTCGCCAGGGTCCAGGCGACAAAAATCAGTGACTCATTCATCGCTGTCGCCAGCGGCTATCGTCAGGTGGCTGACGTTGCCCAGCTCCGCCCCCGGCACGGTGCCGGCAGCAAGGCGAACGGTACCCGGGGCCAGATCATCGTCGACCCGAGCGCCCAGGGTGGCCTGGCCCGCGGCCGTGGCCACCGTGACCGGCTCCTCCGATGCCGGCAGGTCATCCGCCGGAAAGCACAGGCTTCCATCGTCGCCGTGGGCCGTGCGCTGCAGGTGGAAGCTGCGGCGCTGCACCGCATCACCGGCGTAGACCGGCACCTCGGTCAGGACCTCGCTGCCCTCCCCCGCCGGAAACGCCGACAGCGATTCTGGCGTGGCGTAATCCCGCGCCTGGCGGGTTTTCAGCACGTCCAGCACTTCTTCGTGCACCTGAGCAAAATTGACAAAATCAAACCCGTCCAGCGCGACACGATCCGCCAGGGCCTTAAGGATTTTCCAGCCCGGCCGGGCTTCGCCGGCCGGCTTCGCCGCCACGGCGCTGCCCTGCACATGACCGTTGAGGTTGGTCAGGCTGCCTTCGCACTCGGGCAGCGGCGCCAGCGGCAAAATGAGATCCGCGTACTGCTGGACCTCCGGCGTGACAAACGGACCGATGTAGATCACCTGCGAGCAGCGCGTCAGCGCGCTGGTGGCGGCGGCGCCTTCCGCGCAGTCCAGCATCGGCTCAAAGTCGTAGACCACCATCGTGTCCAGCCCGCCGGCCAGCATCTCCCGGGCGGTCCGACCGCCATCGGTGGCGCTGCCCTGGGCATCGCGGTGGGGCACGGCCCCCAGCAGCCAGGCGCCGGCGCCGTTGGCGCCCAGCGGTGGCTCCCCGTAGGTGCCGCCCGCCGCTTCGGCGATCAACCTCGCCAGCGCGCGCAGGGTGGATGCATCGGGCGCCAGCACGCCGGCATGACCCAGCAGCACCGCCGGGTTGGCCGCGTCTTTTAGGCCTGCGGCAATCTGCTCTGCCTGCGCATCAGGCTGCGCTGCGGCCACCAGATCCCGCAGCGCGCCGGCGGGGCTGGCGCCGAGGGCGCTGGCCACCGCCGCCAGTTCGGCGGCAAGCTGCGATGGGCGCAGCAGGCGTTCCACGGCGGGTTCAAAGTGCTTCACATAGCGACGCGATGCCAGGCAATAAACCGGCGCCTGGGCACGCCAGGCCTGGCGCACCTGGTGCCCCACCAGCGGCTGCTCGTGGTGCACGTTGCTCGCGACCAGAAGCACCGCGCCGGCCTGACTCAGTTCGCTCAGCGGCCGACCCAGCGACGGCGCGTCGGGCAGGTGCGCCTGATCCGACAGGTCGCGTTCCCGCAGCCGGTGGTCAATGTTGTGGCAGCCAAGGCCCCGGGCCAGCTTCTGCGCCAGATAAAGCTCTTCATTGCTGGCGCGCGGCGACAGCAGAAAACCTTTCTGCTCCGTCTTCAGCGCCGCGCCTGCCGCGTCCAGCGCCTGCTCCCAGGAAATTTCCTGCCAGGTGCCGTCGATGCGCTGCTGCGGCACCTGCGCCCGGTCATCATCCTGGAGGCCGTGAAATCCCCAGCGGTCCCGGTCCGCCAGCCAGCTTTCGTTGACCTGGTCATTGTCCCGCGGCACCGCGCGCAGGATCCGGCCCCGGCGCTGGTGATAGTGAAGGTTGGCGCCGACGCTGTCGAAGTTGGATATCGCCGGCCGGGCCCGCAGCTCCCAGGCACGGGCGGAAAACCTAAACGGCTTGTTGGTCAGGGCCCCTACCGGACAGAGGTCGATGATGTTGCCAGACAGCTCCGAGTCAACCGACCGCTCGATGAACGTGGAGATAAACGTTTTTTCTCCGCGCCCCATGCCGCCCAGTTCGTTGGTGCCGGCAATCTCGTCCAGAAACCGCACGCAGCGGGTGCAGTGGATGCACCGGGTCATCTCGGTGCTGATCAGGGAACCCAGGTCTTCGTCTTTGACCACCCGTTTGCGCTCGGTAAAGCGCGACGCGGAGCGACCAAAACCCATGGATACGTCCTGCAGCTCACACTCACCGCCCTGATCACAGATCGGACAGTCCAGCGGATGGTTGATCAGCAGAAATTCCATCACGTTCTGCTGCGAGGACTGGGCCCGCTTGGACTGGGTGTAGACCTTCATGCCGTCCATCACCGGCGTTGCGCAGGCCGGCAGCGGCTTCGGCGCTTTCTCCACGTCCACCAGGCACATGCGGCAGTTGGCCGCGATGGAAAGTTTCCGGTGGTAGCAGAAGCGGGGAATGGCAATGCCCACCTTGTCCGCCGCCTCGATGATCATGGAGCCTTTTGGAGCCTCCATGGTGATGCCGTCGATTTCGATCTCGACCGTATCGGCCTTCTGGGGCGCTGCGGTCTCGCTCATGCCGCCACCCCCGGCGCCGCACCTTCAACCATCGACCGACCGTGCTCAACAAAGTACTCAAACTCGTGCCAGTAGTGGCGCAGAAAACCCTGTACCGGCCACGCGGCGGCTTCGCCGAAGGCGCAGATGGTGTGGCCCTCGATCTGGCCCGCGGCAGATTTGAGCAGCCCGATGTCCTCCGGCCGGCCGCGACCTTCAGCAATGCGCGTCAGCACCCGGTACATCCAGCCCGTGCCCTCCCGACAGGGGGTGCACTGGCCGCAGGATTCTTTGTAGTAAAAGCGGGAGATGCGCTGGCAGGCCCGAACCATGCAGGTGGTCTCGTCCATCACGATCACCGCGCCGGAGCCCAGGCCCGAGCCGGCCTTCTGCAGGCTGTCAAAATCCATGGTGATTTCCAGCATGGTTTCCGCCGGCAGCACCGGCATGGACGATCCGCCGGGGATCACCGCCTTGAGCTCGCGGCCGCCCAGCACGCCGCCGGCCGTTTCCAGCATGTCCTTGAAGGGAATACCCAGCGGAAGCTCGTAGTTTCCCGGCTTGTTCACGTGCCCGGAGACGGAGAAACATTTCGGCCCGCCGTTGTTGGGCTTGCCAATTTCTAAAAACCAGTCGGCACCGTTGCGCAAGATAGCCGGCACCGACGAAAACGATTCGGTGTTGTTGATGGTGGTGGGTTTGCCATAGAGCCCAAAATTGGCCGGGAACGGCGGCTTGAAGCGGGGCTGGCCTTTTTTACCTTCCAGCGACTCCATCAGCGCCGTTTCCTCACCACAGATGTAGGCGCCGGCGCCGAGCGCCGTGTAGAGATCAAAGTCGATCCCGCTGCCGCGGATGTTCTTTCCTAGGTAGCCCGCTTCGTAAGCTTCCTGCACCGCGTGGTCGAAGCGCTCAAAAGGCTCGTGATGGAATTCGCCGCGCAGGTAGTTGTAGCCGACGGTGCAGCCCATGGCGTAACCGCCGATGATCATGCCCTCGACCACCGCGTGGGGGTTGTAGCGCAGGATATCCCGGTCGTGGCAGGTGCCGGGCTCTGACTCATCGGAGTTGCAAAGCACGTATTTTTGCCCCGGCACGTTGCGCGGCATGAAGCTCCACTTCAGACCGGTGGGAAAGCCGGCGCC
>JBCCVP010000043.1:0-32546 GCA_039195135.1 Pseudomonadota bacterium | reverse complement strand
CTGGTCTACGACCTCGGTTATCGGCGCCTTCGGATGGGTCGCCGGCGCGGGGAGCACCGTGTCTAAGCCCCTCACCCGAACGGTTTGTCTGGTGAGCCCGGGCCACCTGTCGTCGAATCCGCGCCTCGTGAAGGAGGCGCATGCGCTGCGGTCGGCGAGCTACCACGTCACGGTGGCGGTGTCCGATCAGGTGCCCTGGTTTTCCGAGCTTGATCAGGCCATGCCCGAAAGCCGAGAACTCACGGGGCCTCGACTCCTGCGCCAGCCGACGTGGCGGCGACGCTTGGCGCGCCTGCGGCAGGAAGGCTATCGGGTGATGCTGAGGATTGTTTTTCACCTGAAGCTCAAACCCGGTCGCTGGTTGCTGGCCGAAGCTTTTCAGCCGGCCTGTCGCCGGCTGCGGGCAGCGCTGCGCGAAACAGATTTTGATCTGGTAATTGCGCACAACTTGGCGGCCCTGCCGGCAGCGGCGGAGGTGGCGACCGATCGCGGCGTGCCCTACGCCTTTGATGCTGAAGACAGTCACGTGGACGAACTGCACGAACACCAGCATTTTGAGCGCCGTTTGCGCACCGCGCTTGAACGGGCCTATCTGCCGGGGGCGGCTTACGTCAGCGCGTCCTCGCCCGGCATCGCCGAGGTGCTGCAGCAGCGTTATGCGGTAGCGGCGGAGGTGATATTGAATGTCTTTCCCCAGCCGCGGTCGCCGCTTTCTCCGCCGCCACCGCTGGCGCAGCGGCCGGACCAGCCAATCCGCTTTTTCTGGTTCTCCCAGACCATCGGTCCGGATCGGGGCCTGCAGAGTCTACTTGAGGTGGCCGGTGCCTTGCGCCGCCCGGTGGCGCTGACGCTGGTGGGCAAACCGGTGCCGGGATTTGACCGGGAACTCGACGCAGAAGCCGAGCGATACCGCGTGCAGCTGAGGCTGATGTCGCTGGTGCCGCCGGACGATCTATACGAGCTGGCCGCTGCGCATGACTGCGGGCTGGCGCTGGAGCCCACCGCGCCGCCGAATAGAGACCTGTGCCTGGTCAACAAGATCTTCACCTACCTCGCCGTCGGGCTTCCCTGCCTGCTTAGCAAGACCGGCGCCCACCAGGATCTGGCTCCGCAGCTGGGCGCGGCAGCGCAGCTGGTGGACAACCCGATGGACCCGGCGGTGCTGAACCGGTGGATCGATGATCACGTCGCTCCCGGACGGGCGGCGGCGGCGGCCCGGGCAGCGTTTAACGACCGCTTTAACTGGCAGCGGGAATCGGAGCGCTACCTGGCCTGCGTGAGAGGAGCCCTAAAAAAATGAATACGGCGTTTTCTGCCAGTGCGTCTTCACCCGGCCCGAAAGGTGTGCTGAATTGAATATTGTCCTTTCTGCTGATCCGTTTCTGCCGGTACCGCCGCGCCTGTATGGCGGGATTGAGCGAGTGGTTGCGTTGCTGCTGCGTCACTATCGCGCCGCGGGCCACCAGGTGCTTCTGCTGGCTCATCCCGACAGCACCGAACCCGCCGATAGGCTGGTGCCGTGGCCTTCGGAGGGATCCGGCGTTTGGGGTCATCTGGGCAATGCCGGTGCAATGCGGTCCGCCGTACGCCATTTCGAAGCCGACGTAGTGCACAGCTTTTCCCGCCTGCTGTATCTGTTGCGCGCCCGGGACTTACCGGCGCTGATGTGTTTTCAGCGCGAACCCACCGCGCGCACCATTCGGCTGGCCCACCGCCTGGCCGGTCCGCGGCTTCAGTTCAGCGGCTGCAGCGAATACATCGCCGGCCGCGGCCGCCCCGCCGGCGGCACCTGGCATGCCGTTCCCAACGCGGTGGACTGCGCTTCGATCACCGTTTCCGCCGAGGTGCCGGAAGATGCGCCGCTGGTGTTTCTGAGCCGGGTCGAACCGATCAAGGGCGCCCACGTGGCCATTGACATTGCCCGCCGTGCCGGGCGGAGGTTGATCATTGCCGGCAACCGCGCCGAGAGCGGTCGGGACGCGGCCTACTTTGACCAGGAGATTGCGCCCCAGCTGGATAGCCAGATTGAATACGTGGGCCCCGTAGACGACGCGGCCAAGCAGGCGCTGCTGGGCGCCGCGGCGGCCATGCTGGTACCGATTCAATGGAACGAGCCGTTCGGCATCGTGTTCGTCGAGGCCCTCGCCTGCGGAACGCCGGTGATCACCTGTCCCCGCGGCGCAGCGCCGGAGATTATCGAGCCGGGAAGGCATGGATTTCTGATTCGCGATGCCGCCGAGGGGGTGGCCGCAGTGCAGCAGCTTGAGACGGTGTCCAGGGAGGCCTGCCGACGGCGGGCCGAATCGGCCTTTGACGCGCCGGTGGTGGCGCGCCGCTATCTCGACATCCTTGAGGCGTTGGCGTCGTGAGGCCGGGCGTGCTGCTGCTGCTGGACAGCATCGTGCTTTACGGTCGGGAACGGGGCAACATTGATGTGCTTCAGGTCCTTAGTGAAAACGGCACGCCGGTTCAGGTGGCGGTGCACGAACACTGGGGCCGCAAACACGTTGTACCGCAGCTGGAAGCGCTGAAGATCGCCTGGACCGAGGTGGACTACCACGATCGGCTGGGCCGCAGCACCAGCGCATGGCAGTGGCTGACGGCGCTGGCGGTGATCGCCCGCGCCAACCTGCAGCTGGCCCGCCTGCTACGGCGGGAATCGATCGGCGCGCTGCAGATTGCCTCGCCCCGAACCCTGCTCAACTTCTTGCCGCTGCTATGGTGGACCCGCACGCCCCTGGTATTTCGCTGTGGCGATTTGCCGGATGTAGAAGGCCGGGCCCGCCAATGGCTTTGGGGACAAACCCTTGCCCGCGTGAATTCGGTGGTTGCCATCTCGGACTTCGTCGCCCGGGCACTGGTCGCTGCCGGCTGCGATCCGGCACGGCTCACGGTGATTCGTTCCCGACCTTTTATCCGAGGCGCCGTCGCGACCTCGGAAGGCGGCGATCGTCCCTCCGGAAGTGTGGTGCTGGGATTTGCGGGCCAGCTGGCGGAGCACAAGGGAATAGCGGACCTGCTGGCAGCCGTGCGGGACCTTAGAGGCCGGGGCCTGGACGTCAGCCTCGTCCTGGCGGGAGAGGTCACGCCCGCCTACGAGCAGCTCGCCGGCGCCGCTGAACCCTGGCGCCACGAATGGGGTTATCTCAAGGACATGGCACCGTTTTTTGCCGCCGTGGATCTGCTGGTGGTTCCATCCCGCTGCAACGAGGCGCTGGGAGCGGTGGTCATCGAGGCCAAGGCGGCCGGCGTGGCGGCGGTGGTTTATCCCGATGGCGGATTGCCGGAGGTTGTGGACGACGGTGTGGATGGCCGGGTGTGCCCGACCGCCGATCCCGCCGCTCTAACGGCGGCGCTGGAGCCGCTGGTTCACAACCCGGGACGCATTCGCCAGATGGGCGCTGCGGCCCGCGCCGGAGCGCAGAGTCTGGGAGAGCAGTTCGGGCGCTGCTGGCGCGAGGTCTACCGGGAGCTGGGCATCTCATGAGGCTTAGGGAACAGCTCGTATCTCAGCGGGCCAAGCTGCGGGCCCTGGCTCTGGTGCTGGTCCCGCTGGCGGTTGTGCTGGTGCGGGCGCCGCTGGACAGTTATCCCCTCACGCTGCTTTGTTTTGCCGTGCTGGCGCTTGCGGTGATGACGCTCTGGACGCCCCGGGAACCGCCGCTGGCGATGATGGTGGTGGTGTATCAGTGGCTCCAGGCCAGCACCAAACTGCTGCACGCCAACCTGCTTGGCATTCCGCTCAACGACATGCTTGTGGCCGGCTCTTTCGGGGCCATGCACCCGGTAATGGGCGCCCTGGGGGAGGCGACCGTCCTGTCGTTGCTGGGGCTGTTGACTCTGGTGGGGGGGCTGGCGCTGGCCCGGCGGCTGCTGCCGCTGACCGCGGATCCCGTATCAGCGGTCGCGCCGGAACCGTCCGGCACGCGAATTCTCCAGCGCCTGGTGGTGGCCACGCTGATCACCATAGCGGGCTCCTCGGTCCTGAAGAATCTGCAGTACTCACTCCCTGGCTCAGTCACCCAGATCATCCTGCCGCTGATAGATCTGAAATGGGCGCTGGTGTTTGCGCTCACTTGCGCCGTGTTCCGGTCCCGCGCCGGGTATGCCTGGCTGGCGGTGATCTGCGGCGCGGAGGTGGTGCTCGGATTTGCCGCTTACTTTTCCGCCTGGAAAGAGGTCATTTTGATTCTGGTGCTGGGCTACTTTTTCTGCCGCCCGGGCTTTGAGCTGCGGCGGGTAGCGCTAGGCTTTGGACTGGTCTTGCTCGGCCTCGGCCTGGCCGTGTTCTGGACAGCGATCAAGGTGGAGCAGCGCCAGTTTCTCAACCAGGGTACCGGCCAGCAGGTGGTGGTCCGTGGCACCTCCGAGAGCCTTGCCAACGCGTTTGACCTGGCGGCCGCAACGGAGGTGGATGAGTATGCCGAAGCGGCCAATCGGCTTGCCGAACGCATCGCCTACGTGGACTACTTCGCCAATGCGCTGCTGCACGTACCCGCGGTACGCGCCCACGAAGGTGGCGCTCTGTGGTGGCGGGCCGTCACCCATATCTTCACCCCACGCATTCTGTTTCCGGACAAGCCGCCGCTGCTGTCGGACTCGGAGCAGACCATGTACTACACCGGCCTGCGGCTCGCCTCGAGCTTTGAGGGCACCTCCATCAGCCTGGGCTACATGGCGGAGAGCTATATCGATTTTGGTGTGCCGGGCATGTTTGTACCGATTTTCTTCTGGGGCCTGGTGCTGGGGCTCGGCATGCGCCTGCTGGTTGCCCGCTTCGGGGCCGTGGACCTGGTGTGGGGAACAGCGGCGGTGGTGATGCTCAACAGCCTGATCCTGGAAGTCACCGCGGTGAAGATGGTGGGGGGCACACTGATGAGCATCATCGTGATGTTTCTCACGCTCAATCACCTGGGCGCCTGGGCCTACCGGCAGATTTACAGTGAGCGTGTCGTTTCGTCGATACCCGACTCAAAGCCTTTTCCGTGACCAGGGCAACGGACCGCGGATTGGCGATTGTCGCGACCCATCCGATCCAGTACTACGCGCCCTGGTTTCGCTGGATGGCGGCGCAGTTCCCGGTGCCGCTGCGGGTGTTTTATCTCGACCGGCCCGACGCCCGGGGCGGCTATGACCAGGAATTTGGTCAGGCCGTGCAATGGGACACACCGCTGACCGAAGGTTACCCAATGGAGTGGGTACCCAATCTGGCCCGGGATCCCGGAGCGCATCACTACGCTGGACTCAACAATCCCGATCTGTGGCCGCGCGTTGCCCGCTTTCGCCCGGCCCTGACGTTGCTCCTGGGCTATCGCTACCGGTCCTTGCTGCCGGCGTTGCTGCTGCGGCGCCTCCCCGGGCCAACGGTTTTGCGAGGCGATTCGCACCTACTGGACCGCCAGCGCAGCCTCGGCCGCTGGTTGAGCGATCGGGTGGTTCGGCGGGCGTTTTCGAGCCTGGGTGGTGCGCTTTACGTCGGGCGGCACAGTCGCGCCTATTTTCGCCATCACGGGCTCCCGGCGGATCGCCTGTTTGCCTCCCCGGCGGCGGTGGACCTGAATCACTTTTCAGCCCTGGAACGGGTGCAGCAGGCGGCAGCGGAACTGCGTCTAAAGTGGCGGATTCCTCCAGATCATCGCGTGGTGCTGTTCGTCGGCAAACTGGTTCCGCGTAAGGAGCCGGCGCTGCTGACGCGGGCCTTTCTTGCCGCAAACTTGGCGAATACCTCGCTGGTGTTCGCGGGCACCGGTGAGCTTTCCGGGGAGATCGCGTCGATCGCCGGCGGTGCCGACTCGGTCCGTATTGTGGGCTTTCATAACCAGTCACTGATGCCGGCCGTGTACCGGACCGCCGACCTGCTGGTTCTACCGTCAACGATAGAGACGTGGGGGCTGGCAGTAAACGAAGCATTTGCCGTGGGGGTGCCGGCGCTGGTGAGCGATTCCGTTGGCTGCGCCGCGGACCTGATTGAGGGGCGGGATACGGGCCGGATCTTTCCGGCCGGCAACGAGACGGCGCTACGGGACCAGCTGAGCGAGCTGCTGTCTCAACCGGACCGTTTGCGGCGTTGGGGCGACAACGCGCGGCTGCTGGTGCATGAACATTTCAACTATGCGGCTATGACCGATGGCGTAACCGCTGCGTTTAAGACGCTGAGCGAAGGGGCGCTGAGTGATGCCGGCTGATCCGCTGCGCGTACTGCACGTGATTCCGTCCCTGTCGCCGCTGCGCGGCGGCCCCAGCGCGGCGCTGCCGCCGCTGGTGCGGGCGCTCAACGACGCGGGCTGCCAGGCCGGCGTGCTGACGACCAACGACCACGGCCCGGACAATCGGTCGCTGCCACTGGGGCGCTGGCACGACGAGGCGGGCGTTCCGGTGCTTGCATTTGAACGGCGGCGGCGAGGTATCCGGTGGTTTGACGAGCACATCGTGTGTCCCGAGGCGATCAGCTGGCTGCGCGAGCACCATCAGGAGTGGGACGTGCTGCACGTCCACGCGGTGTTCTCCTACCTGTCCACCCAGTCCATGCGGTGGGCTCGGCGCCTGGGCAAACCCTATCTGTGCCGACCGCTGGGGCAGCTTTGCCACTGGTCCCTGGGCCAGCGGTCCGGCCGCAAACGGCTTTATCTCAAGCTGCTTGAGCGCGCCAACCTGGAAGGCGCCGACGCGGTGCATTTCACCTCCCGGAAAGAGCTTGAGGAGTGCGCTGAGGTCGGGCTGCGGGTGCGCGGCCTGGTGGTACCCCATGGCATCGAGCCGGTGCCGAACGCCGGGAGTGAACGTTCGGCCGGGCCCTTTCGGCTGCTGTTTCTCAGCCGGCTCCATCCCAAAAAAGGCATTGATCTGCTGCTGGCTGCGCTCAGCCAGATCGACGTGCCGCCCCGGGGCCTGCGGCTGGACATTGCCGGCGCCGGCGATGCCCCCTACGAAGCCGAACTCAAGGCCCGGGTGGCGGCTCTCAAGCTTGCCTCGCGGGTCCACTTCATCGGCTGGGTAGACGGTGATCGCAAGCGGGAGCTGCTGGCGCAGGCCCATCTGATGGTTCTGCCTTCACACTCGGAGAATTTTGGCGTGGCGGTGCTGGAGTCGCTGGCGCATGGGACGCCGGTGTTGCTCAGCACTGAGGTGGGGCTGGCGGAGGAGGTCGCCGGGGCCGGCGCCGGCCTGGTGGTGGAGCGAGATGCGGGTGCGCTGGCAGATGCGCTCAAGCGGCTGCTGGCGGAGCCAGAGCAGCTGACGCGCATGGGGCAAAACGGACTGGCGCTGGCCCGGGAGCACTTTGCCTGGCCGGCGGTCGCTGGGGCGCTGAAGAACATCTACCGCAAGGTGGGAAACGCCCGTGCAGCTTAAGGAGATCACACCGCTGGTGCTCACGTACAACGAGCAGGACAACCTCGAGCGAACCCTCGTGGCCCTGAACTGGGCGGCGCGGATTGTAATCGTGGACAGCGGCAGCACCGATAAGACGCTCGAGATCCTGCGCCGCTTTGACCAGGTCGAGGTCTATGGGCGCAGCTTTGATAACTTTGCGGCGCAGCGCAATTTTGGCCTTGAGCAAATCAGCACTCCCTGGGTGCTGAGCCTGGATGCGGACCACGTGATCAGCCCGGGCACCCGGGAGGAGATAGCCCGGCTGGATCCTGCCAGCGACGTTTCGTTTGCCGCGCCTTTTCGGTACCTGGTCTGGGGCCGGGCGGTGCGCTGCGCGATCCTGCCGCCGCGTCCGGTGCTGTTTCGGCTCGAGGGCGCCCGCTACGAGCCGGACGGGCACGCCGAGCGGCTGCGGGTTAACGGCCCGCAGGGTCGGCTGACGCAGGCCATCGCTCACGATGATCGCAAACCCCTGGCGCGCTGGGTGGCCAGCCAGGACCGTTATGCGCGGGAGGAAGCGCACAAGCTGCTGACCGCGCCGGGTTTGAGCAAAGCTGACTGGGTGCGGCGCCACATTCCGTTTGCCCCGCTGCTGGTGTTTTTCCACGTGCTGCTCCTACGCGGCGGGATCTTTGACGGGCGCCGGGGCTGGTTCTACGCCTGGCAGCGGCTGCTGGCGGAGGTCAACCTGGCTTTGCACCTGCTCGACCGCCGGGGGTCCGGGGCAGGATCATGAGGCTCGATACGTTCAATAACGGGAACTTTGACCGGGGCCGCTCCCGCGGTGTGGAAGTGCTGTGGCTGGTTTGCGGCCGTCTCGTTGCCTCCTCGCTCCCCGGCTCGGCCTGGCGACGGCTCCTGCTGCGCGGTTTCGGCGCGCGCATGGGCAAAGGCGTAGTGATCAAGCCGCGGGTTCGCATCAAGTTTCCCTGGCGCCTAAGCGTGGGAGAATACTCCTGGCTTGGCGAAGGCAGCTGGATCGACAACCTGGCCACCGTCACGATCGGCAGCCACTGCTGCGTCTCCCAGGGAGTGTACCTGTGCACGGGGAGCCACGACTGGTCGAAGTCAACGTTTGACCTGATCACCCAGCCGATCACCGTGGGCGATGCGGCCTGGCTCGCCGCCTGCTGCCGCATTGCGCCCGGCGTTACCATCGGCGAAGGGGCTGTGATTCAGCTGGGCGCGGTGTTGACCTCGGACGCGAACCCGCACACGCGCTACGGCGGCAATCCAGCCCGGGCGCTGGGTCCGGTCAGATCACCTGCTCCAGAAAGCCCGCCAGCTGTTGCGCCTGGTGGCGGGCCTCAAAAGGATAGTCAGTGACCAGCGTTGAGGGCTGCGGCAGCCGACTCAACCAGCGCTGCACTGCCGCGCTGGCGGCCTCGGCGCCAACGGTCACCAGCTCCAGCTGGGGAGCAAGACCGGTCCACAGCTGCTGGGCCACGCTGTCCTCATGAACCAGGCCGAGCACCGGCGGACCGCACAGCACCGTGTTGTGCACCTTGGAGGCGTTGTAGCCAGGGTCGCTGGAGGCCGGCAGCACGATGCCGTGCGTGTCCTGAAGGCAGCGCAGGGCCTCAAAGTAGTCAATGCGGGCCGGGTATTCGCTGACCCGGTCCGCCACGCCGAGCTGTTCGGCCAGCGGCTTGAGGGACGGGGTTTCGCGGCCCGGTGGCGCGTAGGAAGTGCCGATGCAGTGCAGGTGAATCCGGCGTTCAGTGGCGGCCTTGAGGGCCGTAAACAGCGGCGCGAAGGCGGGCCACAGATCTTCGCCGCCGCGGCCCACGTAAGCCAGGTGAATGCGGCCGTCCTGCGGATCAAAGAAGGACTGGGCCGTCTCCCGTGCCACCCTGACTTCGGCCGTCGAGGCGCCGAAGGGCAAGGTCAGAAACGGGGTCTGCGCGAGGCCGGTGTGACGGGCCCGCAGCTCTTTTTGATAGGCCGGCGACACGGTCACCACGCCAGCGGCGCGGCTCAGTACCGCCGCCTCGTGGCGCCGGGCATGGGCATTGGCCAGCGCAAACCGCAGCCGCCCGCCCGGCGGCACCACCGAGCGATGGTCCCGATAGTAGGTCTGAAACCAGGGATCCTGCAGGTCGACGACGTAGGGCACGGAAAAGCGGTTTCGCCAGCGCTGCGCGAGCGGCAGCAGGCGGAAGGCGGTGGTGGAGAAAAACACGCCGCGATAGGTGTTTTTGCTCAGCAGCTGGTCTCCCGCTGCGCGAATAAACCGATAGGCGTTACGACCGGTGGTGCTGGCGCCGGCCAGGCGACCGAGCACCGTGGGGCGGCTGGGGACGTGATGCACGCGGGTTACGTCGGGAAGACTGCGCAGCAGCTCCGGCGAGGTGTTGATCGGCAGATCCCGAGGGTCGCAGGCCAGCACGTCGAGCTGCCAGCCGCGCTCCGCCAGGCCGGCGGCGTAGAGACGCACGCGATGGCCGTCGGCGCCGTTACTGGGCGCAAAGTGGGGACAGACCACCAGCAGTGAAGAAGCCAAACGGAGCCCCGTTCGCAAGCCGAAGTGTTCAAGAATACGGCGCTGCTGTCCGATTGTCTTGCCGCCGAGGGCAGCAAAAGTCCCGCCGCCGGTCGGTGCCGCGGTGCGGGTGATTTTTGTCAATCGCTACTACGCGCCGGATCAGTCGGCCACGGCCCGGGTGCTGGCTTCCCTGGCCACCGTTCTGGCGGAGCGAGGGTATGCGGTGACGGTTCTCACTTCAGATCAGCGATATCAGGATTCGGACGCCCGGCTGACCCGGCGCGAAACCCTGGACGGCGTGGAGGTGCGCCGGCTCGGCACGCTGCGGTTTGGCCGAACTCGGCTGCTGGGTCGCCTGCTCGATTACCTGAGTTTTGTGCTGGGGGCTTGCGGGTGGCTGCTGGTTAACGTTCGGCCACGGGAGCTTGTGGTGTGCAAAACCGATCCGCCGATGCTGTCCGCGTTTCTGTGGCCCGCGGTGCGCCTGCGCCGCGCCCGGCTGCTCAACTGGCTGCAGGACCTGTTTCCAGAGGTGGCCCAGGAACTGGGGTTGCTCGGCCCCTTGCCGGCGGCACTGGCCCGTTTTCTGCGCAACCAGGGACTGCGTCGGGCCCGGAATAACGTAGTGATCAGCCGCGCCATGGCCGCCCGAGTATCGGCGCTGGGGCTGGCGCCGGAGCGCCAGCGGCTGATTGAAAACGCGTCCGAGCCTACTCCGTCCGCCGCGCCCGCGGCGATTGAGCAGTGGCGCACGAAGCACGGCGTGGCGGACCGGTTTGTGGTGATGTATTCGGGCAATCTCGGCCGCGCCCATCCGGACGACATGCTGGCCGATATGCTGATTCAGCTGGCGGACCAGGCGGCCGTGCAGGTGCTGATGATCGGTGGCGGGGTGGGCATGACACGCCTTGCGGACCGCTGTCGGCATCTCAAGCATGTGACCTTTCTGCCGTATCAGCCCAGCGAGACGCTGCCGGTCAGCCTGGCGGCCGCGGATGCCCACCTGGTCGCCCTCCGCCCGTCGCTGGAAGGATTGATTCTGCCGAGCAAGTTTTACGCCGTGGCATGCATCGGCCGCCCGGTGCTGTACCTCGGTTCGGCGGACGCGGAGGTGGCGCGAGTTGTGGTCAAGGCGCGGATCGGCGCCAGTGCCGACTCGGCACGCGTCGCTGCGGCCACGCTGAGCGCCTGGTCAACCGACCCGGCGGGCTGCCAGGCCATGGGGGAGCGGGCGGCGCGGCTGGGGTGCCGACAGTTCACGCACACCTGGTTTATGGCGCGCTGGATTGCGTTGCTTGAGGAAAACGGTTTACGGCCCACAGCGGCCGGAAGGGGAGTGCAATGAGTACAGGTTTGATCAGTGCGCTGGTTGCGGGCTTGAGCGCAGCCATCTTGCTGCGGGCCTTTGCGCCGGCAGCCGCCCGCCTGGGGCTGGTGGATCACCCCCAGGCGCGCAAGGTCCATCAACAGGCAACGCCCCTGGTGGGTGGCCTGGCGGTGTTTGGCGGTGCGGTGTTTGGACTGCTGGCGGTGCCGGAGCCGATGGGGGTTTATCGGATTCTGTTTGCCGCGGCCGGGGCCCTGCTCCTGGTGGGGTTGTTTGACGACCTCAAGGAGCTGTCACCCCCCACGCGCTTTGCGGCGCAGATTTTTGCCGCCACCGCCATGGTGATGGCCGGCGGCGTTAGCCTCCAGTCCTTCGGTCATCTGGTTAACTCCAGCGAACTCCTGCTGGGGGCCCTGGCCCTGCCGGTAACCGTGTTTTGCGCCGTCGGGGTGATCAACGCGATCAACATGGCTGACGGGGTAGACGGGCTGGCCGGCGGGCTGGTGCTGATTGCGCTTGGGGGGCTGGTGGCGGCCTCGCTGCTGGCACAGCAGCCGGTGCCGCTCCTTTACTGGGCGGTGATGCCGTCCCTGTTTGTATTTCTGCTTTGGAATTTTCGCGGGAATCGTCCCGCCGCCGTGTTTCTGGGGGACGCTGGCACGCTCTGGCTCGGCTTTCTGCTGGCCTGGCTGCTGATCGATCACTCCCAGGGTCCTGGGGCACTGATCGATCCGGTCACGGCGCTGTGGCTGCTCGCGGTACCCTTGATGGACACCGTTTACGTGATGATCGAACGGCCGCGACGCGGCAAATCCCCGTTCAGCGCAGGCCAGGATCATCTGCATCACCTGTTTCTCCGGGCTGGTTTAGCGCGGGCGCGGACCGTGGTGACGCTCTGGCTGCTCGCGGTGTTCCTGGCCGGCTTTGGTCTTTTCAGTCAGTGGCTGGCATGGCCCCAGTGGTTGCGATTCTACGCATTCCTGGCCCTGTCGGCGGGCTACTATGCTGTGGTAACCCGGGCCTGGCAACGTCGTCGCTGGCTGGGACGGGAAGTGCGGGGGGTGGCGTCTGCCGGGCGTCCAAGCTAGCTCCAGCAGACTGGAGGCGGGACTGTTTGCCGCGCTGCTGGGGGGTATCGTGCTTGCGCCGGTTCCGTGGGGCAGCAACCGGGATCCGATCTGGCTGCTCCAGGGAGCGGTGCTCTCCCTGCTGCTGCTGACGGCCGTGTGGGTGATACCCGGGGAGCGCTGGCGGCAAACCTTTGACCGCTACCGCTGGCCGCTGCTGCTGCTGGCCGGCTGGCTCGCTTTTGGTCTGCTGCAGCTCGTGCCGCTTCCCGGTGCCGGGTCCGTTTCCCTGGACGTATTTGCGTCGGCGACCGTCTGGCTCCAGTCGGTCCTGCTGTGTTTGCTGCTCCTGCTGGTGCTGGTTCTACTGGAGCGTCCGTCACGGCTGGCGGCCCTCGCGCTGGCGATGGTGCTGGCTGGATTTGTCCAGGCGTTTTACGGGTCCCTGATGGTGCTCAGTGGTACCGAGTGGCTGGTGCTGGAGAAAAAGACCTACGGCATCGGCCTGGCCACCGGCACCTTTGTCAATCGGAATCACCTGGCGGGCCTGCTTAACACCTGTCTGGCGCTGGGCGTGGGGCTGCTCGTGGGGCAGGTGTTGCGGGGGCACGGCGCTGCCGGCGGCTCCGGCGTGCGGCGTTTTTTGAAGTGGTTGTTCGGGCCCCAGGCGCGGCTGCGGCTGATGCTGGTGGTGCTCGTCATCGGCCTCGTGCTGACGCACTCGCGCATGGGAAACGCCGGCTTTTTCCTAAGTCTCGGGCTGGTGGCGGTCCTTGCGCTCTGGCGCCTGCGGCCTCTGCCCCGGGGCCTGCTGGTGCTGTTGCTTACGCTGGTGCTCGTCGATCTGGCCGTGGTCGGCAGCTGGTTTGGCTTTGAGCAGGTGGTGGCGCGAATGACGGAGACGGGCCAATCCACCGCTGAAAGTACCAACCTTGGCGATGTGGACCGGCTCAATATCAGCCGGGAAACCCTGGCGGCGGCGCGGGATTACCTCTGGCTCGGCAGCGGCGGGGGTACGTTTGAGCAGCTGTTTCCCGCCTATCGGCCTGTCGATCTTAGGAAAACCTATGACCACGCTCACAACGATTACCTGGAATTTCTGCTGGAGTACGGCTTGGTCGGTTCGGCCTTTCTGCTCGGTTTTGCGGCGCTGGCGCTGCGGTCGGCCTGGCGGGCGCTGAATCGCCGCCGTAATCCGCTGCTGCGGGGCCTGGCGCTGGGCGGCCTGATGGCATGCGCCGCCGCGGCGTTGCAGGCCTGGGTGGATTTCAATCTGCACATTCCGGCCTGCGCGGCGTTTCTGATGCTTACCCTGGCGCTGATGATGGCGTCAGAGCGGGTACCAACGCCGGTAAGAAAAAGTGTTAATTTTTAGTATATTACTGCGATAATCTCAAAATTCGTTTACCATCGGGCCGGGACGATGTGTGCACAGGGTGCAACCGATCAACGCGCAGCAGAAATGGCTTGCGCTGCTGCTTGTGGGGCTGGCTTGGCAACCGCTCCAGGCGCAGGAGGCCAACATCAACCTTGGAGGCAGCTGGACACTCACGCCAACGCTGGGCCTCGCGGTGGGCTACGACGACAATCTGGCCCTGAGCGCGACCGATCCGCTCAGCTCGGAGTACGTTCGGATTCAGCCCGCCTTGCGGCTGGACGGTGGTCGCGGGAATCACCAGCTCCGGGCGCAGTACGAACTGGATCAGACCGAATTCCGGGATTCAGAGTTTGATGACTTTGCGGACCACGAGCTGTCGGGCTTCTGGCGCTGGTCACCCTCCGTGCGACACCAGCTGCAGCTGGATGCCAGCGTCGGTCGGTTTCACGATCGCCGGGGGGAAGGCCTGCGGGAAAATTTTGCGGAAACGCTGGACCTTGAAGTGGACGAGTATCGCAGCGATACGGTGCGCGTCGGCTACGTGTTTGGCGCCGAGGGCGCCCGGGGACGGCTCGGCGTGTTTGCCGAGCACAGCGACAAGCGTTACCAGAACAATCGGGAATTTACCGCCCAGGGCGATTACGAACAGCAGCAGGTGGGGGGCGAGTTCAGCTGGCGCGTGGGCGTGCGCACGGCGCTGCTGGCGCGGGTCACGCAGGCACAGACCGACTACGACTCGGCGAATCTGGACAGCGACGAGCGAGCCGTGGCCGTTGGCGTGCGCTGGGATGGTTCGGAAAAAGGGGATGGCCGGGCGCTGGTCGGGCGCCTGGATCGGGATTTTGACAACGAGGAGCTCGATGGCTTCGCCGGGTCCTTCTGGCAATTGGCGGCGTCCTGGCGACCGGTGGCCCGGACTCAGTTCAGCGCCCTCAGCCGGCGCTCCACGGACGAAGCGTTTGGGGGCTCAAACCTGGTGGTGCGCGAAGAGCTGCGGCTGGGCTGGCGCCACAACTGGCGACCGCGGTTTGCGACCTCGTTGGACGCGGCCTGGTTGGATGAGGACTTTCGCCCGGTCGGCCGGGACGACGAAATCCGGCGCTTCGGCGTCAGCGCAGACTATCAGTTTCGCCGCTGGCTGCTGCTGGGGCTGGGGCTGCGGCGGGAGCAACGGGATTCACCCATCGCCCGCTTCGATTATGATCGTACTGAGCTGGTGCTTTCGGCCCAGCTCAGCTTGTAAAACGGCGGGCGTGGAAGGATTCACAGGCGTGCCGCAGTTTGTAAACAAGTGGGGACAGTGGGGATCAAATCCCCGCTGGTGGACTCCAAACGTCGACAATAGGCTTGAACGATCAAGTGTTTAGGTCGTTTTGTCGATAGGAACTTTTGATTCTATCCCTAGCGAATCAAGGTTCTGCAGGAATCTGCGAGGTGCATTGATGTTGAGATACATGATGATGATCCTGCTGCTGGCCGGGGCGTGCTCCGTTGCCGGCGCACAGGACTACCGGCTGGGACCGGGGGATCAGGTCAAGATTGCGGTATTTGGCGAGGCGGACCTGTCGCCGGAGGTGCGGGTGGACGAAGCCGGGCGAATCGCTTACCCGTTTCTCGGCACGCTGCGGGCAGCCGGCCTCACGACCGAGCAGCTCCGGCAGCGCATTTTCGACGGCCTGAAAGGTGACTACCTGATTGATCCCAAAGTATCCGTCAGCATGGCGGGCTATCGCCCGTTCTACGTCAACGGCGCGGTGCGCGCCCCTGGCGACTTTGCTTTTGAGCCGGGCATGACGGTGCGCAAGGCGTTGTCGCTGGCCGGCGGCACCACCGACCGGGCATCGCTGAAAAAGATCTTTCTGGTGCAAGAAGGCAGCACGGAAGCCAATGAGCTGCGCGTGGAGCTGGATCAGCCGATCGGCCCCGGCGATATTCTTACCGTGAAAGAGGCTTTCTTCTAGCTCCCGGAGCTTCAGCCCCATGCAGCCGATCAATCTGCAAAACGCGGTGCTAGACACGCAGGAGCCGGAAAGCGGCTTCGACCTGCCGCGGGTGCTGCGCACGGTTGATAAGCACAAGTGGGCGATTGCGGTGCTGACCGTACTGTGTACCGCGGTGGCGGCGCTGTTTGTGTACCGACAGGTGCCGATCTACCGGTCCACTGCCACGCTGCTGATCGAACGCAGCCCGGTGCAGTTTTCTCCCGTGGCTGAACCCTACGCGGCCTACACCGACCATTGGCTCTACTACCAGACCCAGTACGGCCTGATTAAACGCCGGGCCATTGGCGAGCGGGTGGTGCAGGCGCTGGGCCTGGACCAGCCGGTGGAGGAACCGGCCAATCCACCGGAGCCGGGTTTCACCTGGCGCAGTCTGCTGCCCGACAGCTGGCAGGAAACGCCGGTGCCGCCAACTCTGCAGGAACGAGTCGACGGACTGGTCGGTTGGATCGTCGGCGGGATCCAGGTCAGCCCGCGGCGCAACAGCCAGCTGGTGGACGTGAGTTTCGAAAGCGCCAACGGCCGCCAGGCGGCGCAGATTGCCAACGCCGTGGCGGAAGCCTACATCGCCGACAACCTGGAGGGCCGGGTCGAGATGGGGCGGGACGCGGCGGACTACCTGACCGAGCGACTGGTGGAGTTGAAAAACGCCTGGGAGGCCTCGGAACAGTCGGTGCAGACGTTTCTCGACAGCCAGAGCCTGCTGAGCTCCAGCGGCGTGGACAGCGTGGCCAACCAGGAGCTGACGCTGGCGACGGAAAAGCTCAGCGCGGCGCGGAAGGAACGGCTGGACGCCCAGATTCTGAACGACCAAGCCGGCGCCAGCACCGACGAAAGTACGCTTCTGGCGGACCCCCAGGTTGCAACAGCCAACGATAGCCTGCTGCTCGCCCAGCGCCGGGTGGATGAGCTGGGTCAGCGCTACGGTCCTAAACATCCGCGCATGATCGAGGCCCAGTCGGAGCTCCAGTCGGCTCGATCGGTGCTTAACCGGCAAACCCAGATTGCCCGGGACGAAGCGCGGCGGCGCCTGCAAACCGCCCAGGCGGCCGAGCGGGCAGCCAGCAGCGAGCTGGAACAGGTGAAGTCCCGGCTGCGGGACATTGACCGAAAAGAATTCCGCCTCGAAGCGCTGCAGCGGGAAGCGGACAAGAACCGGGAAATCTACGAGCAGTTCCTCACCCAGTACAAATCCACCTCCGCCCGGGGCGACATCCAGACCGCCAATGCCCGGGTCGTGGAGCGGGCCCGGGCCGGCGTGGTGCCGGTGCGGCCCAACAAGAAGCGCAGCCTGATGATCGCGTTCATGCTGGCGCTGGCAGCGGCGGTGGCGCTGGCGTTCCTGCTGGAGCACCTGGATAACACGCTGAAAACCGCGGATGACGTGGAACGGCGCACCGGCCTGCCGGTGCTTGGTGTGCTACCCCGCCTAAGTACCTCCGGCAGCAAAGACCTGTCGCCCTTCAAGACCTTTTCCGCCGACCGCCAGAGCGTCTTTTCCGAGGCGGTGCGCACGGTGCGCACCGGCGTGCTCCTGTCGGATCTCGACGCGGACCAGCGTATTCTGCTGGTGACCTCGTCGGTGCCCGGCGAAGGTAAAACCACCCTGTCGATGAACCTCGCCCGAGCCATGGCTGACATGAAGTCGGTGCTGCTGATCGACGCGGACATGCGCCGGCCGATGGTTGCCACCGCCACCGAGCGGGAGAAGAACACCAAGGGACTGTCCCACTTCATCTCTGAGGAAGCGGATCTCAAAGCCTGCATTCAGCCCCTGGAGCATGACAGTGACCTGCCACTCTACGTGATGCCTGCAGGCACGCCGCCGCCGAACCCGCTGGAGATGTTGTCCTCCCAGCGCTTTGCGCAGGCTCTGGATCGGCTGTCCGAGACTTTCGACTACATCATCATCGATTGCGCGCCATCGCTGGCCGTCAGCGACGCGATGGTGCTGTCAAAGCTGGCCACCTCCGTGGTGTACGTGATCCGCAGCGACTCAACGCCGGCCCAGGCGGTGCAGACGGGTATTCGGCGGCTGCGCCGGGTTGAGGCCCATCTCGTGGGCGCGGTGCTCAACGCCGTGGACATGCGCAGCCAGCGCTACTACGGCAAATATGGCCAGTACGGCATCAACTACTACGGCCACTACGGCGCCCCGGAAGGTAAGCAGTAAGGCGTGAACACCCGGCTGGGTCGCTGGCTGGTCAGCGCTGCACTGCTGGGGCTGGCGCTGCTGTTTGCCGTCTTCGCCTGGCACAAAACCCAGCTCCGCCTTGCCGAGCGGGCCTTTGACCGCTGGGTGGCGGACGCCAGTGCGCACAACTTTCAGCGAGCTCAAAACCTGCTGGATTCCCTGGGCCGGCTGCCGGACCCGGCCGCCGACTGGCTCCGGGTCCGCTGGCTGCTGGCGCAGCGGCCGGACGACCCGGGGGTGCCGCCCTTGCTGGATCGGCTCGAAGCGTCGCGACCTTTTGACTACCGTCCCGCCACCGCCCGGGTACGCTGGCTTGTCGCCGCCGGCGCCGATGATGCGGAGCTGGCTGCGGCGTTTGCCGCGGCCATCGCCAAGGGTCCCAACGAGTCTCGCGTCTTTGCGCTGCTGTTTCCCCTGGCCCGGCTCCACTGGCATCGGTTGCCCGGTGCTACCCGCCAGCTGATCGACGACCTGGCGCTGCGCACGGCGGTGCGGGAACCCGACCTGGTGATTGAGCTGGGACGGGACTACGGGTACGGTGGCGTCCTTTGCGCCGCCAGCACGCAGCTGGCGCTGGCCCAACGGGCCTGCCGGCGGCTGGGAATTGAAGGAGATACCCCATGAGTACCGTGTCCGTTCCTGTGTCCTACGGTGAGCTGCTGGACAAGATCACCATCTTAGAGATCAAAGCCGAGCGGATTGAAGATGCGGAGAAGAACGCCAACGTGCGGCACGAACTGACGCTGCTTCAGGGAGTCTGGAAGCAGGTGCCCGGCGGTGACCAGGTGGCGGACGAGCATCAGGCCCTGCGCCAGGTCAACGAGCAGCTCTGGGACATCGAAGACCGTATTCGGCTGAAAGAAAAGGCTCAGGCTTTTGACGATGAGTTTGTCGAGCTGGCCCGTGCCGTCTACGTCACCAACGATCAGCGGGCCGCGGTCAAAAAGGCGCTGAACCTCGCGCTTGGCTCAGAGCTGGTCGAAGAGAAGTCCTATCAGCCGTACTAGCGAAAAAGGGGTCAGACAACTTTTCTCTTAAGAAATGTTGTCTGACCCCTTTTTTGCAAGCAGCGCGTCCAGGCGCTGCTTGACTGCTTCCACCGTCACCAGCTCCATCACCCCCTCCTCCTCGATCTTGGCGCCCCAGCGTAGCTCGGCCGCCGGTTTCCCCCGATATTTTCGCGCCGCCTCGTCGTAGGCGTCGACACACCAGCGCAGCGAGTCATACGGTCCGCTACGGCGAGGGTTGCTGGCGGCGTGCAGTCCGATCACGGGCGTGCCCAGGGCGTTGGCGATGTGCATTGGCCCCGTGTCCGGCGCCAGCACCGCGTCGGACGCGCCGAGCAGGCCGGCCAGCTCCTTTAGCGTGTCGCGGCCGGTCAGATCCAGCACGGGTTCGGACATGCGGGCGGCGATGTCGGCGTTGAACTGGCGTTCAAATTCGGTCGGCGCGCCGGCCAGGATCACCTGCATCTGATGCTCTCCGGCTGCGTAGTCCGCCACCTGCGCGTAGCGCTCCGGCAGCCAGTTGCGCAGCGCGTGGGAAGACACGGCGGATATGGTGAGGGTGCGTCGTGCCGGGTCCACGTGCTGCTGCGCAAACGCAAGATCGCCGGGCGCCAGCGGCAGGCGCCAGGTGGGTCGCTCCGGCACCTTCAGGCCCGCCTCAGGCAGGAACGACAGCAGGCCGTCGATCACGTGTTTTCCTGGCGCCGGCGCAATGCGACGGTTCACAAACAGCCCGTGGCCATCCCGGGACCGGGCCCGATCAAATCCGATGCGCAGCGGTGCCCGGATCAATCCGGACAGCAGATTGGCCCGGGCCGCCACCTGCATGTGGAACAGCACGTCGAAACGCCGCCCGCGAAGCTGGCGGCGAAGATCAAAAACCCCCTTCAGGCCCGCGCCTTTGTCGAACGTGATCAGCTCCACGTTGGGAAGGCCCTCCATCAGGCGCCGCTCCAGTTTCCCGATAATCCAGGTAACTTCAGCGTCCGGCTCCAGCGCCTGAAGGGCCTGAATAAACGCCAGCGCATGGGTGGCATCCCCCAGGGCGGAAAGGCGCAGCACGCAGAATCGTTTCATCGTTGCATAATGGGTGGCTATGGAACCGCCGGTCATCCAGCAACCGCACGGGTGGGTCATTCTAACGAACCCGGAGTGCGCCTCCGACCCGGTGGGCCCGGAGCAGTTTGAGCCGGCCTACTGGCAGGATCGCGGCTCCCTGACGGGGCAGGCCAGCGGTCGCGGGCAGGTGTTTTTTGTCGACGCCGGGGGCGAGGGCTGGGCGGTGCGGCACTATCAGCGTGGTGGCCTGATCGGGCGCTTCAACCGGGATCGCTATCTGTTCACCGGTCATGCCCGGGTTCGGGCGGTGCGGGAATTTGAGCTGCTGCGGCAGCTGGTGCGCTGGAACCTGCCGACCGCCGTGCCGGTGGCCGCGCGCTACCGTCGCCAGGGCCTGACCTACACGGCGGATCTGATCACCCGGTTTTTACCCCACGAGCAAACGCTGGCGGGTTTCCTAAAATCCCAGAATCTGGATCGGGACGAGCTGCTTCAGTATTTCGGCCGCGTCGGCCGCACCGTAGCGACCTTTCTTAAGCGCGGCGTGAGCCACGCCGATCTGAATTGCCACAACGTGTTGCTGAGTTCGAAACGGGTGGACATCATCGATCTGGACCGAGGCCGGATTGTGGCGCCTGGGCCCTGGCGGGAGCGGTCCCTCAAGCGGCTCAAGCGTTCTGCGCTGAAGGTATCGCTGCCGCACCATCACGCGGCCATCGAGGCCTGCTGGCCGGCGCTTAGGGACGCGGCGCTGGCGAGCTGATCACCCCTAGCACGGACTAGTCCGTGCTCCTCCTGCTACTCCGTGCCACCCTCATTGTGCGCTATGCGCTCAATGAACGGCAGCCCGGCAGTTCTTCACGTCATTCAGCGCCCAGCTGTAGGTGGTGAATCGAATTCGCGGTTCTTCCAACACGTCTTCGGGCAGGCCGAGCTCGGCCCGGTAGGGCTGGACGTACTCCCAAACGCTCCCCGCCTCGTCCTCGAAGTCGCCGCCGTACCAGTCAAACAGGGGCGAGAGAAACAGCGTCTCGCGCTCCGGGTCCCAGCGGTTTCGGGCGGGGTCGGCCAGGAATTTCCGCATGGCGCCGTCGAGCTGCTGTTCCAGCCGGTCCGCGGCAAACGGCTCATCAAGCAGCGCTGGACAGCCGCAGGAGGCGCAGTTCACCGCCGCGTGGATGCGCGGCTCGGCAAACCACTCGCGAATCATGCCGTGCTCCACGTCGTCCAGCGACCGGGGCTCATCCAGCAGATCAAAAAACGCCTTTTTCCAGGGGGAGCGAAACAGCGAACCCAGCTCCCGGATGGACTCAAGATCCGGGTAGGCCGTCAGGATCAGCTCCAGCGTGTAGGCGTTATAGGCATTGATCAGAAAAGCGAGCTGTTCCGCCTCGGTCCATTCGTCGTAGGTTTCCTCGGAAACCGCTGACAAACGGTCCAGCACGTTCCGGAGCTGTTCCCGCCGGGGCTTGAGCGCAGCGTAATCAACCTCGCTTGCCACGCCGTCTGAGTGGTACACCACGGTGTCCCGGAGCAGCGCCGCGTAGTCGGTATCCGCCTGGACCGAAAGCTGGGCGAACGTGAGACTTGCGGTGAGTAGCAACGTAATCATCAGGAACGCTCCCAGCGGTGGAACCGGGCCAGCCAGGGCATCAGCTTTTCCGGCTTGGTCGCGTCGGTCCAGCGGCCGGCGGCAAACTTGGCCGCTTCCCCCCAGGTTGGGTAGGGGTGCACCGTGCCCATGATCTTCTTAAGGCCCAGCCCGTGCCGCATGGCGAGGGTGAATTCGCCGAGGATTTCGCTGCCATGGTCGCCGACCACGGTGGCGCCGAGAATCCGGTCCGAGCCGCCGGCCGGGGTCAGTACTTTGACAAAGCCCCGGGCTCCGCCGTCCGCCAGGGCCCGGTCGAGGCCGGCGAGATCATAGCGAGTGACCCGCACCTCGATCCCCTGGGCCGCCGCGTCCGTCTCCGACAGGCCCACCCGGGCCACCTCCGGCTCGGTGAACGTCACCCAGGGCAGTACGCTGTAGTCGACGCGAAATTTCTTGAAGCGGCCGAACAAGGCGTTCACGGCGCAGTACCAGGCCTCGTGGGAGGCGGAGTGGGTGAACTGATACGGTCCTATCACGTCACCGCAGGCGTAGACGTTCGGGAACCGGGTCTGCAGCCACTCGTTCACCTCCACCGTGCCGCCGCGGCCCGTTTCGATGCCCAGTTCCTCAAGCCCCAGATCCTTCGTGTTGGCACGCCGGCCAACGGCCACCAGCAGCCGGTCAAAAGGCACGGCGATCTCGCCGTCCGGCCCCTCGCAGATGAGGCGATCGCCGCCCTCAACGCGTAGGGCGGTGTGCTTGAGCTTCAGCGTAACGCCATCCTGCGAAAGCGCGTCGGCCACCACTTCGGCCGCGTCCGGATCTTCTTTCGACAGCAGTCGATCGCCCCGTTCCACCAGGGTCACCTGGCTGCCCAGGCGGGCAAACGCCTGGGCCATTTCGCAGCCGATGGGTCCGCCGCCCAGTATCACGAGTGGGTCCGGCTGCTGCTCCAGCTCCCACAGCGAATCGGACGTGACGTAGTTGCAGTCTTCGATGCCCTCAACCGGCGGCACAAACGGCTTGCCGCCGGTGGCGATAACGATGCTGCGGGCGGTGATGCGCTGGCCTTGCACCTCCACCTCCCAGGGGGAGACGATGCGCGCCCGGCCAAACTGCGTCTGCACCCCGAGGGATTCATAGCGCTCCGGCGAGTCATGCGGTTCGATGGCTGCGATGATCTGCTGAACCCGGGCCATCACCTCGGAAAAATCCGGTTTTGCGGCGGCGCTGGCGAACCCGAAGTTGCGATGGTTTTCCACATCGTGGGCCAGCTTGGCGCTGCGCAGCAGCGACTTGGAGGGGACGCAGCCGGTGTACAGACAGTCACCGCCCATTTTGCTGTCGGTGATGAGCAAAACCTTAGCCTTCACCGCGGCGGCGATGTAGGCGGTTACCAGCCCGCCGGAGCCGCCGCCGATCACGATCATATTGTGGTCAAACCGGGCCGGCTTCTTGTGGCCGCGGTACACGCGCCGGCCGCGCACGAATTCGACGATACGGCGCCCAATCAGCGGCAGCAGTCCCAGAATGACGAAGGAACCGATCAGCGCCGGGCTGGCGATGTCCGAGACCGACTCCAGGTTGGCCAGCTGCTTGCCGGCGTTTACGTAGGCCAGGGTGCCGGGCAGCATGCCCAGCTGGCTGACCAGGGCGAACGTGAGGACCCGGATGTTGGTGAGGCCCATCACCAGATTGATCACAAAAAACGGAAAAATCGGAATCAGGCGCAGGGTGAACAGGTAAAACGCGCCCTCCTTATCCATGCCCCGGTCGATGGACTCAAACGCCTTGCGGAAGCGCTTCCGGACCGTATCGCCCAGAATCAGCCGGGCGGCGAGAAAAGCCAGCGTGGCGCCCAGGGTTGAGGCAAAGGACACCAGTACGGTGCCGACGGTCAGGCCAAACAGGGCGCCCGCCAGCAGCGTCAGCAGCGCCGCGCCGGGCAGCGAAAGGCTGGTCACCAGCACGTAGATGGCAAAATAGACGGCGCCGGTGAGGACGGCGTTCTGACTCTGGTACTCGCGGAACGCGCCAAGCCGCTCCTGAAGGGCCTCCAGCGAGAGGTATTGGCCCAGATCGAGCACAAAAAAGGCGCTGACAGCCGCAACAATCACAGCCAAAATAATGAGCTTTCCGGTTCCTTTCATATCCTCTGCTATCCCGTGTGCCTGCTTAAGGACAAATCCCTGCGGTTGTTTGGCCAATGATTCCCTGGCTGAGTGTCGTTGTGCCCATGCGCAACGAAGCGGCCATCATCGGCCGGACCTTGGCTGCACTGCAACCGCTGCGCGCCGCCGGGGGCGAGGTGATCGTGGTGGATGGCGCCAGCACCGATTCATCCCGCCCTACCGCAGACCCGCTTGCAGACCAGGTGCTTTCATCCGAACCGGGCAGGGCCCGGCAAATGAATGCGGGAATTGAGGTGGCCCGGGGGGACTGGGTGTGGCTGCTGCACGCCGACAGCAGCGTGGTGCCAGAACATTGGGAAGCCATCCGGCAGAGCCGGCAGAACTGGGGTTTCTTCAAGCTTCGCCTCAGCGGCGCGGGCCTGTTGCTGCGGGTTATCGAACGGAGCATCAACCTGCGCACCCGCCTGACGCACCTCGCTACCGGAGACCAGGGGATTTTTGTGCGCCGCGAGTGGCTCAACGCGATGAACGGGCTGCCGGATCTGCCGCTGATGGAGGATCTTGCGCTGACTCGCGCGCTGCGCCGGCGGGGCCGCCCGGCCATCATGTCGCCGCCGCTGGTGACGTCCAGCCGCCGCTGGGAAGAGCGGGGCGTGGTGCGCACGGTGCTGCTGATGTGGGGGCTGCGGGCCGCCTGGCGGCTCGGTGTCTCCCCCGCGCGGCTGGCGCGGATTTACCAGCGGCCGCAGCGCTGACCGCGGGTTGTCCATGACGGTAATCCAGGTCTTTGCCCGGACGCCGGTACTCGGCGGCGTTAAGACCCGGCTGGCGGCCGCGCTGGGCGATGCCGCTGCGCTGGCCGTCTACGAGCGTCTGCTGGATCACACGTTGACTGTGGCCAGGAACACGGGCCTTCAGGTGGAGTTGTGGGTGGCTGGCGATCCGCACCACGACGGCATTCGCCGTCGGGCCCGGGCGTTCGGCTGCCGGGTCTACGAGCAGGTAGGAGAAGACCTGGGCGAGCGCATGCATCACGCGCTAAAGGCTGCCAGCCGAGGCGGTGGAGGCGCTCTGCTGATCGGCTCCGATTGTGTCGATCTCACGGTGGATCGGCTGCGCACGGCGCAGCAGCTGCTGTCCACGTCCGACGTGGTGCTTGGCCCGAGCCTCGACGGCGGCTACTACCTGATCGGGACCACCCGGCCGGATCCGGGCTGGTTTCAGCGCGTGGCCTGGAGCACAACCGGGACGCGGGAACAGACCGTGGCCAACGCCGAGGCGGGCGGCGCTTCGGTGGGACTGCTGCCGGAGGGCCGGGATATCGACACGCTGGAAGATCTGCGGGAAGCCGAGCGGCTGGGCCTTTATGGCCAGGACTTTGGCCGGGATCGGGATTAGGTGGCTCCCTTCGCCAGCCACACTCCGGCGCCCGAGTTCACTGTTGCCGCTGCTCCCTTCCGGGCCTGACGGGGTTCACAATGGTTCGTCGCGAAGGGACCGACGAAGGTCGCCATAGATTCCCGCCGCAGCGGGACGCGGAGTATATCAGCCCAATACCGGGCGCAGGAAGAGCAGACGATGGTCAAAAAAGTTCTCGCATTTCTGACGACCGACGATCTCGGCGACTACGAAACTGACGATCACCTGGCGGCGGCACCGCTACGGGAGCTGGGCTGGGATGTGGACTGGTGCAGCTGGCGGCGGCCGACGGACTGGTCGCGGTATGCCGGGGTGGTCATTCGCACCCCCTGGGACTATATCGAAGACGAAGCCGGCTTCCGTTCGGTGCTGGCCAGCATCGACGCAGCCACGCGGCTTGCCAACCCGCTTTCTGTGGTGCGCTGGAACCTGAACAAGAGCTACCTGAAGGAGCTGATCGCCCGCCGGCTGCCGGTGCTCCCCAGCCGGTGGTTTCCGGAGCTCACCTCGGCGCAGCAGCTTGACGCGCTGTTTGAGCACTGGGGCGTGGAGGAGCTGGTGGTGAAACCGGAGCTGGGGGCCAATGCCTATGATACGTACCGACTCAAGCGCGGCGGGCAGCCGCCGCTGGACCGGTTTCGGGCCCGGCCGTGCCTGGTGCAGCCGTTTGCGACGGAGATTCTGAGCCAGGGCGAATACTCACTGTTCTACTTTGGCGGCCGCTTCAGTCACGCCATCCGGAAATTGCCCAGGGCCGGCGATTTCCGGGTGCAGGAAGAGCATGGCGGCCAGCTGAACGCCATCACCCCCGACGAGTCGCTGCGGAACACGGCCGAGCGGCTGTTGGCGGCCGTAGCAAATCCGCTGCTGTATGCACGAGTCGATCTGGTCAGCTGGGCCAATGAGTACCGACTGATGGAACTGGAGCTGGTGGAACCGTCGCTTTATCTCCGGCTGGATCCGGCGGCGGCGGCGCGTTTTGCCGCAGCGATAGACCGCTGGTTCCCGGGGGCTTGAAAAGGCTGCCGTCGGCGCAGCAAATGTTATAGACTTATAACATTCCACGGCGGGAGCGGGAAATGGGTATCAGCGAGCTGGCTATCTTGCGCTGGGCTCACATCGTCGCGATGGTCTACTGGCTGGGCGGCGAGTGGGGCGTGTTTCAGACGGCCTACAACGTGGTCAACCGCAAGTTGCCCATGGAAGAACGGCGCCGCCATATGGAAACGGCGTATCGCATCGATATCCTGGCCCGCACGGGCATTATTCTGCTGCTGCCGCTGGGCATGCACATGGGCTACTACTGGGGCACCCAGCCCTTCGGTGGTGCCTGGCTTGTCGGCATGTGGGTTTTCGTGGGTGTCTGGCTGGCGCTTTGCTGGGCGGCGTTTGTCTATCGCGAAACCGACACGGGTATCCGCCTGACAAAAATTGACGAGGCAATCCGCTTCGTGCTGATCCCGGCGCTGATTATTTCCGCCATCACTTCGCTGCTGGGCTACGGGCCGTTCAACGCGATGGAAGGTTTCCAGTGGTTCAGCCTGAAGATCTTCATCTACGCCCTGATGCTATGCATCGGCCTTTACTTGAGGTTTGTGATGCGCGAGTGGACCACCATGTTTCGGATCCTGGCCGAGGGCGAGAATCCGGAGGTGGAGAACAAGCTGGAGCGTTCTATCCGCGCGTCGCGGAAGATGGCGTATGTTTACTGGATCGGCATCGGCAGTGTCGCCTTTCTGGGAGCGACAAAACCATTCTGACGGCGCCGCCCGGCTGGGCTGGGATCTTGAAAAGCTACGCGTGGGACATGAGCGCCGCGACGCCAGGGGATACCTCGGACATTTCCGGCTGTTTCACCACCAGCACGTCGCAGGGCAGCCGGTCGAGCACCCGCTCCGCGGTGCTGCCGATCACCAGTCGCTTGAGCCGGGACCGGGACACGGCGCCCATCACGACGAGGTCGGCTTGCGTGGAAGTGGCACACTCGACCAGCGTATCGGCCGGATGGCCGGGAACAACGATGACGTCATCAAAAGACTGGCCAACGTCGCTCTCCAGCTGGCGTACCGCAGCTCGATGCTGCGCGACTATCTCTTCACTCTGATCCATCGCTGCCGCCGGCGTGGTCGCCAGCGGGCCGGGTGCTACGTGCATGGCCGGCGCGACCACGTTGATAACGCTCAGCGATGCCCGGTGCTGGTTGGCCAGCTGCACCGCCTGGCGCACGATCGCTTCATCCAGCGAGGCGGGTTTGTCGTCCACGTGCAGCGGGTCTACCGCGGCAATAATTCTGCGATAGGGGCGCTGCACCCCATCCCGGGCGAGCAGCAGCGGAAACGGACAGTGGCGAATCAGCTCCCAGTCGTCGTTGCTCAGGCCCAGGCGCTCCCAGCGCGTGTGGCGCCAGGTCTGGGCCACCACCATGTTGCAATGCTGTTCGCAGGCGAAGCGGATCAGCGCCTGCCAGCTGCTGTTTGACCAGGCGAGGCGGGTATCGGCGCGACCCGCAAAATACTTTGCCGCAAGCGCATTGAGCCGATCTTTGCGCGCGTTCATCAGCAGATTGCGCGCCTCCTCCAGAACTTGATCACCGGCCCCATGCTGATCGATGATATTTTCGTGATAGACGTTGTGAAACAAATGCACCTGGCAGTCGTCTCGCGCGTTCGTTCGGGCCGCGTCCAAGGCGGCCTGATATCCGTCAGATTTAGGAATTTCTACGGCGATATGCTGCATTCAGAGCCGCGTCCGCGGGAGATTTACTCAGGCCCCAAGATAGACCGGCCCGAAACCGCCGACAATCGCGGAAAATACGTATCCTGGCCTGGATCGTCCGGGAACCCGCAAACAAACTCTGGAACTGTGTTTCCGGTCATCCGCTTGGAGCAGTTTCCAGGCTCGCGCCGCCGTGACTGACCTGGAGCTTCCCAGCCCGCAGCTGTTTGATGCCCTGCTCGAAGCGGCGGTGGACGGCATTATCGTCATCGATGAAAGCGCCACCATTCGCATTTTCAACAACGGCGCGGAAAAGCTCTTTGGCTACCACAGCGAAGAGGTGGTGGGCAGGAACGTCAAGGTGCTGATGAACGCTCACCATGGGTCCCGCCACGACGGCTATATGGACCATTACATGGAAACCGGCGAGCGTCGCATCATCGGCATTGGTCGCGAAGTGACCGCGATGAAGAAAGGCGGTGAGGAGTTTCCCATCGACCTGACCGTCGGCGAGGCGCCGCTCGGGGAAAACCGCGTTTTTGTCGGCATCATCCGCGACCTGAGCCGGCGCGTCGCCATCGAAGATGAACTGATCCGGCAACGCAGTCAGGTGCAGGAGCTGGAGCGCAGTCTTGCGCACTTTCATCGCACCAGCACACTGGGGGAGATGGCGGCGGGTATTGCCCACGAGGTCAATCAGCCGTTGGCCGCCATGACCAGCTACGCCGATGCGGGGCAGCGGCTGCTGGATCGGGACCCGGTGCCCACAGACAAACTCAAGCACGCGATGAACCAGATCAGCCGCCAGGCGCGCCGGGCCGGCGAGGTAATCATGCGCATGCGCAACATGGCGCGGCAGCAGGACACACCGCAGGAGGTGCACGATCTCAACGACGTGGTGCGGGAGATTCTGCAGCTGGCGGAGTTGGAAGCGCGGGCCTCGGACGCGCCGGTGAAAGTGGAGCTGGCGCCGGATCTGCCGCCGGTGCTGGTGGACCCGGTGCAGATCCAGCAGGTGGTGCTCAATCTGGTTCGCAACGGTTTAGAATCCCTGGTCCGCCACAGCCAGGCCAGCCACGGGGTGTTGATCAGTACCCGCTGCAGCGAAGATGACGGTCATGTGGAACTGCTGGTGGTCGATCGCGGCGTTGGGGTGCCGGAGGCCGACCGGGAGCGGATTTTTGATCCGTTTCACTCGAGTAAACCCAGCGGCATGGGCATTGGCCTGTCGATCTGCAGCACAATCGCGGAGCGCCATGGCGGCTCGCTGCGCTACGAACCCAATCCGGTCGGCGGCAGCCGGTTTATTCTGTCGCTGCCGCCCCTTGAGGAGTAAACATGACTCAATCCACTCAACTGGACCAGACCATTTTTGTCGTGGACGACGATCCGGCGGTGCGCGAGTCGCTGGTCTTTCTGCTGGAAACGGTGGACCTGCGGGCCCGGGCCCACGATTCGGCGCAGGCCTTTCTCGACGGCTACGGGGGCGAGTCCGGCGTGTTGATCCTGGACGTTCGGATGCCCGGCATGAGCGGTATTGAGCTTCAGGAACTGCTCAACGAACGGGGTGTGCCGGAGCTGGCGATTATTTTCATTTCTGGCCATGGCGATATCCCGATGGCGGTGGAAGCGCTCAAGCGGGGCGCCGCGGACTTTCTGACCAAACCGTTTCGAGACCAGGACCTGCTCGACCGGATTCACCAGGCGCTGGAGGAAAACGAAGCGGGGCACGAGGTGGTGCTGGAAAAAACCGAGATTGAGCAGCGGGTGGAATCGCTGACCGCCCGGGAGCGCCAGGTGATGGAGCGGGTGGCGGATGGGCAGGCCAATAAGGTGGTGGCGCTGGATCTTGGGATATCCCAGCGAACGGTGGAGATTCACCGTACGCACGTGATGGAGAAAATGGGCGTGCGTACCCTGGCGCACCTCGTGCGCAGCCTGCATCGTATTGGCCACTTCGATGGAGCGCCGGCGGTCAAAAAGACCTGAAGGTCGACCGCTGAAGTCTGTCTTCTGGGCCGCCTTCGGCGCTTTAAAAATACTGTTTATTTATCCAGTATTTTCCTGTCTAATGGGTGCTTTCAAACCCGACCTGGAGGAAGAACATGATTGGTTACGTCACGCTGGGCACCAATGACATTGAGCGCGCCGTAGGGTTTTACGACGCACTGATTGGCGAAATGGGCGGCAAGAGATTTATGGAGCACGAGGGGGTTTTTGTGGCCTGGGCGGTCGATCCGGCCCAGCCCGGCGTTGCGATTACCAAGCCTTTCAATAAGGAGCCGGCGACCGTGGGTAACGGCGTGATGGTGGCGCTGATGGTAGCCACCACCGAGCAAGTGGATGCGCTCTATCACAAAGCGATTGAGCTGGGAGGTACTGACGAGGGCGCTCCCGGTCCCCGGGGAGAAGGATTCTACGCCGGCTACTTTCGCGACCTGGACGGCAACAAGCTCAACTTTTTCTGCACGCCGAAGTAGTAAAGCTCGGTACCTGGGCTAGCCGCCGCAGGCGGCGAGCGGCTCGGCGGCAAGTTCGCTGCACACCCGGTCCTTAAGCTGCGCCACCAGGGTCCGGCGATAAAAGTCGCTGGCCCGTTCCTCAGCGGCGAGCAAGAACTCAAGTAGCTCTGCAGCGTCCCGCTTCGGCGCGGCGCCGCAGCCTTTAAATTCTCCGAGCAGGGCGTAGTGGGGCAGACCGACCAGGCCGGCAAACCGTCCGGCAAGGGCGGAGCGGCGAATCAGATACCCGCCGAGGCACGGATCACCTTCGTAGCCGTCTACGCCCGTTACCTCCACGTAGCCCAGCACAAACAGGGCCTGCGGGTAGCCTGCCCAGGCGGCTTTTTTCAGATAAGGATGGGCTTCATCGAAGCGGCCGGCATAGGTTAGAGCCCGCCCGAGCTGGTAGTTCAGGCGCGGGTGGTCCGGCGCCCCGGCCACCGCCTCCTGACAGACGGCGATTGCTGAGTCTTTGTCCATCTGCGCGCTGGTTACGCCGGGTACCACCGCTTCCGGATCACTGGGGTGAGAGGCCTGGCGATCACAGTCGGTAATTGTCTGGCTCCAGCGCGACCGATCGTAGTCGTCCGGTTCCGCATCACCGAGGGTTTTGAGTGCCGGCGTCTGGGCTGCCGCATTGCCCGCCAGCACCGCTGCAGCCAGCATCCCTGGGATCAGCGGCAATCGGCGGCGGGGTGAAGGGGGCGTGTGATCTTTGCTCATGGCAGCCAACCTACCCGGCATGATTCGGCTTGTAAACGCCCGATCTCACTAAGGCATCTGGTGGTGGTGCGCGTGATGCGCATGCCCGCCCTCGGACCCGGCCTGATTCAGGTGGTAAAGCGGCATTGCGCTGATCCACAGTCCACTGACGAGCAGAGCAGCACCCATCACCGGCCGCACCGTCAGCTTTTTCTGGATCGGCGCGCTGGCCAGCGAAAGCCCCAGCATGGCCGGCAGCGTACCCAGCCAGAACGCCCCCAGCAC
Source organism: Pseudomonadota bacterium (assembly GCA_039195135.1). Classification (GTDB taxonomy): domain Bacteria; phylum Pseudomonadota; class Gammaproteobacteria; order Xanthomonadales; family SZUA-38; genus JANQOZ01. Next base: position 1,310 of record JBCCVP010000043.1, on the reverse strand, counting down.
GCCGGCGCCGGCCAAAGCGCCGCCGGACGCCGCAGCGGCCGCCAGCAGGCTGTAGACCAGTCCGCAGGGCAGCCAGCCCCACAAGACGCCCAGCGAAAACAGCGGCGTCAGCCCCCGGCGCCCGCGAAGCTTAAGCGCGATCGGTGCCAGCCGGGGCCAGACGAGGGCCCCGAGGCGTTGCCCGGCAGCGGTGATCGGGTTGTAGCGGAATCGGGGCAGCAAAAGCTGCAGCCCCAGCAGGGCCACCACCGCCCCCAGCACAACTCGGATCAGGTCCGCCCAGGCGGCGATATTGAGGACCTCGCCGAGTCCCGCTCCCAGCCCGCCGGCCAGGGCGCCGGCCAGGGCGTAGCTGGCTAGCCGACCGGTGTTGTACACCACCATGCCGGCGGTGCGACCGGCGCCTTCGTAGCGCGGCAGCGTGGCCATCGGTCCACACATGCCCACGCAGTGTCCGCTGCCCAGCAGGCCGGCCAGCAGCGCCGCGCCGAGGGCGACAGGCTCAGTCATGGTTGCCACTTTTGGTTTCCGGGTCTGGATCGTCGCGGAGAATCTGCCAGCCGGGCGTTTCCAGGTCGTCAAACTGACCGTTGCGCACCATCCAGAAAAAGCCCGCCAGCGCCAGCAAAAACAGGAGCAGACTCAGCGGTATCAGTAGAAACAGGATGCTCATAATTGACTGCTCACGTCGGGGTGACAACGTTGGGTTCGCCGAGCGGTTCGGGGTGGCGCTCAATCGCGCCGCGGTTGCTCGGCGATTTGGCCAGGCGGGCCGCATTCAATATCACCACCAGCGAGCTTAAGGACATGCCCAGGGCCGCCAGCCCGGGTCCGATCCAGCCGACAGCCGCCAGCGGCACCGCGATCAGGTTATAGCCAATGGCCCACGCCAGGTTCTGACGGATGGTACGGCGGACCTTCAGGCCCAGCGCCCAGGCCGTCCGAATCTTGTCCAGCTGGTGGCCGGCCAGCACCACGTCAGCGCCCGACTTGGCAAGGTCCGCGCCATCCCCCAGCGCCACCGACACGTCCGCGGCGCCCAGCAGGGCGCTGTCGTTTACCCCGTCTCCCACCGCCAGCACTGTTTGCCCTTCATCCTGGAAGCGGCGCAGCACCGCCCACTTCTGTTCCGGCAAAAGATCGCCCAGGGCCTGATCGACCTGCGTTTCGGCCGCCACCGCCTCCACCCGGCCCTGCCGGTCGCCGCTGGCAACCATCGTTTTCACTTGCCGGGCGGTCAGGAAGGCGATAACGCGCGCTGCGGCGGGATGCAGGGCGTCGTCCAGATCGATCCAGCCCAGCACGCCCTG
>JBCCVP010000042.1:0-33562 GCA_039195135.1 Pseudomonadota bacterium | reverse complement strand
GCCAGGCTGATCAGCGCAACGGCGTTGCGCTGGATTTGCTCCGCCAGGCTCTGGCTCCACTTTTTCACGATCGGCCCCCGTCGGGACCGAGGCAAACGGAAGGTCTCAATGGGTTCATTTTGCCTCGGTCCCGACGGGGGCCGATCGTGAAAAAGTGGAGCCAGAGCCTGGCGGAGCAAATCCAGCGCAACGCCGTTGCGCTGATCAGCCTGGCGATTGCTGTCTGCAGCCTGAGCTACAACACCTGGCGCAACGAAACGTCGGAGCACCAGCGAAATCTCCGGCACGCCGCGTTTGAAATGGTGGAGCACCTGGAGCGGTTTCAGTCCATGGTCAGCGCCATGGTTTACGCCAGTCCGCGCCGCACGGAGCTCTTGTTCGACGCCTGGGGAGAAGCAAAGGCACTGGAAACACTGGCGACACTCATGCCAGCGCCAGCATCCGCCGCCTCGAAAGAGCTGATCCAGGTCTGGGACCGCCACGCGCACGTGGTGAGCGGCGATGATGCGGCGCAGGCCCGCAAGTCGGACGAGGCCGTCGCGGCGGCGGTGGAGCAGGCCCGCCTCGCCTTGCTTGAGGTGATTTTGAGCCTGGAATAGCGGCCCAGGTCAGCGACCGGTCAGCGCGGAGTCAGGGCCGACCAACCGCCCGCCAGGCGCAGGCCGCGGCCGCCAGCGTCATGAGTCCGGGCCACAGGGGCACCCCCAGCAGCGTCCGCCCCGGTTCGCCAAACAGCACCAGCAGCGTGGCCATCAGGGCAAAGCCGGCCGCAAATACCGCCCACGCCGTATTGTTGGCCCGGGCATCAAGCAGCTCACGAATCGCGCGCAGGTCCCGGCTGTTCAGGCGCGTCTCCAGCCGCCCCTCGCTGACCTTCTCCAGGTAGTCATACAGCAGTCCGGGCACCTTCGGCGCCCGGGCCAGCAGCCCCGGCACGTGCTGCTGCAGATCGCGGGTAAACGCGTCGACGCCGACCCGCTCCGCCATGATCGTTTCCAGCACCGGTTTGGATGTGGTCCAGATGTCCAGCTCCGGGTACACATGGCGCCCCACGCCTTCGATGTTGAGCAGCGTTTTCTGCAGCAGGATCAGCTCCGGCTGGGCCGTCAGCTGAAACTGGCGCGCCACCTCAAACAGCTGAAACAGCACCTGGGCGAAGGAGATTTCCGCCAGCGGCCGCGACAGCTGCGGCTCGCACACGGCCCGCACGGCGGCTTCCACCTGGTCAACGCGGGAATCGGCAGGAATCCAGCCCGCCTCGATGTGCAGCGCCGCCACCCGCCGGTAGTCCTGATTAAAAAACGCCTGAAAGTTTTCCGCCAGATAGTAAAGGTGCTCCTCCGGCATGCTGCCCATGATGCCGAAGTCGAGCGCGATGTAGGTCGGGTCATCGGGATTGCTGATGTCGACCAGGATGTTCCCCGGGTGCATGTCCGCGTGAAAGAAGTTGTCCCGGAATACCTGGGTGTAGAACAGGCGATTGCCCCGCTCCGCCAGCAGCTTCAGGTTGACGCCGGCCGCCTTCAGCGCGTCAAGATCGTCGATCGGCGTGCCGTACACCCGCTCCATCACCATGACGGTTTCGCTGGTGTAGTCCCAGTGAATCCCCGGCACGTAGAGCTCCCGGTCGCCGGCAAAATTCCGCTTGAGCTGCGAGGCGTTGGCCGCTTCCCGCTGCAGGTTCAGCTCGTGGGCGAGGGTCCCGGCGAGTTCCTCAACAAGCTCCAGCGGCCGCACGTGGGGTGCGGCGGACCAGTAGCGGTCCGCCATGCCGGCGACAATTCGGATCAGCTCGATGTCGCGGCGAATTTTCTGATGGATGCCCGGCCGGAGCACCTTGACCACCACGTCGTTGCCGTCACCAAGCCGCGCAGCGTGCACCTGGGCGATGGAGGCGGACGCCAGCGCCTGGTCGTCGAAGCTTGCAAACACCTGCTCGACCGGCTGCCCCAACGCCTTTTCGACCGCCTCCCGGGCCAAAGCGCCGGGAAACGGCGCCACCTGGTCCTGCAGCAGAGCCAGCTCTTCAGCAATATCCGGCGGCAGCAGATCCCGCCGGGTCGACAGCATCTGACCGAGCTTGACGAAGATGGGGCCAAGGTCATCCAGCGCCAGGCGGATGCGCCGGCCCAGGGGTTCCTCGCTGACACCGGCCCGCCCGGGCTGCACCAGACTGATCAGTCGCGCCACCCGCGCCAGGCTGGTCTGGGCCAGCACGTCTTCCAGCCGGTAGCGCGCCAGCACCCGGGCAATCCCGACCAGGCGGGTAAGCTGGCGTAGACGGATCATCCCCGCTCCCGCTTACCGAATCGGGCCTCGAGGCGCGCCACGTCGTCGCGCAGATCGTCCACCGCGTCCAAAAACTGCTCCATCTCCGGCCGGGTGACCAGCTGCCGCGACTCCTCCCGCAGGTACTCGCTGCCGGTGGTCGACATGGCCTGGCCGGTGGACTTCAGCCAGGATGCGCCGCGGCGCAGCAGCTGCGCCACCTGAAAGCCGACGACATCCCCAAACAGCTTGGAGAGGGCTTCTTCCCAATCCGGCCTCAGCTCCGCAAAAAACTGCTGGTAGCGGCGGGCCGTTTCCGCGTCCCCCTCCACCGACACCTTACCCACGGCGCCCGCGCCACCGCTGGCCGCCAGTGCCAGAAACGCGCCCGGCGTGGCGGTGAGGCGGGCCCCGATCTGCTCCGGCAGGCCCGGCGCTGCCGTCAGCGAGCGATCCTCGCAGGTCAGATGGAACGACACGTCAGGCCCTTCCAGCGTCACCGCCACGGAGCGGCCTTCCAGTCCTCGCAGCCGCTTGCGCGCCTCCGGATCCAGCGCCACGATGCGCGCCAGCAGGCTGTTGAGCCCCTCGGCGAGGCGTTGCTGAGCCGCACTGCGGGCGTCCTGCGGCGTTTCCGTCATGGCCGCACACCCTCGTGGATCGCCACCAGGCCGGCGCTCAGGTTGCGGCAGCGGGTCAGCACGTAGCCTGCCTCGTCCAGCATGCCCGTGAGCGTCTCCTGGTTGGGATGCCGGCGTATCGATTCCGCCAGATACTGGTAGCTTTCCGCATCTCCGGCCACCCGCTGGCCCAGCGCCGGCAGCAGATTGAATGAGTACCAGTCGTAGGCGGGCCGCAGCGCCGGCAGGCGTAGCTGGGAAAACTCCAGCACCAGCACCCGGCCGCCGGGTTTGAGCACCCGGCGGATGCTGCGCAGGGCCGACATCTTGTCGGTCACGTTGCGCAGGCCAAAAGCCATGGTGACCAGATCGAAGGTGGCGTCGGCAAACGGCAGGGCCTCCGCGTTGGCCTGCACAAAACGGGACCGCGCCAGCTTGCCCTCATCCAGCAGCCGATCCCGGCCGCAGGACAGCATCGCAGCATTGATATCGGCCACCGTCACGCTGCCCGTCGCCCCAAGCTGAGGATAGAGCAGCGCGGCGATATCGCCGGTGCCGCCGGCCAGATCCAGCACCTGATAGCCGGCCCGCACCCGCGCGGTGAATACAAAATGTCGTTTCCACAGGCGGTGCACGCCGAGCGACATCAGATCGTTCATCAGGTCGTAGCGGCTGGCTACCGACGTGAACACCTCGCCGACAAGCTTCTGCTTGTCGTCGGTGGGCACTTCGCGAAATCCAAAGTGGGTCGTCTCGGTGGTCTCGGTCACGATTAGTCCTGATCTTGTTCGGCCGTCAGTCCCGGCTGGCGTTGGCGGCGGCAAGCTCATCCAGGTAGCGCTGCCAGTATTCGTTCTGCCGGGTAGCCAGGCGGTGCAGCGTCTTCCAGGAGTAGATACCGGTGGCATGGCCGTCAGAAAAGTGCAGTGCCACTGCGTAGTTACCCACCGGCACGATATTCGTGATGGTGACGCTGCGCTTGCCGGTCTGCAGTACCCGCTGGCCGGGGCCGTGCCCCTGCACCTCGGCGGACGGCGAGTATACCCGAAGGTATTCGCAAGACAGTGTGTAGGTCTGCCCATCGCCGTACTCGAGCGTCAGCTGCCCCGCGCCCTGCTCCAGCGTGATGTTTTGCGGTACCGGTGCGTCCACGGCTCAGTCTTTCAGCAGCGCCGCGACAAAACGCTTACGCCAGGCGACGATATCGTTGCGCCTCAGCGTGTCGATGATTGCGTGGTAGCGGTCCCGGCGCTCCGCCCGGGACATATTGATGGCGGTGGCAATGCCGTCGGCAACCTCGTCCCGGTCGTAGGGATTGACCAGAATCGACTCGGGCATCTCGCAGGCGGCGCCGGCCAGCGACGACAGCACGACCACGCCGGGATCCTCCGGGTCCTGCGCCGCCATAAACTCCTTGGCGACCAGATTCATGCCGTCGCGGATGGGTGTGACCAGGCCGATGCTGCCGTTGCGGAAGTAGCCCATGAGCGGTTTCCGCTCAACCCCTTTGTTCAGATAGCGGATCGGCACCCAGTCCGCCTCGGCGAACCGCCCGTTGATGCGACCGGAGGTCTGCTCCAGCTCCGAGCGGATTTCTGCATACTCGCGCACCCCGGAGCGGCTCGGCGGCGCCACCTGCATATAGACCAGCAGCGACTGCGTATTGGGGTACTTCTCCAGCAGCCGTTCGTAGGACAAAAGGCGCTGCGTCAGCGCCTTGCTGTAGTCCAGCCGGTCGACGCCGATCATCAGATCCCGCTTGCCCAGACTTTTGACCATGCGTTTAACCTTGCCGGAGCTCTGGGCGGCCTGCGCCAGCGCGGAGATTTCTTCCACGTCGACGCCGATGGGGAAAACGTCGGCGATGAAGTGGCCCCCGCCGACGTCGATGCGGCGATCGTCTTTGCAGACGGCGCCAATTTCCGGCTGCGTGACCGAGTCCTGGAAGCAGGCGAGATCCCGGTGGGTATGAAAGCCAACCACGTCGTAGGCGCACATGGCACGAAGCAGAAAATCATAGTGGGGCACCGCGCGCAGCGCCTCGAAGCTGGGAAACGGCACGTGGAAAAAGAACCCGATGGGGTTATCGATGCCCGCGGTGCGCAGCTCCGCCGCCAGCGGAATCAGGTGGTAGTCGTGGACCCAGATCACGTCATCCGGCTGAAGCAGGGAGGCCAGCTTTCTCGCCAGCACCATATTGACCTTCCGATAACCCTCAAAGTCGGCGTGTTCGTACTGCATAAAGGAAAGCAGGTAATGACATACCGGCCACAGCACCCGGTTGGAAAATCCGTTGTAGTAGTGCTCGTAGTCGCGGTCGTTGAGGTCCACGGTGGCGTACTCGATATTGCCGACCCGGTCGATCACCGGATCCCGGGTTTCCCGGTCCGTCAGCCGTCCGCTCCAGCCAAACCAGACGCCGCCGTTGTCCTTCAGCGCGCCGAGTATGCCCACCGCCAGCCCGCCGGCGGCGCCGCCGCCTTTTTTGGGTTTGGCCACCCGGTTGGAAACAATCACGAGTCGACTCACAGGGCACTCTCCCAGGGTTCACTCAGCCGCACGGCCGCGTTGATAATCCCGGCCATGCTGTAGGTTTGCGGAAAGTTACCCCAAAGTTCGTTGGTCTCGGGGTCGATATCTTCGGACAGCAGGCCCAGCGGATTGCGCGATGCCAGCATGTTCTCAAACAGGTCCCGGGCCTCCTCCCGGCGACCGATCACGGCCAGCGCGTCGATATACCAGAAGGTGCAGATATTGAACGCGTTCTCCGGCTCGCCAAAATCATCCGCCGCGCGGTAGCGGAACAGATGTTTGCCCTGCTTGAGCGTTTCCCCGATGCGTTCCACGGTGCTGACAAACCGGGGATCGTCCGCAGCCAGGAAACCCAGGTCGTGCATCGTCAGCAGGCTGGCGTCCATCTCCGGCCGGCCGAAACTCTCGGTAAACGCCTGCTGCTCTGGATCCCAGCCCCGCTCACAGATCACCTGATGGATTCGGTCCGCCTCCCCCCGCCAGTACTCCGCCCGGTCCGGCTTGTGCAGCCGCTCCGAGATGCGCGCCAGCCGATCGCAGGCGGCCCAGCACATGATGGAGGAAAAGGTATGCACCCGCTGGCGCCCGCGATACTCCCAGAGCCCCGCGTCGGGCTGGTCGTATTTCTGCACCGCCCAGCGGCCGAGCTGCTCCAGCCGCTGAAACTCCGCGTCGCCGCCGGGATGAATCAGCCGGCTGTCAAAAAAGTACTGGGTGGCCGCCAGCACCGCCTCACCGTAGACGTCGTTCTGCACCTGCTCGTACGCCTCGTTACCGATGCGCACCGGCCCCATGCCCCGGTAGCCGGACAGCTGCGGCACCATGCGTTCTTCCGTGATCGACCGGCCGCTGATGCCGTAGAGCGGTTTGAGTTCTTGATCCCCGGCTTCCGCGGCCACGTTGAGGATGTAGCGCAGGTAGCGCTCCATGGTGCTCGTGGCGCCCAGGCGATTGAGCGCCTGCACCACAAAATAGCTGTCCCGCAGCCAGCAGAACCGGTAGTCCCAGTTGCGGCCGCTGTCCGCCGCCTCCGGCACCGACGTGGTGATCGCCGCGATCACCGCGCCGGTATCTTCGAAGGTGCACAGCTTGAGGCTGATGGCGGCCCGGATCACCGCCTGTTGCCACTCAAAAGGGATCGACAGGCCCCGGGACCAGCCCTGCCAGTAATCCCGCGTGCCCCGGTAATGGGTGTGAAAGCAGTCGCTCACCGCTTCCCGGATCGACTCATCCGGGCCCAGCACCAGGTGCGCGTCCTTATCCAGCACAAAGGCGGTCTCCTCCAGCAGGTAGGTCAGCGGCACGTCGGTGGTCAGGCGCAGCACCGTGTCCTCCCCCACGTAGCGAATGTGGTTGCTGCCGTGGGTGGTGGAGCAGGCCCGTTCACCATAGCTGGTGGCCGGCCGCAGGCTGATGCGAATGCGCGGGCGGCCAATGGGCTTGAGACCCCGCAGCAGCATCATGGGCCGGAAGGTACGTCCCAGCCAGGCATAGCGCGGCGCAAAGTCGGTGATCTCCACGCCGTTTCCGTCGTTGTCCCACAACGTGGTGCGAAGGATGGCGGTATTGGTGAGGTACTGCTGCTCTGCCCGGGCAAAATCCTGCACGGCAACTTTGTAAAAGCCGGGCAGTTCCTGCTCCGCATCGTCGCGCAGCAGGTTGCAGAACACCGGATCGCCGTCGAGCTGGGGCAGGCAGGCCCACACAATATCCGCCTGCTCGTTCAGCAGGGCGGCGATCTGACAGTTTCCGATAACCCCCAGATTGAGGTGATTCATGATTTTTCTCCGCACAGCTCGCGCAGCCAGCGATGCACCGCCGGCACATCGGGCAGAAAAGCCCGGGCTGCTGACTCGTCCACCGGCGCGCTGACGCGCAGCGCATCGCCGCCCAGGTTTCGCGCCGCGACAAATCCGGCTTCATCGGTCACGTCATCGCCAATGAAGACCGGCTGGCGGCCGGCAAACACGCTGTCGTCCATCAGGTGCCGCACCGCCGCACCCTTGTTAACCGCTTCCGGGACCAGCTCAAACACCATTTTGCCGGCCAGCAGCGTGAATTCGTTGTTCAGCCTCTCAACGGCCTGACCGGCCGCGTCCCGCAGCGCCTGCTGCGCAGCGGGGTTGGCCCGGTAGTGCAGCGCCACGCCGTGAGATTTGGTCTCGACAAACGCGCCGGGCCAGGCGTCCGTCACTGCCTTGAGATCTACCCGCAGGTCTTCCGGAAAAGGCGTCGGCGCCAGGGTTCGCGGCGTTTGTCCCGGGAGCCGGATTTCCACCCCGTGGCCACCCGCGGCGGCAAACCGGGCCGGCGCAAATATCCGATCGATCTCGCACAGCGGCCGACCGCTGACCAGCGCCAGCGCGCCAGAGAGACAGTCCCGCACACGCTCGAGCAGGCCGGTCAGGTGCGGGTTGCTGATCACCGCGTCCGGGTGATCCTGAATTTCCAGCAGGGTGCCGTCGACGTCGAGAAACAACGCCATCCGTTGTTGGGGGACCATGAGGGCGATTATGCCCTGAAGCCGGGCTGATGGCCTGCCCTTTTCAGGTCTGGCCGGCGCTGGGCTTCAGCGAGCCTCGGCCGCTGACGGGGTGGTGGGCGTCAGCCAGTAGGCGCGGACGTTTCCGGTGCGCACCATCAATGTTTTTTCCCCGACCTCGCCAGCGGCTTTCGCCACCCCGGCGGCGCGCAGCAACGGGTGGCTGACGTCGGGCAAGGGGGCACTTTCAGGCGGTGCCGGTCCCGTTGCGATTTGCGTCACCAGGACCACACCCACCAGCAGCAGCGCCGCTGCGATCGCAGCTGGGTAACGCCGCGCTCCCGGAGCTGGACCTGCCGGCTGCCGCAGCCGGCGGCGAAGCCGGGACAGACCGCCGGTTGGGGGCTCGTGGGTTTGAAAATGAACCTGGCTCATTGCAGCAACTTTTTCAGGCGGCCCAGCGCGGCATGGCGTCGGGAAGCGACCGTGCCCGGCGCAATGCCGAGGGCCTGAGCAATATCGACCTGGTTCAGACCGGAGAACTCACAGAGGAGAACTACGCTGCGCTGCTTCGCCGGCAGCTGCTGGAGCGCCCGCTGCAGCGCCTGCTCGTCCACCAGCTGCGCCGGTTCCCGGTCGTCGCTGGCCGGCCACAGGGGCGCCAGCAGGTTTTTAAGCCGCTCCCGGGTACTGCGTCGGCGGGCAAAATTTTTGGCCAGATTCAGCAGCGTCTGGAACACGTAGGCCGCCGCGGTGTCCTGCGCCACCTCATGACGCCGATCCCAGACCTTTGCAAACGCATCCTGGACAAGCTCCTCGGCCTGCGCCGGCACAAACGTCCAGCGCAGGGCGATGTTGTAAAGCGCCTTTTCGTGGCTCACGTAAAGGCGCTCCAGGTCGTCCGCGGACAGCAAGCCGGACTCAGAACAGTTCGGCGCGCACCAGAAACATCAGCATGTCGCCATCCTCGGATTCCATACCCACCTGCGCGAGCAGCACTGTTTCGCCATCGGCAACGTCCACCCGCGTACCAACGCGCCTGGCGTCGTTGTAGAGGCTCAGATTAAGGGCAATCTGGTCGTTCCTTACCAGGGCATGCACCTCCCCGCCCAGTCGATCGCCGGAAACATTCGATCGTGCGTCGCTGCGAAGCACGTGCTGAACATAATCCAATCGCTTGAATGCCAGGCCGCCCGTCGCGCGGGAGGTATCAAGCAGCGCGTCCCTGATCGGACGCAGACCATTCGGCACCGTGGCGTCTTCCGCTGGCTGGGCGGCAACAAGCCAATAGTGGAGCCGAACCCGCTTACCGGTTGCTGCTGGCAGGTCGCGCATCTCCTGGACCATTGCCTTCACACCCGGATGGACCGAGGCGGGCGCGCTGACCACAATCTGGTTTTCCCCAAGAACACTGGCTCTGCCATCCAAGTCCTGGGTGAGATACTTGAGCGTTTCCGCAATCTCGATGGCGTTGCCGGGGACGTCGTACACCTCGATGACCGGCTTGGCCGGCAGGGCGGAGGGGGGAATTTCAGTGTTGCAGCCGGCGGTAACCAGCGGCAGCAGCAGCAGAGCAGCGTTGCAAACACGGGACATCACGTTCTCCTTGAGTCGTTTACCCCCTGTTACACGCGAGCCAGGTTTTCCTTCGTTTTTTTTGCGTCCAGATCCAGGCTAGGCGAAAGCCTGGATGCCGGTCTGCGCCCGACCCAGAATCAGAGCGTGGATGTCGTGCGTTCCTTCGTAGGTGTTAACCGTTTCCAGGTTCATCGCGTGACGGATCACGTGGTATTCGTCGGTGATGCCGTTGCCGCCGTGAATGTCCCGCGCCTCCCGGGCAATCGCCAGCGCCTTGCCGCAGTTGTTGCGCTTCAGCAGGGAAATGGCCTCCGGCACGTAGGCGCCGGAATCCAGCAGCCGCCCAAGCTGCAGCGAGCCCTGCAGACCGAGGGCAATCTCCGTCTGCATGTCCGCCAGCTTTTTCTGCACCAGCTGGGTGGCAGCGATGGGCTTGCCGAACACGATCCGGTCCATTGCGTAGTCCCGGGCCGCCTGCCAGCAAAACTCCGCGGCGCCCATGGCGCCCCAGGAAATGCCGTAGCGGGCCTTGTTGAGGCAGGAAAAGGGACCGCGCAGGCCGGTGACTTCGGGAAACAGGTTTTCCTCCGGCACCAGCACATCGTTCAGGGCAATTTCGCCGGTGATGGAGGCGCGCAGCGAAAACTTGCCCTCGATGGTGGGGGTGGTGAAGCCATCCATGCCCCGCTCCACCACAAACCCGCGGATCTTGCCATCGAGCTTGGCCCAGACGACGGCCACGTCGGCGATGGGTGAGTTGGTGATCCACATTTTGCTGCCGTTGAGCAGATAGCCGCCGTCCACCTTGCGCGCCGTGGTGCGCATGGCGGCGGGATCCGAGCCACCGTCCGACTCAGACAGGCCAAAGCAGCCCACCTTTTCGCCGCTGGCCAGCGCCGGCAGCCAGCGCTGCTTCACCGCTTCGGTGGCGAACGACTCAATCGGATACATCACCAGAGACGATTGCACCGACATGGCGGACCGGTAACCGCTGTCCACCCGCTCCACTTCCCGGGCTATCAGGCCGTAAGCGACGTGGTTGAGGCCGGCGCCGCCGTACTCCGGTGCCACCGTTGCGCCCAGCAGGCCCAGCTCGCCCATCTCGCTCATGATGGTGCGATCAAATGATTCCTCGCGGAAACCTTCAAGAATCCGTGGCTGCAGCCGGCCCTGACAATACTGCCGCGCCGCCTCGCTGATCTGCTGCTCGTCTTCGGTGAGCTGGCTGTGAAGCGCCAGCGGATCGCGCCAGTCGAATTTCTGCACGGGCTGGTGGTTGGTCAGTTGATCCTGGGCTGCGCTCATCGGATTACCCTTGGTCTGCTGGCGCGCGGCGGGGCCGCGGCGCATTTACTTTAGAACTAAACAATCTCTTGCTTGAGTCTACAGGATATAACGACTCAAGTCTTCGTCTTTGGCCAGCGCCTCCAGATGCTCATCCACATAGCCGGCGTTGACGCTCACCGCGTTACCGTCCCGGTCCGGCGCCTCGAAAGAAATCACCTCCAGCAGTCGCTCCATCACCGTATGCAGGCGCCTAGCGCCGATGTTCTCGGTCCGCTCGTTGACCTGCCAGGCAACCTCGGCAATCCGCTTGACGCCGCTTGCGTCAAACTTCAGCGAGACGCCCTCGGTACCCAGCAGCGCGACGTACTGTTCCGTCAGGGATGCGTTCGGCTCGGTCAGGATCTTTTCAAAGTCTTCCGCCGACAGCGCCCCCAGCTCCACGCGAATCGGCAGCCGGCCCTGCAGTTCCGGAATCAGATCCGACGGCCGGGACAGGTGGAAAGCGCCCGAGGCGATAAACAGAATGTGGTCGGTTTTGATCAGACCGTATTTTGTGGTGACGGTGGATCCCTCCACCAGCGGCAGCAGATCCCGCTGCACCCCTTCCCGGGAGATACCGCCGCCATCACCGTATTCGGAGCGCTTGGCGACCTTGTCGAGTTCGTCGAGGAACACGATGCCGTTCTGTTCCGCCGCCTCCAGCGCCTGCTGCTTGATCTCGTCCGCGTTGATCAGCTTGGCCGCTTCTTCTTCGACGAGCACCGGCCGGGCGGCTTTCACCGTCAGCTTGCGGGACTGGGTACGGGTGTTGCCCATGCTGCGAAACATCTCGCTCAGCTGGCTGGTCATTTCCTCCATGCCGGGCGGCGCCATGATCTCCACGCCGACGCTGGAGGCCATCTCAAGCTCAATTTCCCGGTCGTCGAGCTCCCCGTCGCGCAGCTTGCGGCGAAATTTCTGTCGAGTCTCGTTGTCCGCCGCCGGCTCCGTCGGCGCGTCGGCAAACCCAACCGTCTGGCGCCGCGGCAGCAGAGCCTCGAGGATTCGATCCTCCGCTGCGTCTTCGGCGCGGCTGCGCACCCGGGCCATGGCCTGCTCCCGGGTCAGGTTAAAGGAGATATCCGCGAGGTCCCGAATGATCGATTCCACGTCCTTGCCGACATAGCCCACCTCGGTGAACTTGGTAGCCTCCACCTTGACGAAGGGCGCGTTGGCCAGCGCCGCCAGGCGCCGGGCAATTTCCGTCTTGCCCACACCGGTGGGGCCGATCATCAGAATGTTCTTCGGCGTAATCTCGTCCCGCAGCGCCTCCGGCACCTGCTGGCGGCGCCAGCGGTTGCGCAGCGCAATGGCCACGGCCCGTTTCGCGTCCGCCTGGCCGATGATGTGCCGGTCCAGCTCCTGAACAATTTCGCGGGGGGTCATCGCACTCATCGCTCAGCTCAGCTCCTCGATCGTCAGGTGGTTATTGGTGTAGATGCAGATGCCGGCGGCGATGCCCAGCGACTTCTCCACAATCTCCCGCGCGCTGAGCTCGGTGTTATCCAGCAGGGCGCGGGCCGCGGACTGGGCAAAGGGCCCGCCGGAGCCGATGGCAATCAGCCCGTCTTCCGGTTCGATGACGTCGCCGGTGCCGGAGATGATCAGGGACGTTTTGGGGTCGGCCACCGCCAGCAGCGCTTCGAGCCGGCGCAGCATGCGGTCGGTGCGCCAGTCTTTGGCCATCTCCACGGCCGCCCGCACCATGTGGCCGGAGTGTTTTTCCAGCTTGCCCTCAAACCGCTCAAACAGCGTGAACGCATCTGCCGTGGCGCCGGCAAACCCGGCCAGCACCTGGTCTTTGTAAAGGCGCCGAACCTTGCGTGCGTTCGCCTTCATCACGGTGTTACCCAGCGTGACCTGACCATCGCCGCCGATCACTACCTGGGAACCGCGGCGCACCGAACAGATTGTGGTTCCGTCTATCTTCATCCCAATTCTCGTGTGTTCAGGCGCCGATAGCGCCTCGAAAACACTAGATTGGGGTGAACTCCGTGCGCTTCAATCGCCCTTGGATTTGCGCCGGGCCCGGGGGTGGGCCGCGTCGTACACCTTGGCCAGGTGCTGAAAATCAAGGTGCGTGTAGACCTGCGTGGTGGAAATATCGCTGTGCCCGAGTAGATCCTGAATGGCCCGCAGCTGGCCGCTGGACTCCAGCAGGTGGGACGCGAAGGAGTGGCGCAGCATATGGGGATGGACACGGCGCCCCAGCCCGGCCTCCCGCGCGCGGCGGGCAACCCGATCCTGAATAGCCCGGTGGCTGAGACCCGCGCCGCGGCGGCTGGTAAAAACGTGGTCCGCCGGGCCGCACCAATCCACCTGCGCCGCGCGCCAGCGGGTCAGCGCCTGGCATGCCTTTTGCCCCACCGGCAGCTGCCGCTGCTTACTGCCCTTCCCGGTGACCCGCACCAGGGCCGCCGCCAGGTCCAGATCCAGCCACTGAACACCGGCCAGTTCCGCCAGCCGCAGACCTGAGGAATAAAACAGCTCGAGCAGAGCCCGGTCCCGCAGCGCCAGCGGATCCTCACCGGGAAACGACAGCAGCCGGGTGATCTCGTCCGGCTCCAGCGTAGCCGGCAGCCGGCGCTCGGATCGCGGGCCCTTCACTCCCCGGGCCACGTTCGCGGTGAGGGCCCCCTCCCGCTGCAGCCACTCGTAGAAGCTGCGCAGGGCCGACAGCACGCGCTGGATGCTGCGGGCGGACAGACCACCCCGCCGCAGGCCGGCGGCAAATCCCTGAAGATGATCCGGCGACAACGCCGCCGCGTCGGTCAGATCCCGGTCCTCGGCCCAGGTTGTGAGTCGTCCGAGATCCCGGCCGTAGCCATCCAGCGTACGAGGCGAAAGTCGGCGCTCCGTGGCCAGATGCTCAAGGAAGCTGGCCACCTGTTGAGAGAGCATCGCAGCGGAACCAGGAAAGTCAGGCCTGCTGTTTCAGACCGTCGGGAAGATGCTGCGCCAGGCAGTGGCCCAGCGTCTGCGCCAGCAGCTTGAGAAACAGGGTGCCAACGCCGGGATGAAACTGTTCCGGCCGGGCGCTGGCCAACGCCAGCAGACCCAGCGGCACGTTGGGGTCCAGCGGCACAAACACCGCCGACGCGATGCCGTCAGCCTGGGACCCGAACATCCATGCCAGGCGATCCCGGCGCAGCCGTCCGTGCTCCGGTTCCGGCGCGCTGATCAGTTCCTCGAACAGCTCGCGGCCGCCGTTGTCGGTGAGCCGCCGCAGCAGCTCGTGATCGGGCAGTCCGTCCCCGTCCCACAGGGCCAGCCGCGAGAGGCGGCAGTCGAAGTCTTCGGCGAGACGATCCGCCAGGCGGTCGAGCAGTTCCTCAAATGATTCCGCCTGCACCAGCTCCAGCTGCAGCCGATGCATGCGCTCCAGGATGTCCTGGTTTTCCACGGCGATGGCCCGAAAGTCCTCCAGCTGCTGCTTGAGGGACGCGTTTTCGTCCCGCAGCCGGGCGACCTGCCGCTCGATCAGGGAGGTGCCGCCGGTTTTGTGGCTGAGCTCCAGGCTGTCGAGCAGCTCGGGATGGTCAATAAGGAAGCTCGGTTCGGCGCGGAGAAATGCTTCCACCTGCACCGGATCAAGCGGGTCAGAACGGTTTGATCGGTCGGCCATAGTCTCGTTTTTAGCGGGGCTCGTAGGTTCCCTGAAACACGTACGCTGCAGGCCCGGTCATTTTAACCTGCGCAGGGTTCCCGGGCCATGCGATGCGGAGTTCGCCCCCGGGAAGATGCACCGCAACCTCCCCCGGACCCAGCTTCCCGGCGGCCTTCAGCGCTGCCACGGCCGCACACGCCCCGGTACCGCAGGCCTGCGTCTCCCCGACGCCCCGCTCGTAGACCCGGAGCGCGATAGCGTCATCGCCGAGGCGCTGGGCAAAACCCACGTTGACCCGCTCAGGAAACTGCGGGCGGGACTGGAGCGCCAGTCCCAGCTCGTCCACCGGCGCCCCAGCGACGTCATCCACGAGCAGCACCGCGTGCGGATTGCCCATGGAAACCGCGTAAACCTGAAGGCTGCCGTCCGCCAAGCTGATGGTGTGGGCCGGCCCCGGCTGCTCGCTCAGGAGCGGAATGTCGGCCGGCGCAAACCGCGGCTGGCCCATGTCCACCGACACTTCGCCATCATCACGTACGGCGACGGCAATGGGTCCGGCGGCGCTGCCCAGGGTGGCCTGGGCAGCAATCAGCCCGCGATCGTGGAGCCAGCGCGCCACGCAGCGGGCGCCGTTGCCGCACTGGCCCACCTCGGAACCGTCAGCGTTGTAAACCCGATAGGCTGGAGCGCCCTCCTTTTCTTCAATCACCAGCACCTGATCGCAGCCGATACCCAGATGCCGGTCCGCCAGCAGACGATAGTCGTCCGAGGCAAACCCGGCCAGGTCGCCGGCCCGATCGTCGACCACGACAAAATCGTTGCCCAGGCCGTGCATTTTGGTGAATGGCAGCGTCATCAGGAAGACCGCGCGGAGCCCCGCGGCAGGCCAGGCTAGCGTCGGGAGACGCCCAGGCCGGCCGTTTCAATCGCGGCGGTGGTGTTGGCGGCGGCCAGCAGGTTTTGGCCTGCCTTGTCGGCGCGGCTGCCGTTCGCTTCAGCGTCGCGATACAGATCGCCTTTGTTCCCACAGCCCGCCAGCAGCAGCAGGAGCAGCGCTGCGCCAGCTCGCAGCAGCATGGTTCGCATGTTCATGCCGGCTAGGATACTGCAACCCTCCCCGGACTCGCCATGGCGGGCACAGTAGACCGCGGGAGCACAAATCCAGAGAATGGCGGCATGAAACTTGACCTCATTACGGTAGAAACCGGTCCGGAGCCAACCCACGCCGTCGTTTGGCTCCACGGCCTGGGAGCCGACGGCCACGACTTTGAACCCGTCGTGCCGCACCTTAAGCGGGAAGATATGCCCGATCTGCGATTTATTTTCCCCCATGCGGCCACGCGCCCCGTCACGATCAACGGCGGCATGGTGATGCGGGCCTGGTACGACATCCTGGGACTGGACCTCAATTCGCGCGTGGACGAGGCCGGCATCCGGCACAGCGCAGCGCTGGTGACGGAGATCCTGGAGCAGCAGGAAGCGGTCGGCATTCCGGCGTCGCGCACCGTGCTGGCCGGTTTTTCCCAGGGCGGAGCAGTGGCTCTGCTGCTGGGGCTGACCTATGCAAAACCGCTGGCGGGGATCATGGCCCTGTCCACCTACCTGCCGCTGGCCGACAAGCTCGCCGCCGAGCGAGGGTCCGCTTCGCAGCAGGTTCCCATCTTCTGGGGCCACGGCACCGCGGACCCGGTCGTCGCCCACCAGCTGGGGGCCCAGTCTGCGCAGCAGCTCCGCGACTGGGGCTATGCCGTCGGCTGGCACGAATACCAGGTGGCCCACGGCGTTCATCCGGATGAGATTGCAGACATTGGCCGCTGGCTGGCCGGCGTCTGTGCGGGACCGGCCCCGGGTCGTGTAGGTGGTGTGGGTGGTGCCACCGCGGACCCTTGAGTCGATCCGTCTCAGAGTCCCGCAAGGCCCCGGACCCGGCCCCCGGCCGCTGGTTTCCCAACTTTTGCCGCACGGACGTGGTGTTCAGCCTCGTGGTGCTGGGGGAGCTGGTGGTTCTGATCATGTGGCTGGCACCGGGGCGCGACGGCCTGAGCCTGCGCGACCTCGCGGTGTCGAGCCTGTTCGGGCAGTGGCTGGTACTGCTTTGCGCGGTGGCTTTGTGCAGTCTGCGGCCGCTGCTGAACCGTCTGCCGGTTCTGAAAGGCAGCGTGGTGGCTTACCTCTGCATTCTTCTATTGGTTGCCGGCGGCACAGCGGTGGCGGTGAGCGCCGAGCGGTTTGCCGGCTTTCAGCTCACCAGCACCGATACCTCCCTGGCCCGCTATGTCACCAACAGCGTGATTCTGGCTGCGCTGGTCGCTGCCGCCGCGCTGCGCTACTACTACATCCAGCAGCAGTGGCGGGCCGGTGTGGAAGCCAGCTCCGAAGCCCAGGTGCGGGCGCTACAGGCCCGCATCCGCCCCCACTTCCTGTTTAACAGCATGAATACCATCGCCAGCCTGATCCGCACCCGACCCAAGGTGGCGGAGGAGGCGGTGCTCAATCTCAGCGATCTGTTTCGCGCCGCCCTGAGCCGCTCGGAAGAGTCGGCCAGCCTGGCCGCCGAACTGACCCTGTGCCGCCGCTACATGGAAATTGAACAGCTGCGGCTGGGAGACCGGCTGGCCGTGAACTGGGATATCGACACCCTGCCGGGCCGCGAAACGCTGCCGCCGCTGCTCCTGCAGCCGCTGTTTGAAAACGCCATCTACCATGGGATCCAGCCACGCACGGAAGGCGGCACGGTGGAGGTCACCGGCGGCCGCGATGGCCAGCGCTGGTGGATCACCCTGCGCAACCCCATGATCGCTGGCGCCCGGAAACCGGGAAACCAGATTGCGCTGAACAACATCCGCCAGCGGCTGACTCATCATTTTGGCGAGGGCGCTACACTAGCCGTGCAGGAAACGGTGGATCAGTTTCAGGTGACCGTTTCGGTGCCTTTGGGAGTGGCGTTATGAACGTTTTGATTGTGGACGATGAGCCCCTCGCCCAGGAACGGCTGGCCCAGCTGCTGGGGGACGAAGGCGTGGCGGTGGCAGGAACCGCCGCCAACGGCCGGGAGGCCATCGACCAGGTGGCCCGGCTCAAGCCCGATCTCGTTTTCATGGACATCCGCATGCCGGTGATGGACGGCCTGGAAGCGGCGCAGCACCTGCGGCTGCTGGAAACGCCGCCACGGCTGATCTTCTGCACCGCCTACGATCAGCACGCCCTGGAAGCATTTGACGCCAGCGCCATCGACTATCTGGTCAAGCCGGTGCGCGCAGATCGACTGCGCGAGGCGCTAAGCAAGGCGGAACGTTTTACCGCGGAAGGCGGCACCGCCCAGCCGCTGCCGGACTCGGAACAGCGCAGCCACCTGTGCGCCCGGGTTCGCGGCAACCTGGAGCTGATTCCCCTGGAGGACGTGATCTGCCTGCACGCCGAGCATAAGTATGTAACGGTGATCTACTCAGATGGCGAGGTGCTGATCGAGGAACCGTTGAAGGCGTTGGAAGAAGAGTTTGCCGACCGCTTTCTGCGCATTCACCGCAATGCGCTGGTGGCCCTGAACGCCATCGCCGGCCTTGACCGGGAAGACGGCCAGGTGCTGGTGAAGCTGCACGGCACCGACCGCCGACTGGAAGTGAGCCGCCGCAATCTCCCCACGGTGCGCAAGGTGATCAAAGGACTCTGATCCCGGCGAGACGCCCAATCTCAACCATGAAACTGAAGGACAGGCGATGAAACTGAGGCTCGCAACCCGCGAGAGCCCGCTGGCGCTGTGGCAGGCGGAACATGTGAAGGAGCGCCTTGGCAACGTGGCGCCGGAGGTGGACGTGGAGCTTGTGCCCATGACCACCCGGGGCGACCAGCTCCTGAATCAACCGCTGGCGGAAATTGGCGGCAAAGGCCTGTTTCTGAAAGAGCTTGAGCAGGCGATGCTCGAGGACCGGGCCGACTTTGCGGTGCACTCCCTCAAAGACGTGCCCTACGAAATGCCCGAAGGGTTCGAACTGGCCTGCGTGCTGGAGCGCCACGATCCACGGGATGCGCTGGTCTCAGGCCAGGTGGACCGGTTGGCTGCTTTGCCCGAGGGGGCCAAGGTGGGCACCTCCAGTCTGCGGCGCCGGGCGCAGCTGCTCAACTGGCGCTCCGATCTCAAAATTGACAGCCTGCGAGGCAACGTCAACACGCGGCTCAAAAAGCTCGACGCGGGCGAATACGACGCCATCATTCTGGCCACCGCCGGGTTGGAACGGCTCGATATGGCGGACCGCATTGCCGAGCGCATCGACCCGGAGCAGTCCCTGCCAGCGGTCGGCCAGGGCGTGGTGGCCGTGGAATGCCGCGCCGGGGATAACGCTACGCAGGACGTGCTCAAACGCCTGCATCACATGGAAACCGCCCTGTGTATCCGCGCCGAGCGGGCCTTCAGCGCAGCCCTTGGCGGCAGCTGCCAGCTGCCGATGGCGGCGATGGCCCAGCGGTCGGGCGACCGCCTTTCGCTTGAAGGCCTGGTCGCCAGCGAGGACGGCCAGCAGCTCCTGCGGCGCAGTGCCGAAGGCGCCGCCGACGAGCCCGAAGCTCTGGGCGAAGCGCTGGCGGCGACCCTGCGGGAGGCGGGGGCGGACCAGATCCTGGACGCGCTGCGGTGATCCGCAGCCGCGGAGAGCTCACCATCCGGCGATCCGCTATTGCACACAACTGGCGCACCCTGGCGCAGCAGGCGCCGTCAACCCAGTGCGCCGCGGTCGTTAAAGCCAACGCTTATGGGGTCGGTGTTGAGCCCGTGGCGCAGTCTCTGTGGGCGGAGGGCTGCCGCACTTACTACGTGGCCTCGCTGGAAGAAGGCGTGGCGCTGCGGACCGATCTTCCCGACGCAGAAATCTGCCTCTTTGACGGATACCCACCGGAATGGGCCGACCCGGTCGAGCAGCTCGCGCTGCGGCCGGTGCTCAATCGACCCGACGAGGTACTGCGCTATCGTCAGCGATACCCTGGCGGCGGCATCTGGCAGATCGATACCGGCATGAACCGGCTGGGGCTCAGCCTGACCGAGGCCGCTGAGCTGATGGAGGCCGGGTCCGCGCCGGACCGGGTGCTGATGCACCTGGCGGTGGCGGAGGAGCCCCAGCATGCGGTGACCCGGACCCAGCTGGCAGCGGCCGCCCGCTGGCGCGAGCGGTGGCCCGCGATACCACTGAGCCTTGGCAACACCGCCGGCTGCCAGCTCGGCAGCGGCGCAGCCAGCGACGAGTGCCGCGTAGGGATTGGTCTGTTTGGACTCAATCCCGGCGTGGGTTCCCCGCCGCTGCAGCCGGCCCTGCGGCTGCGCGGCCGCATCCTGCAGCAGCGCCGGGTGGCGCGTGGTGAAACCGTCAGCTACGGCGCCACCTGGCGGGCACCGCGGGACACCACGCTGGCCACGGTGGGTCTGGGCTACGCCGACGGCCTGCCCCGCGGCCTGGGGAATCGGGCCCGGCTAACCCTCGCCGGTCACCCGGCGGACGTGGTGGGGGTGGTCACGATGGACTATCTGATGGTGGACGCCGGGCCCACCGGGGTACCAGAGTCCGAGGAATGGGTCACGGTGTTTGAACAGGCCGGGGAACTTGAGGCCCTGGCCCGGGTCGTCGACACGATTCCCTACGAGCTGCTGACCCGGTTGGGGCCGCGCATCGAGCGTCGACATGTCGATTGACTGGCGCCAGGTGACGGTGGTGGTGGGCCGGCCGGAAGCCACCGCGGGACGCTGGCTGAACGCCTTCAGCGATCTGGGCGCCCGGGCGGTGCACCAGCCGGGACTGGAAATTGTCGCCAGCCCGTCGGATGAGCCAACGCTGGCGGACGCCGCGCAGATCACCCCGACCGACGCCGCGGTTTTTTCCAGCCCCGCCGCCGTGGCGCACGGGCTGCGCCTCAAACCCCTGCGCCGGTGGCTCGAGGCGGGCGGGCTGTGCTGGGCCGTGGGGGAGCAGACCGGCAAGCGGCTGCTGGCTGCCGGCGCGCTCAAAATCCGCACCCCCGGCACCGGCAGCGGCGTCGACGCGCTCCTGATGGAATCCGATTTTCCCGACGCGGGTCGGGTGTTTCTGATCGCCGCCCGCGGCGGCCGCCAGCGGCTGGCGGAAGTGCTGGAGGATCGGCACATCGAGTGCCGCTGGATTTACGCCTACGCCCGACGGCCAGCGCCGTTGAATCTGGCGGCGGAGAGAGCCCTGCGGGAAGCGCCCGGGCCCGTTGTCGTGCTGGGCACCAGCCTGGCCATTGTTGAACGCCTGAGTACGCTGCTGGGTTCCGCGCTTGGGGGCAGCGTCCTGGTAAGCGTCAGCGAGCGCATCACGCGGGCCGCCGCAGACCTCCAATTTCAGCGCATCGTGACCGTGCCGGAGCCTTCCCTCGCCAGCGTGCTGGAGGGGGTCAAAGTGGCGCTTGCCGGGGCGCCGCACGGCAAATCCGGCGGGTAAACAATTGCGCCCTGGGCGCTGCTAAAAGGGCGAAGACTGCTAGAATCCAGCGCCATGGAAAAGCCCAACGATCACGAAGAGTCAGCTTCTGTGGAAGTGACGGAGGCCCCCGAAGCACAGCCCGAACCGGCCGCCGCGGAGACGGCGCCGCCCCGGGAGTCGTCGGAGCCCCCGGCCAAGCGCGGCGGAGCCCTCGGCGGCCTGTCTTTCCTCATCGCCCTGGCGGCCCTGGGCGCGTCCGGCTACCTGTGGTGGCAGCAGAACAACGCGCCCGCGGCGGAAACGGCAGAACCGGTGGACTATGCCGCGCTGATCGATCAGCAGGTGACCGACCGCCTCGGCCGGCAGGGCAACACGCTGAAGCAGGAAGTGGACCAGACGCTGGAAGCGCTCGAGTCCCGGGTCAGCCAGGCACGCTCGGCGCTGGAAAGCGACCTGAGCGAAGTGCAGCGTCAGAACGAACGGCTGCGGGCCGAGCGTCAGGGGCTGGAATCGTCGATGGCGGATCTGGAAGAGGGTAACCGGCGGCTGTTGACCGCTTTTGAGCGGCGCCTCGGGCACCTGGAAAAGAGCATCGCCGCGCTGGCGGACACCCGCACCGACACAACCGACCAGCTGGCCCTGTCGGAGGCCGAATATCTGCTGCGGGCCGCCAACGAACGGCTGGGCCTGTTTCGGGATCCGGAAGGTGCGCGCCGGGCCCTGACGCTCGCCGGCCAGCAGCTGGCCTCGGTGAATGATCCGATTTACGTCAACGTGCGCCAGGAGGTGGCCAATCACCTGGAGGCACTGGCGCAGCTGCGCCTGCCGGACCGGGTGGCCCTGTCCACGCGGCTGCTGGCGCTCGCGCGGTCTTCGGCTGAATGGCCCCTGGATGCCCGCCGCAGCCTCAATACATCCGGCGCCAACCTGCTGGTGCCGGAGCAGGACGAGGAAGGCTACTGGCCGCGATTTAAGTCGGTGCTGTCCAACGTGGTGGTCGTGCACCGGGAAAAGGAAACCGAAACGGTGCTGCTGACGCTGGAGGAAGAGCGCCTGCTGCGGGAAAACGTGCGGTTGCAGCTGCAGGTGGCCCAGCTGGCCGCGGCCCGCGGGGAGCAGGAGCTGTTTGCCTCGTCTATCGGCGCGGTGCGGGACTGGCTCAACGAGTACTACCAGGCATCGGAGCCCGCCATTGCGGGCGCCCTTAACGAGCTGGACGCGCTGGAGACGGTGGATCTGAACCCGGCGCTGCCCGACATCTCCGGCGCCCTGCGCCAGCTGCGGGCGGTGCGCACCACCGAGACGCTGGCGGACAGCGTGGGTGAGCCGGCGGCGACGGACGAGGCGGCGGGAGATCCGCAGCCATGAAAGTGATGGTTGCCCTGGTGCTGGCCGTGCTGATGGCCCTGGCGGCCATCTGGGCGCTGCCGCTGCTGCGGGGCTATGTGCTGATCCGCGCCGACGGCTGGGCAGTGGAGATGAACGTGTTTGTGCTGCTGGTGATTCTGGCCAGCACCTACGTCGTCGGTCGCCTGCTCATCTGGCTCTGGAACCTGCCCGGCAACGCGGTGCGCGGCTTCTTCCAGCGGCGGGCCGCAGCGCAGCTTGAAATCGGCATGCTGGCCCTGTCAGAAGGCGACTGGCAGAAGGCGGAAAAGGCCCTCTCCAAGGCGGCCCGGCGCGGTGATCACGCGGCCCTCAGCTACATCGGCGCGGCCCAGGCGGCGGCCGGTACCGGCCATGACGAGCGGGTGGAGGGTTATCTGGAGCACGCGGACGAAACCAGCCGCGCGCATGACTCGGTGCTGATCACCCGAGCGTCGCTGCAGCTGGCCTCCGGACACCCGGAAGAAGCGCTCAGCACCCTGAATGAACTGAACCGGACCCGAGAGGGCCGGCCCCGGGTGCTGCAGATCAAGGCCAGCGCCCTGGAGCAGCTCGGTCGCTGGTCCGAACTGGCAAACCTCACCCCGGCCCTGGTGAAGGCCGGCATTGTGGACGAGGATCAGCGTCAGCGGCTCGTGCGCAAGGCGGCCCTCGCCACGCTGGAAGGTGCTGCGGACGCGGGCGCGCTGCAGTCGGCCTGGAAAGGCCTCCCCCGGGCGCAGAAGGCCATGCCGCAGTTCCTGAGCGCCTTCGCCAGCCACGCCCAGGCGCTCGGGGCGGCGGAAATGACGACGAAACCGCTGCGCGCTTACCTCAACAACGAATGGTCCGAGACGCTGCTTGCCGATTATGCGCGGGCCGAGACGGACGATACGCGCCGCACCACTCAGCTGGAAAAATGGCTGAAGCAGCATCCGGACAGTCCCGGCCTGCACCTGTTCCTGGCCCGCCACTGCGTGACCCGGGAACTCTGGGGCAAAGCCCGGGAGCATCTGGAGACCAGCGTGCAGCTGCGCCCCGACGCTGAAGCCTGGGCCGAGCTGGCGG
Source organism: Pseudomonadota bacterium (assembly GCA_039195135.1). Taxonomy (GTDB): domain Bacteria; phylum Pseudomonadota; class Gammaproteobacteria; order Xanthomonadales; family SZUA-38; genus JANQOZ01. The sequence continues at coordinate 10,291 of JBCCVP010000042.1, read as the reverse complement.
AGCTCAAGATGCGCGACGGCGATCTCGAAGGCGCCGTGGCCAGCTACCGCCAGGCCACCCAGCGAGATCCGCTGCCGCCGGGCCCGGCGCTCCTGACCGCCGAAGACGAATAACCCCTCCCACTGCCGGGGGCCCAGTAAATGGGGTCGGATCTCTAGGTGGCCTGGGTCAGACCTGGTCAGACCCGCTTGAGGTCTTACCCTGCTTCGGGGCTGGGTCAGACCTTTCGGTTATTCAGAAACGTCGATGCGGGCCGGAGGTTTGCCCTGCGCCTGCCGCTCGGCGGCGGCGATCAGGCCGTCGGCCATGTGCCGGCAGAAGGTCACCGTATCGAACAGCGCCGACGTCCGGGCGGCGGCGGTGCGTGATTTGAGCGCCTCGCGCGCCTCCGCCGAGCGGCCAAGCTGCACGGCGAGGGCCTCGTAGCTGTCCCAGTCCTCCACCACCAGATCGCCCAGCCCGGCGGAGGTCAGCAGCGAACCGGCAACCCGGCTGGCAAAGCTCCGCCCGGCCACCGTCAGCACCGGGCAACCGGCCCACAGCGCGTCGGACGCGGTGGTGTGCGCGTTATAAGGTGAGGTATCCAGAAACAGATCCGCCAGTTCGTAGCGCGCCAGATATTCCAGGTGCGGCAGCTTGGGCATCATCACCAGCCGCTCCGGCGCTACCCCGCGGCGTTCGGCTTCGGCCTTGAGGTTGGCGTCGGTGCTTGTCCCCGCCTTACCGGCGAGCAACCACAGCACGCTCCCGGGCACCGCTTTCAGAACATTCATCCAGCGCGCGAACACCGGTGGAGAAAACTTGTAGGAGTTGTTGAAGCTGACGTACACCATGCCCTTCGGCGGCAGCCCGCAGGCCTCCCGGGTGGTGCGCTGCGCGGCAAACTCCCGCGTGGTATCGGTGGGCTGATAGCTGCGGGGCAGCACCAGCGGGGCTTCATCGAGGTGGGCCAGCACCGTGTCCGTCGCGAGGTAGCGGTCCAGTACGGTGTAGTCGGCAAGCAGCCGATCCCGACTGCCCAGCGTCCCCGGATAGGCCAGCCAGTTCACCTGCACCGGCGCCGGCCGCAGCGCCAGCGCCTCCGACACGGCGCCGCCGCCGTAGCCCCGCAGATCCACCAGCACGTCCACTCCGGCCGCGCGAATCTCCTGGGCAATCTGGCGATACGACGCACCACGCAGATCATGAAACGCCTCCACCGCGCCGCGGATTCGCTGGCGCAGCGTGCTGTCGTCGTCCGGCCCCACCGAAAAAGCCAGCGGCCGGAGTCGACTGCGATCGTGGCGCTCAAAATACTCGGCGGTCAGGCAGGCCGTGGGATGGCGGTGAAAACCGGACGACAGGTAGCCGACGGTCAATCGGCCGGCCACCACGTCCCGGGTTGGCAGGGGAGTTCCGGCTCGGGCTGCCAGCTGCTGGGCCCAGAGCCGGGCGCAGCGCTGATGAAGCGCCGGGTCGTCGACCTGCGACAGAAAAGAAAACGGCTTGAGGCCGGGCGCCCCGGCCTTTAATGATGCCTCGAACGTCTGCTCCAGCGGGTCGGCCCCGGCCCAGCGGCACAGGCGGCGGCGCAGAAACAGCGCCTCGCTGAGCGCCGGTCCAAACGCGGGATTGAGCCGCAGCGCCGCTTCAAACGCCGCCAGCGCCTCATCCCACTGCCCGAGGTGATCCCGCACGGCCCCCAGCTGATACCAGCTGTCCGCGTCCGGGGAGAGTTTCACCGCCTTGCTCAGCGCCACAAGCGCCGGATCGAAATCCCCGAGGTCGGCCAGCGCCGTTCCCAGCACCTTGTAGGCCGGCCCCAGGTCCGGTTTCTGCCGCAGCGCCTCAGCGGCATGCTCCCGGGCGGCCCGGGCGTTGCCCTGCTGCGCCAGCGCCGCCGCCAGGTTGGCGCGGAAAGTGGCCTTCTGCGGCGCCAGCGCAAGCGCCGCCTCATAGCTGACGGTGGCCGCCTCCAGAGCGCCGGCAGCGTGGTGAAAAGCCGCCAGTTCGTGGTGCAGTGGGGCCGCTTCCGGCCACCGCTCAAGACCCTGTTCAAAAACCGCCTGCGCCTTGTCCCGCTCCCCGGCGGCCAGCCAGGCGCGCCCCAGCAACGCGGTCGTTTCGACGCTCGGCGTGTGCTTTAGCGCCGCAGCAAAGTGGCCAGCAGCGCGGGCTCCCTGCCCGGCCGTCAGGCGGGCGATGCCGGCGAGACGCCAGGCCTCGGCCGCACCTGCACCGGCGCTCGCGAGCGCCTCAAAGGCCTGCGCCGCCGGCTCCGCCTGTCCGCCCTGCAGCCAGGCAAGCGCCTGCCGGAAAGCCTCGGCGGGCGCCGTAGGACGCCGGGTGCCGTCGGGGAAATTCAATGTAATCAAGGCATTGACCCGAAATTAGCAGGTTTCGCAGGGACCCAGGGCAGCGGAAAACTTAGATTCAACCCGCGCCCGGGACGTGCCGTTAATGTAAAAGCCACGATGCTATGATAAAAAGTCCCATTCCCTATGACCCCAGGACCCGCCGTGAACAACGCGCAGCAGCTAGAACAACGAGCCCCAATAGAGTGGGCCACCGCCGTCACCTTTGCCATCACCACGGCGGTTGCTGTTATCGGTGTTCCGCTTTACGCGTGGTTCTTCGATTACTCCGCCACAGCCTGGATCAGTGCACTGCTGCTCTGGTTTTACTGCGGAATTTCCATTGGATCGGGTTATCACCGGCTGTGGTCCCATCGTACCTACGAAGCCCACTTTCTGCTGAAGGTGTTTTTTGCCCTGGGCGGGGCGCTGGCGCTGCAGAACAACATTCTCCTGTGGTCTGCCCGGCATCGCACGCACCACCGTCATGTGGACGACGAAGACAAAGATCCACACTCGATTCGCCTGGGCTTCTGGTACGCCCACGTGGGCTGGATGCTGCGGGATTACAAGCCTGCGCGAACCGACCTGAAAAACGTGCCCGACCTGCGCCGGGATCCCGTGGTGATGTGGCAGTTCCGCAACTACTGGACGCTGACCTGGCTGATGAACCTGGGCGTGCCCGCGCTGATCGGCTGGATTGCCGGTGACCTCTGGGGCGTCATTCTGCTGGCTGGCTTCCTGCGGCTGGTGGTGAATCATCAGATTACCTTTATGGTTAACTCATTGGCCCACATGTGGGGCAAGCAGCCCTTCACCGAGGAGAACACGGCGCGGGACAACTGGCTTATCGCGCTGCTGACGTTTGGTGAGGGCTACCACAACTTCCATCACATCTTCGCCGGCGACTATCGCTGCGGTGCCGGCTGGTGGCAGCTGGACATCAACAAGTGGTTTCTCAACGTAAGTCGGATGCTCGGCCTGGCAAAGAACTTCAAACGCACGCCCAAGCTGCAAATTCTCAGGGCCAAGCTCAATCTGCAGTTTGAGCGGGCCAAAGCCCGGGCCGAGCAGTCTTCGTCGCCGAAGTGGAAAGAAACGCTCGACCGGGAGTATCAGCAGTTTCTGGAAACGGTCCGGTCGCTGCAGGAACTGCAGGCGGAGTGGATGCAGAAGACCCGTGAGTCGATCCAGGAGCGCTGGAAAAACGCCGAGTTTCGTACCCGCATCAAGGAGCTGGAGTATCGGCTGAAGATGCAGCGGGTGCGGATCCGCCAGCTGGCGATCGCCATCCCGGTTTCCTGATTCAGGGCCGCCGCCCGCCGGCGGCGCGGGCCTGACTCCTTACCCCGCGCCGCGGTCGACGGTGACGTTGGGCATCTCCTCGCGCAGGTTATCGATTTTCTTGGCCAGCGTATCGGGCGACTGGGATCCGCGCGCCAGCAGTCGGTAAAACACCGGCACCATAAACAGCGTGAACAGCGTGGCGATCGCCACCCCGGAAAACACCACGACCCCCAGCACGATGCGCCCTTCCGAACCGGGACCGCTGGCCAGGATCAGGGGTACCGAGCCCATCGTAGTGGACACGGTAGTCATCAGCACCGGCCGCAGCCGGATGGCGGACGCCTCAACAATCGCCGCCTCGAACGATTTACCGGCGTCGCGCAGCTGGTTGATGAACTCGACGATCAAAATCCCGTTTTTAGCCGCGATCCCCACCAGCAGAATAATGCCGATCTGACTGAAGATATTGAGCGTCAGACCCGAAACGAGCAGCCCCAGCAGACCGCCGGCAATGGCCAGCGGCACCGTCACCATCACCACCAGCGGCTGGGAAAAACTCTCAAACTGCGCCGCCAGCACCAGGAACACCACCAGCAGAGCCATCCCCAGGGAAAAATAGATCGCGCCGGAGGCCTCGCGGAATTCCAGCGACTCACCCTTGTAGTCCACCTGGGCCAGCGCCGGCAGTTCCGTTGCCACCGTGTTGGCGAGAAAATCCAGCGCCTCGCCGAGCGTATAGCCCTCCGCCAGATTGGCCGACAGGGTGACCGCACGAAAACGGTTGTAGCGATTCAGGCTGCTCGCGCCGCCGATCGCCTCCACGCGCACGAGGTTGTTCAGCGCGATGAGCTCACCGGACACGGTCGAGCGGACATACAGATTGGTCAGATCCGAGGGACTCGCGCGCTGGGAGTCCACGGCCTGAATCACCACGTCGTATTCTTCGCCGTCCTGAACGTAGGTGGTGACCGTCTGTTCGGTCATCATCGCCTGCAGCGTGCGGCCCACATCGCGGACGCTGACACCCAGCGCCGCGGCTCGATTTTTGTCCACCCGCACGCGCAGCTGCGGCTGGGTTTCCTCCAGGTCGGCACTGACCCGCGTCAGACCCGGGTTCTGGGCAATGCGGTCGAGCATGATGTCGCGCCAGCGGGCCAGCTCCTCGTAGTCGGACCCGCCGATGACAAACTGCACCGGCTGATCGCCACCCCCCCGGGACAGGCCGGAACGCATAAAAGCAAAGGCCCGCAGGTCGACAATGCCGCGCCACTGCCCGAGCAGCTTTTCCATGGCCTCCGCGGTGGGCATTTTGTCGGGCTCAAACTCGTGCATGCCAACGCCGATCAATGCCCGGTTGGCGGCGGTGGCGCCAAAGGTGGGGATCACCACCAGGGCACGCTGGATGTCGCCGCTGGCGACCAGTGGCTTGAGCGGATCTTCCAGCTGCGGAATGTATCCCCTCATTTTCTCAAGGCTAGTGCCTTCCGGGGCCCGCAGGCTAACAAAAAACAGGCCCTGATCCTCCGTCGGCGCGTATTCCTTCTCCACCGCTTGAAACAGGGTGGTGGTGGCAACGCCCGCCAGCACAAAAAACACCACAAAGGCCCAGGGCACAGCGATGGCCCGCTGCAGCACCGACTCGTAGGCTTTCGACAGACGGCCAAAAAGCCGATCCATGCCGTTTGCCAGGGCCGATTGACCAGCCTCCGGCCGCAGCCATTTGGAACACAGCATGGGCACCAGGGACAGGGCCAGCACGCTTGAAAAGATCACCGCGGCGGAGATGGTCACCGCCAGCTCGGCGAAGATCAGGCCAATGTTGTCTTTGAGAAAAATGATCGGGGTAAACACAGCAACCAGCACCGCCGTGGTCGCCAGCACGGCAAACGCCACCTGCCGCGATCCCCGGAACGCCGCCAGCAACGGCGGTTCACCCATGTCGATGCGTCGGTGAATGTTTTCCAGCACCACGATCGCATCGTCCACCACCAGGCCAATCGACAGCACCAGCGCCAGCAGCGTGATGAGATTGACCGACAGGCCAAAAGCCGCCAGGGCGATGCAGGCGCCGACGAGGCAGATCGGAATCGTGATGACGGGGATCAGGGTAGAGCGCACGCTGCCGAGAAACAGCAAAATAACCCCGCCTACCAGGGCCACCGTGATGCCGATGGTCCAGAACACGGCGTTGATGGCGGCCCGGATAAACACGGAATCGTCCGTGCTTTTGGCGATCGACATGTGCGCCGGTAGGTCCTGTGCCACGCGCTTGATGACCTCGCCCACTTCCGTCAGCACCTCCACGGTATTGGCGGTGGACTGTTTGACGATGCCCATGCCCAGCGCGTCGGCGCCGTTGATGCGGAAGGTGCGACGCTGGTCCCGGGGACCCAGCTCAACGCGGGCCACCTCGCCCAGCCGGATGACGTGCCCGTCCTCGCCGGTAGCAACCACCAACGCGCGAAAGTCTTCCACCGATGCGTAGTTGCGCGCCATGCGCACGGTAAACTCCACGTCGCTTGAGTCAACGCGGCCGGCCGGCAGCTCAACGTTTTCGCTCAGCAGCGCCGCTTCCACGTCGGTCACCGCCAGATTTCGGGCGGCCAGAGCGCGGCGGTCGATCCAGATGCGCATGGAGGGCCGGCCCCCACCGGCGATGGTGACCTGGGAAACGCCGCTGATGCTGGTAAACCGATCGATGACGTAGCGCTCCACGTAGTCCGTCAGCTGCATCTGATCGAACTCCGTGCTGTTCACGGTGACGTACATCACCGGTCGGGCGTCCGCGTCCTGGCGCGACACCTGGGGCGGATCTACGTCCTCCGGCAGCCGACCGGTCACGCGGGAAACGCGATCCCGCACGTCGTTGGTCGCCTCCTCGATATCCCGGTCCAGCTCAAATTCGACGCTGACCGTGGCGCGCTCATCCCGGGAGCGGGAGTTGATCGCTTTGATGCCCTCGATGCCGCTGATTTCGCTTTCCAGCAGCTGGGTGATGCGCTTTTCCACTACCTCGGCCGAGGCGCCGGGGTAATTGGCCGAGACCGACACCACCGGCGGGGATACGTCGGGGTATTCCCGCAGCGGCAGCTGCTGAAAAGCCAGAACGCCAAACGCCACCAGCAGGGCACACAGCACCGTGGCAAACACGGGCCGCTTGACCGAAGTATCCGACAGCCACATGGCTCAGGAGGCGCCCGGAGTTGCCGGCGGCGGCGACTCGATCAGCGTCACTTTTACGCCATCACGGAGCCGGCCCACGCCTCGCACCACCACCGCGTCGCCCGGCCCGACGCCGGACAGTACTTCTGCGGAGGTGGCGGTTCGCTGACCCAGCACCACTTCCCGGCGCTCGGCCTGGCCATCGGTCACCAGGTACACGAAACTCTGCTCGCCCAGCTGCACTACCGACCCCAGGGCAACCGCCGGCGCTTCCCGCTGATCGGTGACCACGCTCACCGACATGAGCATGCCGGGACGCAGCAGGCCCGGGCTGTTGTCCAGCAGGGCGCGCACCTCCACCGCCCGGGTCACCGGATCGACCCTGGAGGCGACCGTGCTGATCTCGCCGACAAACTCCTGCTCACCCCAGGCGGCGCTTCGGGCCTGGATGGGCACGCCGGGTTTCAGAAACTTAAGCAGCGTCTCGGCGACGGTGAAGTCGAGCTTGATGGTCGAGATGTCGTCGAGGGTGGTGATCGGCGTGGTGGGGGTTACCAGGGTGCCGGGGCTGACCTGACGAAAACCGAGCAAGCCCGAAAAGGGAGCCCGGATCAGCCGGTCCTGCAGCCGCGCCAGCACGGTGTTGAGCCGGGCCTCGGCCGCTTTCGCCGCGGCGTCTATCTGATCCACCTCGGACTCGGCGGCGAGGCCACGCTTTCCCAGGTCCTGGATACGCTTGAGCTGCGAGTTGGCGTCATTGAGGTTGGCCCGGGCCTCGGCGAGCAGCGCCTCCTCTTCCTGGTTGGTGAGCTCCGCAAGCACCGTTCCGGCCTCGACAAAAGCGCCGTCTTCAAAATTGACCCGGCGCACCGTGTCGGTGAGTTTGGCGAACAGGGTCACGGACTCGTTGGCCCGGGCGGTGCCCAACCCCTCCACTTCCCGCGCGAAGGACTGTACTTTCACGGTGGCCACGGCAACCGATACCGCCCGGTCAAACCCGGGCCCGCCGCTCCGGGCCGAAGGCTCCTCAAGGTTCAAAAACCACCAGGCGGCCGCCGCAACGGCCGCTGCGACCAGGGCCGCAAAAAACGCTTTCATCGTGCCACCTCGCCCAAAGCAGCCCGGCAGTCTACTTGCCCGGCGGCTGAATGAATCGTCAAGGTAAGGTCCGGCGGCGTCTACGGAAAATGGACAGCACCGAACAAACCACAACCAATAGTAGACCTTTACAGATGGCAAGCACCACGCTGTCGGGCTCAGGCATCACCTGCCGTGGAACCGGCGAAACGAAAAATCGACCAGCGTCGTCATGACGGGTTGCCTGATTAAGGTTGATGACCCCGGCATTTTACTGGGCTGGGGCACAAAACGGGAAAAGTCCCTTCTATGCTGCAGCCACCGGTGACGTTAGGGTAGCGCCTGTGAGCATTCTGACCGGTACCAGCGGATTCAGCTACAAACCCTGGATCGGGCCGTTTTACCCGGCCGGTACCCAGCCCCAGGACATGCTCGAATTCTACGCCTCCCGCCTGAAAGCGGTAGAAATCAACAACACCTTCTACCGCATGCCCAAGCGCAGCGTGCTGGCCGGCTGGAAGGCGCAGGTGCCGGATCATTTTCGATTTTCGCTCAAGGCGTCCCGCCGCATCACCCACTTTAAGCGTCTAAAAGGAGTCGGCGAGGAGCTTCACTATCTGTATCAGAGCCTGGCGGAGCTCGAGCACACGCTGGGGGCGGTGCTCTACCAGCTGCCGCCCAACATGAAGCGCGACACCGGGAGGCTTGAGGAGTTTCTGGACCGGCTGCCGGAGGGCCGGGCCGCCATGGAGTTCCGCCATGCCTCCTGGCAGGATGACAGCGTGTACCGGCTGCTGAAGGCCCGCAACGTGGCGCTATGCATCACCGACGACGACGAGGACGGTTCCAGCCCGTTTGTCAGCACCGCGGACTGGGGGTATCTGCGGCTGCGCCGCAGCGCCTATGACGACGCCGCCCTGGACCAATGGCGCGAGCGCGTGGCCGACCAGGACTGGTCGGAAACGCTGGCCTTTTTCAAACATGAAGACGAAGGCGCCGGTCCACGTCTTGCCGCCCGGTTTGCACAATCGTGACCGCTACGCCACCGCCCGGCGTCCTGTGCCCGGCCCTCACGCCGTTTGACGCTTCGCTGAAGGTCAACGTGCCGGCCTGGCTCCGGTTCTGCCGCTGGTTGATTTCTCAAGGGGTGGGGCTTGCGGTATTCGGCACCAACAGCGAGGCCAATTCCCTTGGCACCGGCGAAAAGGCCGAGATGCTTCAGGCCCTGCTGGACGACGGTATCGATCCGACCTGGGTCATGCCTGGCACCGGCACCTGTGCCTTGCCGGAAACCGTCCAGCTCACGAGGCTGGCGGCGGAAGCGGGCTGCGCCGGGGCACTCATGCTGCCGCCCTTCTACTACAAAGGCGTCACCGACGATGGTCTGTACGCGTACTTCAGCGAGGTCATTCAGCGGGTTGGCGACGCCCGCCTGCGCGTGTTTCTCTACCACATTCCGCCGATATCCCAGGTGGCGATACCGGCGGACGTGATTGAGCGGCTGATCAACGATTACCCGGGCACCGTCGCCGGCATCAAAGACAGCGGCGGCGACTGGGATCACACCGCCGATCTGATCGCGCGCCAGTGGGACGGCTTCCGCGTGTACGCCGGCAGCGAGTCGTTTTTGCTGCAAACGCTCCGGGCCGGCGGCGCCGGCTGCATCTCCGCCACCGCCAACGTCAATCCCGCCGCCATTGCCCGGCTGCGGCAGCACTGGCAGGAATCGGGCGCCGACGACCGCCAGGCCGAACTGGATGCGGTTCGCCAGACGTTCCAGCAGTTCCCCATGATCGGCGCCCTCAAGGCCACCGTGGCCTATTTCAGCGGCGAGGCCCAGTGGGCCGTCCCGCGCCCGCCGCTGGCCGCGCTGAGCGCAGCAGACACCCAGCGCCTGGCCGGTCAACTGCAAGAACTGAAACTCACCATGGAAGGCCTAGGTTAGACGGCGGGCAGGCACCGGGTCAGACCGGTCACACCCGCTCGGGGTCAGAAAGGCGGACAAATGAGATCTGGCGCGCCCGGAGAGATTCGAACTCCCGACCCCCAGGTTCGAAGCCTGGTGCTCTATCCAGCTGAGCTACGGGCGCATATTGAATTCGCAAGATCGGCCATCCTGGCCGACTTGCTCGCGCTGCGCTGAAAACGGGGTTTTCAGCTTGCTTCGCCGCCTTGCGGCGGCGGCGGCACATCCCTGTGCCGCTCTTTCGTTCTTACCTGGTGGCGGCCATCCTGGCCGACTTGCTCGCGCTGTGCTGAAAACGGGGTTTTCAGCTTGCTTCGCCGCCTTGCGGCGGCGGCGGCACAAACCTGTGCCGCTCTTTCGTTCTTACCTGGTGGCGGCCAACCTGGCCGACTTGCTCGCGCAGCGCAGAAAACGAGGGTTTCACCTTGCTTCGCCGCCAGCGGCGGCGGGCGGCCCATCCCGACTC
>JBCCVP010000041.1:0-33595 GCA_039195135.1 Pseudomonadota bacterium | reverse complement strand
TTTACGCGCCTCAACGAGCCGGCCCAGGCACGCATCGAACGGGAAGGCTATCTGCCGGTCACGATCGAGTTTCAAGCCGATTCCCGGGAGCGCATTGAGTGCGGAAATATCGAGATGACCCGCGACCCGGGTCAGGCGCCGGATCTCAGGCCCCTGTCGCCTGGTGTTGAGCCCAATATCACCGTGGAAGGCGCGGCGGTGACCACGTCGGTGTTTGTGTCCAATGTCGGGGATGAGGCGTCCGGTGCCACCAATGTGAATTTTGTCGCCTCCGACGACCCGGTGATCGATCTCACCGATCCGGTTTTCGCCACGGTGCAGGTGCCGTCGCTGGCTGCTGGCGCGCAAACGCTGGCAAACGCCACCACAAGCTCGCCGATCGATCGCAACAGTCTCCTTTACGTGGGCGCCTGCGTGACGCCGCCGGCCGGGGAGCAGCAGACGGACAACAACTGTTTCGGGTCGTCCCCCCTGCTGCTGGATCCGCGAAGGATTTTTCTGAACGGCTTTGAGGCGATTGTCCCGCAGGTGAGCAAACGCGTGGTGCCAAAGTCGCCGCCGCCGGCGCGGGAGAAAGGAGGCCAGGGCTTCTGCAATATCGTCGCCACGCCCTAGAGTCTGCGCCGTCGAAAGTTTCTACGGCGCAGGCTCCTGGCGTGCGCTGCCTGACCCAGGTCGCTTATCATGGCGGCCTGTGATCGGCGGTTCTGACGGGAGACAACAATGAAAACGGTGCTCATTATCGTGCTGCTTCTGGTACTCGCTATGGTGGGGGCGATGTTCTGGGCCGGGTCCAAGTCGCGCAGTGAGGCGCCGACGCTCGGAGCTAGCAACGATCAATTCGTACCTTGTCCGGATACGCCTAACTGCCTGTCCAGCGACGCCACCGACGACGCGCATCGCTTCGCGGCGCTGGCCCTTGCGGCCGACGCCAGTTGGGCTTCCATCGTTGCTGAGGTGAAGCAGCTGCCCGGCGTCACGGTGGTGGAGGAGTCCGCGGGTTATGTGCGGGCAGAAGCCAAAAGCTCCATCTTTGGGTTTATTGATGACCTTGAAGTGCAGCAGCGCGGCAACCAGCTTGCGGTCCGTTCCGCCTCCCGGGTGGGCAAGTCGGACATGGGCGCCAATCTCAAGCGGCTGACGGAGCTTGAGTCCCGATTGAAGGCAGCCGGCATCGTCAACTGACGGCCCGGCGCTGGCGCCGGGCGTCAGCTCAGCGGGATGGAAGGTTCGGCAAACGCCACCCAGATCTCCTGATCTTTTCTCGGCAGCGGCGCGCCGTCTGCTGACAGCAGCGGCCGGAAGCGCGTTTTCTGAAAATATTCTTTCGCCGCCCGGCGGGATTTCAGCCGGGCGTTGCTGTCGACAATTCGAATCCGGGACGGCCTGCCGTCGGCCCGGAGATCAAACGCCACCCGGAACCAGACCTGCCCCTCCAGGTGATCCGGGTCCAGCGGAAGAAACGGGCCGCGCACCAGCTTCTGCTGCTTAAGTCTGATGATCGTTGCGTCGCCAAGCACCGGCTCCAGCTTTGCCAGCGCCCAGGCTTCCTGGTAAACCTCCAGCGCCTCGCGTTCGCGGGAAAACATCATCAGCATATCGGCCAGTCCGATGACCGCCGCAAAGCGCTGCTCCGGGGAAAGAGCCTCTGGACGGGTGCCAGCCAGTTCTTTCGCCTCGCGCAGCAGATCCAGCGCGCTGCTTTGGTAAGCCGGCGGCGCGTAGACTAAGGCGACGGCGTTGCCGCGGAGCAGCGTCAGCAGTTCCGGAACCGCCGCTGCTTGCGTCTCCTCCAGCTGCTTCCGGGCGGACCGGAACAGCGTCAGCGCGTGGTAGTAACGCCCCTGCATCGTGAGCCAAAGCCCCAGCGTGCTGATGGCCTGCACCGTCTCCGGCGCTCCGGCACCTGAGTTTTTTTGCCGGAGCTTGATGGCGTTTCGATACAGCTGCTCCACCTCCCAGCGCTCCCCAAGCACGTCGAGGGACGCTGCCTTGGCGAGCACCAGCGGCACCTGTTCCTCGTTGAGCAGGCCCTGGTGACGATGGGAGATATGCTGGCCGCGGCTGAAGGCGTCCGCCGCTTCCTCGTGCCGCCCGAGCGCCTGTTCGCTGAGGCCCAGATACGTGTACGGCTCAAACAACTCGGCAGCAAACACCCCGAGATGCCGTTGCAACCCCACCACGGCTGGCTCCAGCTCCCGGCGCGCTTCCGCCGGCCGCTCAGCCAGCATCAGGAGCACGCCGAGGCGGGCCTGCAGCCTCGCCGCCGGCAGGCTCTTTTCGCCGTGCTCAGCGCGGGCCTGGCTAAGGCTAATCCTTGCCGTCTGAAGGATTTCGTTGCTGACCTGAGGGCCGGTGGGGCCATCGAGCAATGCATCGCTGGCGGATGCGGCGAACGCGGCAGCGAGAAACAGGGTGGCCACGCGCAAGAGTCCAATAAGCATTGCCGCCAGCCTCCGAGTGCACCCGATTAAGATGACTCAACAGTAACCGCGCTCGCGGCTACGCGCTGTGAAGAACGCTGGCGTTGCGCCGCCGGGCCGGCTTACTGATTCGGCGACACCGGTCGCTTCACCGTCTCCGCGCTAGCCCGCTCCTTACGCTCGGCCCAGAAATCGGCACCTTTGATATCCAGCGCGAGGGGATCGAAGCTGAAGCGCGCCCGGCCTTCGCGCTGCTGGCGTTCGTAATCCCGGAGGGCTTTAATCGCCGGGCTGCCGATCAGGAAGATCACCAGAATGCCCACGATGTTCAGCCACGCCATCACGCCAACGCCGATATCCCCGAGCGCCCAGGCCAGATCGGCCGTTCGGATGGAGCCGTAGAACACCATGCCGAGCAGGATGAATTTCAGGAGCAGCAGACTGCCCGGTATCGACAGGCTGCGCCGGATGTAGGCAACGTTGGTCTCCGCCACGTAGTAGTACGCCAGGATCGTCGTGAAGGCGAAGAAGAACAGGGCGACGGCCACAAACACCTTGCCCGCCCCGGGGAACATGCCCTCCAGAGCAAACTGGGTGAAAGCCGGACTGTTGGCCGCCACGTCCGCCGCCAGTTTCTGCACCAGAAAACCGCCGTCACCGCCGTGTACGTTGTAGGCACCGGTGATCAGGATCATAAAGGCGGTAGCGGAGCAGACGAACAGCGTGTCCACGTACACAGAAAACGCCTGCACCAGGCCCTGCTGCGCCGGATGGTCCACCTCGGCGGCGGCCGCCGCGTGAGGGCCGGAACCCTGCCCGGCCTCGTTGGAGTACACGCCGCGCTTCACGCCCCAGCCAATGGCTGCACCGAAGCCGGCCATGGGGCTGAAGGCATCGCCCACAATCAGCATGACGATGCCCGGCAGCTGGGAAAGGTTCATCCCGATCACCACCAGGGCCAGCAGGATGTAGGCCACGGCCATGCCGGGGACCACCACCTGGGTGAAGCCGGCAATCCGTTTTACCCCGCCGAAGATGATCAGCCCGAGAATCACCACGACAATACTCGCGGTGATGAGTTTGGTGGTGCTGACCTCCGAGCCGAGCAGGTCCATCATCTGGCCAGGCCCGAAGGCCACCTCGGCGGCGTTAGCCATGGCGTTTGACTGCACGCCCGGCAGCAGCAGCCCCACGGCGATGATCGTCATTGCCGCAAACAGCCATCCGTACCACTTCTGGCCGAGGCACTTTTCAAAATAAAAGGCCGGGCCGCCGCGGTACTCGCCCTCGTCAACTTCTTTGTAGATCTGCCCGAGTGCCGACTCGATGTAAGCGGTGGCGGCGCCCAGAAAGGCCACGACCCACATCCAGAAGACTGCCCCGGGGCCGCCAAAACCAATCGCCGCCGCCACGCCGGCGATGTTGCCGGTGCCGACCCGGCCGGACAGGGAAACCGCGAGCGCCTGAAACGTGGAAATTCCGCGTTCGGAGCTGCCGCCGGTGCGCAGCAAACGGATCATCTCGCCAAACTGGCGCACCTGGACAAAGCGCGTCAGCACGGAGAAAAACAATCCGGCACCGAGGCACAGGTAAATGAGTGCGGGACTCCAGACCAGGCCGGAGATGAGGTCAACAACAGACTGCATGGGTCAGGCTCGCATTGAAGGCGCGGCAGATAGTAACGCAAAATCCCGCTCTGAAAGGCGCAGCTAATAGATGGGCGAGCTCCTGGAGGCCTAAGCCATGCACAACGAACTCGTGCCTTACAAGACCATGCCGGTCTGGACGGCGGAGACGCTGCCGCGGGGGTTTCGCAAGCAGCACAACACCAAGGAGGGAACCTGGGCCCGGCTGACGGTCACCCGAGGACAGCTGATCTATCACGCGCTCGACGCCGACGGCGTGATCCAATCCACCCATGTGTTCAGCAAAGACCGGCCGGCACCTTTTGTCGAGCCTCAGGCGTGGCATCGCGTTGAGCCCGCTTCGGACGATCTTGAATGCTTCCTGACCTTCTACTGTCGACCCGAGCGCTACTACGAAAAAAAATACCGCCTCACGGCGCCCCATTCTGAAGTTGTTGAGCTGGTGAGTCAGGTGGCGGCGGGTTATGCGCTGGACCTGGGCTGTGGTCGGGGACGCAACGCCATCTTTCTCGCAGCTCATGGGTTTGCCGTGACCGCCCTCGACAAGTCCGAGTCGTCCATTGCCAAGCTCGACAAAATAATCGCTGCGGAAGAAGCGTGCCGCGGCATCAAGACCGGCTTATATGACGCAGCCTCGGCGGCTATCCAGGAGGAGTTCGACCTCGTGATCGCCACCGTCATGCTGCAGTTTTTGCCGGCTGATACGGTGCCTGCCGTCATTGAGAATATTCAGCGCCGCACGCGCCCCGGCGGCGTCAACCTGATCGTGGCGCCCATGTCGACGGTGGAACGGCCCTGTCCCATCGACTGGCCGTTCACCTTTCGCGAGAACCAGCTGCAGGCCCACTATGCGGGCTGGCAGCGCATTAAATATAACGAGGACCTGGGCCAGTTTCACCGGCTGGACGAGCGAGGCCGCCCCTACGAATGCCAGTTCGCTACGCTCGCGGCCCGTAAAGTAGTGGCCTGAGCCGACCGGGGGTTGCCCGAACACAGAACGTCGCACGATCCCCCGGCGGCCGCGGGGTCAGTCTGCTAGACGCTCGGTAGCACCAGGAGCAACGTCACCACGGCGCGGCCATTCCTGAGGACTGCGGCCGCTATACTCGGCGGATGGACGGTTTGATCTCTCTGCTGCTGCTGCTGGCGCTCACAATCTTCATCGGCGCCATCTGCGGGTTTGTCGCTTTGGCCAAGATTGCGGACCTGCGGCGCCTGCTTGCCGCGCAGCAGTCGCAGCTGGACCGCCTCGCCAAAAAACTCGGCGCGTCGGGTGATGACACGACCGAAGCGCCGCCGGCAGAGTCCCCCAACATCGCCGAGGTGCGTCAGGACTGGGCCGAAGCAACGCCGGAGCACCCGGCGGATGCGGAAACTGTATCGGCGGCGAGCGCCGCGAAGGTAGCTGCGCCTGAGTTGGAACCCGGGTCAAACGACCCCGCGCCGCTGCAGCCGGGCGCTTTCGCCGCGCTTGCGGGCAACCTGCAAGCCAACTGGATGACCTGGCTCGGCGGCGGCTGCGTCTCGCTGGCGGGCCTGTTTCTGGTGCGCTATTCCATGGATCAGGGGTGGCTGGGTCCGGTTGCCCGGATCGCGGCGGCGCTGATCACCGGCGCGCTGCTGGTTACCGGTGCGGAGTATCTGCGGCGCCGGACCGGTGCGTCGGGTCCGGCCCAGGCGGCGCTTGCCGGAGCCGGCAGCATCACGCTCTATGGTGCGCTGTTTGCGGCGCTTAAGCTCTACGCGCTGATCTCCCCGACCGCGGCGTTTGTCTCGATGGCGGCGGTAGCTGTCGGCACGATGGCGCTGGCGTTGAAGCATGGCCCGGTCCTCGCTGCTTTCGGCATCATCGGCGCCTACGTTGTTCCGATTTTGGTATCGACCGGCGGCGGCGCGATTGTGATCGCTCTGTCCTACGCGCTTGTGATTTCCCTGAGCGCCCTGCTGCTTCTGCGCTACGTGTATCGCCCCTGGCTGTACTGGGGGTTTGTGGCCGGCGCTTTGGGCTGGTGGCTGATCTCGCTGACCACCAGCGGCGCGGACGGCGTTCGAACGCTTTACCTCACGGCGCTGGCGTACCTGCTGGCCGCGGCCCCAACGGGCGACTGGCGCCTTGGTAAACGGTTTGAGCTGAACTACGCCGGCTATCAGCCCCAACAGTTCTTGAAGGCGCTGGGTCCGGCGGACCGCACGATCGGAGCGACCTTTGTGCTGATGGCCCTGGCATCGGGGGTGAACATCCTGGCCGCCGGTTTTGCATCGCCGGCGTGGCTCCAGGGCCTGCCGCTGTTCGGACTGCTGCTGTGGCTCGCGGGGCGCCGCGATGCCTGTTTCCTCCTGCCCTGGCTGACGCTGCTTGTCAGCATCAGTGGCTGGTTGGTGCTGCAGGCCGACAGTGGCGTGGACGGCTTTTTGTTTAACGGAGTACCCGCTGACCAATTCAATGGGTTTGCCATTTACCTGTGTGCCTATGCCCTCGTTGCCTCAGCCGGGGCCACCTGGCTGTTTGCCCGGGGGCGGCGGCCGGCGGTCTGGGCATCGCTTGCCACGCTGGCGCCGCTGCTGCTGGTGACGTTGGCCTATCTGCTACAGCTGCGGCCGGAGACCGATTTGCTTTGGGCATTGCTGACGGCGACCTTCTCCATGACCTACCTCTCTTTCGCCGGTGTGGTGCTGCGAAAGGGGTCGGTGGACGCCATGGTGGTCTGGCTGTTCATCGCTGGCCATTTTGGCCTGGCCGTTGCGGCCGCCATGTATTTCGAGGCTGCGAGCCTCACGCTGGCG
Source organism: Pseudomonadota bacterium (assembly GCA_039195135.1). Taxonomy (GTDB): domain Bacteria; phylum Pseudomonadota; class Gammaproteobacteria; order Xanthomonadales; family SZUA-38; genus JANQOZ01. The sequence goes on along the minus strand of JBCCVP010000041.1, from coordinate 26,742 downwards.
ATCGCCGCCCAGCTGCTCTCCCTGGCCTGGGTCATCACCCGGTTCAGGCTCCCGGAACTGAGCTGGCTGTTCAAGCTGGTGGTGACCGTCGTGATTGTCCGGCTGACGTTCAACCCCTGGCTGGCGGGGTATCCCACCGACCAGCACTGGTCGTTGTGGACCTACGGCGGCGCCACGATCATGGCGGCGGCGGCGGCCTACTGGTTGCGAAGCTATCCAACCATTGCGCGCTGGGCTGAGGGTGCAGCGCTGCATCTGTTTGCACTGACGGCTTGGTCGGAGCTGCGCTATCAGCTAAACGATGGCAACGTGTACGCAGCCAGTTTTACGCTGGTCGAAGCGGTGCTGACCATGCTGCTCGCGGCGGCGCTGGCTGGGGTTTACCGCTTCCGGGCGACAGCTAGTCAGTCGCTGGCGCGGCTGTACCGTGGCTATGCGCTCGCTCTCGCCGGAGCTGCGGTAGCGCTTTATGCGCTGATTGGGGTTCGGACACTGATCAGCGACCCGTGGGTGTGGGAAAACGTGTCGGCCACGCCCGTTTTCAATCTGGCGACGTTGGCGTTTGGCGCCCCCGTGTTGTTTACCGGCCTTTATGCCCGGTTCTTCCGGCCGGAATGGCGCGGCTGGTCGCTCAAGCTGCTCGGCGTCAGCCTGCTGGCTTTTGTTACGCTTCAGGTGCGTCACTTGTGGTCCGGGACCATTGCTCTGGACGATCCTCCCGTCGCCGAGGGTGAGCTGTACACCTATTCCGCCGTCTGGCTGGTCATCGCGCTCGGCGCGCTTCTGGCAGGAAGCTGGTGGCGTCAGCAGACGCTCTACAAAGCGGGGCTTGCCGTGCTCGGCGTGGTGATCGCTAAACTGTTTCTGGTGGACCTGGCCGGCCTCGAAGGCCTGCTGCGTGTTGCATCATTTATGGGCCTGGGCCTTAGCCTGCTCGGCGTGGCCTATCTGCACCAGCGCCTGTCGGGAGCCGCCGACCCTGAGTCAGGCTGAGGGCCTGTCCCGTTTACCGCAGCTGATCGGCCGCCAGTTTGGTGATTACGGCCGTTTCAGCTGGGTGCGGAACAGCGTCGGGTACTGCCGCGGGAAGTGGCCGATATCATCACCCCATGCCTCCAGCTGGACGTCGATCAACGCTACCGGGACGCCAACGCCCCACGGGACGATCTCGATCGCTTTCTGGAGGGCCCGCCGGGAACTGGTTGATCTTGCGCAGCAAATCGACGAAGCGCTGGCTTCCGAAACGCAGTGAGGCCAGGCGTTCTCTGCGCAGCTAACGAGTCCTGCGGCCGCTGTTTCAGCTACTCTCAAAGCTCGATGCAAACACCTGGATGGCGCCGGTTTCTACCGCGCCGATATCCGCCGCCCCGTTGATCACCCGCGGCAGGCCGCGCTGGTCCACGTTGGGTTCCACCTGCGCCGCGGTGCCGGCATCGATCAGCGGACTGCCCGCCTGCGGCAGCTGGTTCAGGGTCGTTCCGCCGTTGAGTTCCAGCGAGCCGAGCATGGGATCAGTGCCGACGAAGCCGGTGCAGGTATCGTCCAGCAGGTGGTTGCCACCGTCGTCGACAACGTCGGCCATATCGCCGCCGCAGATGGTCCCGTCCGGGTTTGCAGTTGAGACCACGTTGCGCAGGGTCAACCCACCGGGTCCGAAGTTGTCGAAGATCTCTCGGCCGACATTGTTATCCAGTGTCACTGCTTCGAGCGTCAGGCTTGCGCCGGGGTTGAAGCGGGCAAAGACATCATCGGTTGGAACCTGACCGTTCACCGTTGAGTTGTCGAGGATGGTCAATCCCGTGTTGTTCAGGCCAAAGGCAGCTGCATCGTTGTAGGAAAAGTTGTTGATAAAAGCACTCCGGGTGATGCGCAGGCTGGTGTCGTCGCCGACGGCTGGGGTGAGTTCATTCCAGATGCCGGACGCGTTGGTCGCCACGTTGGAGTCAAAGGTCAGGTTTGATAACAGTGCTGCCTCCGCGAGGTTAGCCTCCAGGTACATGGCGCCGCCTTCTCGCGCGAAGCTGCGGGAATAGCGGTCGCCATCGATGGTCAGGCGCAACGGAGTCTGTTCGCCGAGGATGTAAGCGGCACCCCCAAAATCGATCGCCCGGTTGCCTTCAAACACGTTGTTCTGCAATGAAACGATGGCCGTGGCGCCGACGGTTTGATCGCGAAGCGCTATCTGAAGAGCTCCTCCGTCGCCGCCAGCGACATTGTCGGCAAACGTGCAGCCCTCCACTTCTACGCTGACCCCGTCCGGATTTGCTTCGATGTTCAGGCCAGTTCCATTGCCGCCAAAATTGTTGATGAACCGGCTGTTGCGAACGCGGATCGCGGACCCCGCCCCGCCGTTCCTGAGGTTGATCGACAGGCCGGAAAAGGCCAGCCCCGAAAAAGTGCTGTCGAAGATGTCGACCGTGGGGGAGGTATCCAGGCGTTCGGAAATGTCGACCCCCAGGGCTCTTCCGGTGCTGTCACCCAGCGCCTGCACGCCGATCAGCGTGGCGTCGGAACCGACAGTGACGTCCACGGGCCCGCCGGTGAAGTTGTGCAGCACCACGTTCTCCATGGTGAAACTGTCGGCGGAGCCGTTAATCATCGAAAACGGCTGCGCGCCGCCGCGGCGTCCCCCCTCCAGAGACAAGTTGCGAAGGGTGAGGCGGAGATCCTCACTAAAAAATTCGAGCAGCGTCAGCGTAGGCTGACCCGGGTTTGTGTCGCGGGTAATCGTGGCGCCGTCCCCGTCGATCGTCATATCCGCCTGGATGAGCGGCAGACCGCTGATACTGGCGTTGGGCGGCGTTCCCACCAGCACCACAGCGCCCTGATCCAGCACGTAGCGGCTGTTTTGTAAGCGGATCACCACCCGGTCCAGCGGGCTGCCCGCCGCGTCGCAGCCATCCACTGCACTCCTGGCGTTTGCGGCCAGGATGGCTTCGCCCAGCGTGCAATTGCCGTTGGCAACACCTGCCGGCGCGTCGATCGTCACTTCCTGATCCGTGCTGTCGACCCGAACGATAATTTCACCGGCGAGCGCTGGCAGCGCAGTCAGCAGAAAAATCCCAGCTAGCCAATTGCTCCTTCGAAACATATCCGCGCTCCTCTGGTTTTCTTCAGGGTCTGCCAGAGTCTAACTACCGGGTACCCGGCGTTAATGAGGAATATCTGACGATTTTCTAACGGTTGCCCTATTGACAAAATTGGACCATACGGTACAAATAGACCAATCGGTCTATTTGTGCTTTCCTATGGCATACAAAAAATCGGTCGACACCCGCGCCAGGCTGGTAGGCAGCATGGCCCAGCTCCTTCGCACCAAAGGCTATGCCGCGACGGGCATCAGTGACGTCATCAGCGACAGCGGGGTACCGAAAGGCTCCGTCTATCACCATTTCCCCGGCGGTAAACAATCTCTAGCAGCTGCTTCCGTTGCCGCTTCCGGCGAGGGAATCGCGGCGGCCCTCGGTGGCCTGCTGGACCGTGCCGGGCACCCGATAGCGGCTATGGCGGAATTCTGTAACTACTACATCGGGCAGCTTGGTGAGAGCGATTTTCGCCGGGGCTGCCCGCTGGCCACGGTGGCGCTGGAGAAAGCCGCGCAGGTCGACCTGATTCAGCAGGCCTGCGGCAAGTCCTTCGAGGCCATGGTTACGCTCTACGCCGATCACCTCGTGAAAGCCGGGGCCAGACCGGCGGCTGCCCAATCCGCGTCGCTGCTGGTGGTGTCCGCTATTGAAGGCGCCCTGGTGCTGTGCAAAGCGCAGCGATCGACGGCGCCGCTGGCCATGGTTCGCGATCAGTTAACCGACTATCTGAACTCACTGCTTGGAGAGCCGCGCCCATGACCGCACAAGCCCAGCCAAAATCATTTGACGTCCGGCTTCCGGCGCGGGACGGGTTTCAGCTGTCCACTACGCAATACCATCCGGGCGAATCCACCGGCCGGGTGGCCGTCATCAACAGTGCCACTGCGGTACCCCGGCGGTTCTACCGCCATTTTGCGGCGGCGCTCGCCGCGCGCGGCTATCACGTGGTGACCTACGATTACCGGGGCACCGGCGGGTCGAGGCCAGAATCGCTTCGCGGCTTTCAGGCCACGATGCGGGATTGGGCGTTTCAGGACATGGCCGGCGTCATCGATTGGGTGAGCGATGAGCTTGCGCCCAGCCAGCTTTGCCTGATCGGCCACAGTTTTGGCGGCCAGGCCGCGGGGCTCCTGGATAACCACCATCACGTAGATGCCATGCTCACCCTGTCGTCGCAGAGCGGTTACTGGCGGCACCAGGGCGGCGAGCAGAAGTGGGTGGTGGCGATGCACGTTTATCTGAATCTGCCGCTGCTGGCGCACATCATGGGGCACATGCCCTGGCGCTGGTTTGGTGGCGAAGATCTGCCGAAGGGCGTGGCGCTGGAGTGGGCTCGCTGGTGCCGCGATCCGCGCTATCTGCTGGGTGACGACTCCCTGCCACTGGAACGCTACCAGGGATTCGAGGCGCCGGTGCTGGCTTACAGCATCGCGGACGACAAGTGGGGCACCCCGAGAGCTGTGGACGCCATGATGAGCGCTTATCCCAACCTCGAGCGGCGTCACCTGGACGGTGCTGAGGCCGGAATCCGAAAGGTGGGCCACATGGGTTTTTTCCGGCCTGCTTCGGAGCCGCTGTGGGATGAACCGCTGAGCTGGCTGGACGCGACCCTCTGCTAGCCGGATGGCGAACAGAAAGGGGTTCTTGATCGGTTTCTGTTTTAGAAAAGGGCCCACCAATCTCGGTGGGCCCTTCGATCTACCGTCCTTAGTTTCCGGAGATCTGGCCCCGGATCTCACCGGCCGGATTCCGGCGGGTGTGGATGTTGATGTATACCTCGCCCGCCTCCATCGCGTCGATCAGTGCGGTCAGCGGCTGACCAGCCAGCGGGCCGACGAGGTTGTTGGCATCCAGCTGCCCGATAAGCTGGCGGATCGGCACCAGTCTGGAGGCGTCCACACCTTCCAGCAGGTTGGCCACTACCGGGCCATTCTCGCCCGCGGGCGCCAGGTGCAGGTGAGCCATGGTGACGCGGCTCAGCGCGCCACCGGTGCTGCTGCGCACCTGAATATCGTAGTCCAGCGACATACCGTCCTCTGACACCTCCAGCAGCGCGTCGCCGGAAGAGCCGGTAACCACCGGCGGCACTTCCTGGTCGCCCGACAACACCGCGTCAAACAGCGCGTTGGTGTTGACCAACTCAAAGCTCACTTTGGCAACGGGGTAGCCGGCTGCGGTGAAGTCGCCCATGGCGAAGCGGGGATCGTCCAGCACGCCGCCGCTGCCGGGCGGCAGGAAACCGCCGGCGTCAATCAGGTCGCTGCCGAGAGTGCCGATCAGACCATTTTCGTCGACACCGGTGTTGGGGCTGGATTGGCCGAAGAAGGCGGTGTTCTCCGGAAGCTCATCGTTCACCTCGGTGCCCGCATCCAGCACTTCATTGCCGACGACAAAAAAGTTCTGGGCCAAAAACTCACCCTCAGGACTGAATACCAGATGTGCCCGCGGATTGCCGTTGGAGATACAGAAGTCGTTGCTGGGAATGATCATCGACGCATAAGAAAAGTACCGGTTGTTCACGTCTTCGGAGTCCAGATTGAATTCCATAGCCGTGATATCTCCGGGGGCGATCGGCCCGTTGGGGCCGGGCACCGTCGCATCGGTGCCGCCGGGCACGAGCAGGGCAAAGTCGCTGGTGATGGCGGCGGTGTCGCCGTCTTCGCAGATGCGCTCCATCGCCACGGAACCCGCAATCGGGTTGCTGGACGCCGGCGTACTGCCATCGTAGGTGTCGAAACTCGCGTCGTGGAAGCCGACCCACACGGGGGTGAGAAAGGTGGCGTTCTGGGGCGCCAGATTTTCAATGGTTACGCGCACACGGACCGGTTCGGCGTTCACGGAAGCGGCCACCACGAGGCCGCCGACGGCAGCGGCAAGCGTTTTCTTCGTCAGGTTCATGAGTTGTTCCTCGTTCGTTAGCAAATGCGTGAAAAATTCGCTGGGAACGGTGCTGGCCGATCCCCGCTTGTCCGTAAATCCCGTGGCCGAGGAAGAAAGTTTGAAATTGTTGATTGAATGTCTCGATGTGAGAGATTGAAAATTTCAATGAAAGCAAAACCCGGGTTGCACGATCCGTACAGGGGAGTCACACGAGGGGCCGGGGAATGTCGTCGAAAGCAACCAAGCTTGCGGATTGGTCGCTGATGGTCCGGGTGGGCCAGGGCTGCGATCAGGCTTTCGAAAAGCTGTATCAGCAATACCACCCCCGCATCGTCCGGTTTTTACAGCGGCGCCTCTCAGATCAGCACGTTATCGAATCGGTGGCCTCCGATACCCTGCTCACGGCGCGCCAGAAATCAGATCAGTTTTTTGGCGCCTGCCAGCTGTCTACCTGGCTGTTTGGCATCGCCTATCGGAAAGCGCTCAGGGAAGGCGACCGGGAAAATCGGCGGCAGAACGCACTGCCGGAAGTGACCTACAGCGAAAGCGTCAACGGCACCAACCGGGTCAGCCGGGTGCGGGAGATTGGCGACCTGCTGCGGGTCGGACTCGACCGGCTGCCGGCAAACCAGCGCCAAGCGGTGGTGTGCCACCTGGTGGAAGGGCTGTCGCTGGAAGAAGCGGCGGAGAAACTGGGTATCCCGGTGGGCACGGTGAAAAACCGGATCTTCCAGGCGCGAAAAGCGCTCAAGCTACAGCTTGCGCAAACCGAGGGTGCTTAGCCGCGGGATTTAGTTGCTTAGAAACCTGAGTGGATTGAGCCACCCTGCGGGACCGTCCGACACCTGTTGTTCGACGAAGGCCAGGTAGGCTTCCTGAGCCGGACCCTGGCAGCTAGCCACCAGCGGTGAACGATTTCGCACACGGCCTTGTGCCGGCGCGTTGCCGCAGCCGTCAGGAAACAGCGCGGCCACGTACTGCTCTTCGAGGCTACCCTGGCGTGTCCAGGCAGCGTTGAGCAGGTCGAACCGCATCTTCTCGGGTGTCTGGGCATCCAGCGCGGCGCGCAGACCTTCCACCTGTTCACGATTACGCCGGTTCGCGATCTGAAGCCACTGGTCCAGGGACTGGTAGAGGTCATCCAGTGCGAACGCGTGGAAAACCTCCACCGGATCGCGCCCGTCCAGCACCGCCTCACTGGCGTCCAGCATCAGACGGGTAATATCCATGTCTGCTTCTCGCTGTTCGAAGTCGAGCGCCTCTGGCATCACTTGTCGAATGTAGGCCTCTACGGCCGCTGGCGAGACATCCAGCTGATACCGATCCGCGAGCTTAATCAGCAGCGCGGGCTCCAGCCAGGTGACAAACTGCCGCAGGCATTCGTCTGCCAGCGGTCCCCCCATGCCCACCAGCGTCGCGGTTCCTGAACTGGCAACGGCAGGTCCTGGTTGATTGCTAACAGTGACCATCGTTGGTTGTGGCGGGGCTGGTTCAGCCGGCTGGTCTCTTTCGCGGCGGGTTTGCTCATACAGCTCCGGCAGCTCTGTCCAAATGGCGGCGAGGTCGATTCGGGTTGCGACAATCTCTGGTGTGACCACCTCTTCCAGGTGTTGGATAAGCGCTTGCCTGCCTTCCGGGGTCAGCTCACTGAGCAAATTGTCCCACCGCGTCTGCAGCGCTTCTTCCTGCTTGGCCTGCAGCGCGTCAAAGGCTGCGCCGGCATCAGCTGCGGTTTGTGCTTCATCAAACAGGGTCTGATAAACCGACAAATCCGCCTCGAGATTTTCGCAGCGATCGTGAGCAAACCAGGCGAGGCTGAGCGAGTCGGCGAACGAAAACTGCAACCCCTGCGGCAATCCGGTCATCGGCGCGAGCCGGTACAACCGGTCCACCTTTTCGGACAGCAGAATCAAATCAGGCTGAGTCGCGCCGTCAATCTGCCGCGTGTGTCGTTCGTACACGTCCTTCATCGACGGTGCCGCGCCGGTCGCGCTGGCCGAGGCAAGCAGGAAAATCCAGATAAGACGACCCATGGGCAGTGCCCTCCGAAAGCAGAGATAAGCGGCATCTGTCAGTATTTTCGCCCGGCGGTGAGAAATAGCAAGGACCGGGCATAGAAATGGCCCTTGGCAGAAGCCCAGCGTCTGGCACCCCTCCCAAAGCGGGGAGCATGTTAGGATTTAGTCCCGTTTTGCGAGGCGAAGCAGATGCGCCGACCCCTACCGCTTTTGCTGCTGGTGGCTATCCTCGCCGCCTGCCAAACCACGCAGCCCGATCCCAACCAGGTGCCACTGGAAGCATCCGAGGGCGTCAAGGAGTATTTTGAGCCCGGGGCCGACAAGGCCGCGGCCGCGGAAAATATTCGCTGCGAAAAGCGTCGCGAACTCGGTTCGCGGATGACCAAGCGGGTATGCCGAACCGAAGCCGAGTGGGCCGAAGGTAAAGCACCGCGTGTGATTCACCGGTGGCGGGAAGTGGACGCAGCTTTGGACGGCGGCGGTTAGGTCATGCGCTGTGCGGTGCCGGTAGCAGCGGCGTTGCTGGTTGCGTTTTGCGCGCGCTCTGCCGCGCAAGCCGATGGGCCGGACACTCTGCTGTCCGAAAGTACGGCCGACGAGACCGCGATTGAGGAAACCGTGGTCGTTGGCCAAAAGCCGCTGATTACTCTCCGGCGAGAGTTCGAGGCGGCGCACCGGGAGATGGTGGCGATCTTCAACGAGCTGAACCTCGAGCGCGAGTACCAGATTATCTGCCGCAAGGAGCGGCGGATTCGCAGCCAGATTCTTTATGAAATCTGCCGCCCCAGGTTTCTTTGGGAGGCTGAAGCTGCTGCTTTTGAGGCGTTTAGCGGCGGGGTCGAGGAGGGCGTCTTCAAAAGCGATATGGACAAAAAGAAGAACCGCCTTTACGCCAAGTTTGTCTCCTTCGCGAAAGACAATGGTGCCTTCCGCGCGGCCGCTGCTAAGCGTAAAGCCGCAAAGGACGCGTTCGAAGCGGCGAGGGCCCGCTGAATGGATGGTGCGATAGTGAACTACCTGAAGATAATCGCTGGATCTTTGCCCCGGGCTCTTTTGTCTGCATGCATCGCGTCAGCATCGGTGATGGCAAGCGCTTCCGAAGACCCCGACAAATCTCGCTGCGTGCAACGGACCGCGCAGGAAAAACAGCAGCTTCGCCAGGACCTGGAGCAGCTGACGGACGCCTGGGCGCCGTTTGACTCGCGCTACTTTGAGGCGCTGCAGGACGAGAAGCTGCCCGCCCTGATTCAGTCCCTGGGCACCCCCGACGCCGCGTTTGTTGCGATGGGGCTGCGTCACCAGCTTACGTTTAGACAATGCCAGCCATCCTGCGCGCTTGAGGCTTTCCGAGGCCCGGCCGGTGCATTCGACAAATACGTGGAGGCATACCCGGATCATCTGCCGATTCGACTCGCAGCCCTCGGCGCCTGTCCGACGGCGCAGAAAGACCGGGCGGTTGACTGCTTCGAACCGCATGCGGCGGCCCTGCTGCGCTACGCGCCGGAAGATGCGCTGGGGCCACTGCTGCTGGCCAGCGCCCAGCTGCTGCGCGGCGATCGCTGGGCGGCGATGCGTTTTATGCGCCAGGCCGCCGGTGCGGAGACGGTCGATCTCGGAGCGGTACAAATTCTGCGCATGCAGTCTGAGATCCTGCAGCAGGTGCTGCCGCCGCCGCTGCCAGAGGAGCCGGCCTCGCTGCGACCTCTGCTGGCCCGCTCGACGCAGGGATGGATGGGCTATGGTTCAGCGGGCATCGTTCAGTTGGAGGAACTGAAAACCGCCTGCCTCACGCCGGACAGTGAAGCGTTCGCGGATGCCTGCCTGTTGGCCGCTGATGCGATGACGCTTCCGCTGGCCCGCATGCCGCTGGCGGAATACGCACATGAAATTCGCCTCGGCGTCGCCGAATACCGGGGTGAGCCGAAACGACTGGCGCAGCGTATCGAGGAGATGGCGCAGTTTAAGCAGCTGCCCTACCGGGCCAACGTCGAGGTGCTGACCGAGGATGACGCGCTTCGGGCCATGAGCGATCTGGCGCAGTTTGGGGAGTACCATAGCTACCTGAGACTCGCGGCGCAGGCGGCAGCCTGCGAAGCCCGCTAACCTGAGATGGAGCGTGGGTGCCCTCCACGAGCCAGCTGCCGATGAGGGCCTGAGCTAGCGCTGGGGAGCGGCAGCATAAACAGCCCGCTCAAAGTCCGTCAGCAGGGCAAGCACGTCGGCGTCAAAAAACGGCAGCACCTGGGTGATCAGCACACCGCAGATGCCCCGCTCCCGATCGATCCAGTAATACGAATTGTAGAGGCCGGCCCACGCCAGACTGCCGGCGGATCGTCCTCCCGGAACGGGCTCAGCGTTGATGAGGAATCCAAGCCCGAACTGATCCACGGAGCCGGGAAAAAAATCGAAACTGTTACTTACCCCGGGCATCATGCTCTTGGTATAGCCCGCCGCGTCCAGTTCACCAATGTGGTTCTCCGCCATCAGATCAACGGAGGCCGGCGTCAGAATTCGCTCGCCTTCCAGGGCACCCCCGTTGAGGATGGCCCGCATAAAACGAACGTAGTCCCCGGCGGTGGATCTGAGCCCGCCGCCGCCGCTGAAAAACTCGCCGGAGGGACGCGAGTAGGGTATAGCCGTCAGTTCTCCTTCGGCCGATTTGTTGTACGTGGTGGCCAGCCGCGGCAGCTTGTCCTCCGGCACGATGAAGTAGCTGTCCGTCATGGCCAGGGGCTTGAAAATGTGCTCCCGGAAATAATCATCCAGCGACTGTCCGCTCACCGTTTCCACAAGTACACCCAGGATGTCGGTGCTCACGCCGTATTCCCACTTTTGACCGGGTTCGAAGGCCAGGGGCGACGCCAAAAACGCCAGACCTTCTCTGCTGCTTCCGGTTGCCGCCTCATAGCGGGTGAGGGCCTCGTTCCACAGCGCGTAGACGTAGCCCGAGGTGTGGGTGAGGAGATGACGCACGGTGACGGCGCGCTTCGCCGGCCGCAGGATGGGTTGGCCGTCCTCATCGAATCCCGCGAGCACCTTGACGTCCCGCAGCTGGGGCAAATGGTCTGCGGCGGCCTGATCGAGGCCCAGGCGGCCCTGCTCGATCAGCTGTAGCGTCGCCACCGACGTGATGGCCTTGGTCATGGACGCGATCCGCGCGATCGTATCGACGGTCATTTTTGACTGGCTGGATTGCTCACGGAAACCTGCAGCGCCCTGGTAAAACACACCCTCGGCGGTTGCCGCCATGGCCACAACGCCGGGGATTTGCCCGTCCGCAACGCCGGCCTCGAGCACCTGGTCCAGGGCTGGGATCTGTTCAGCGGTTGCGCAGGCCCCGCCGGCCAGCGCGCTGATGATGAGCAGCATATTTCGAATAGAGGTCATAGTGCACGACACGCTCTGATCGGTGGATCTGGGAATTCTCGCAGGTGCGGCGGACGATGCTCAAGAACCCCTTGCTCTCAATTTTTCTGCGGTGTGATCCCTCTCGGCTTTTTCCTCGTATGTAGGGATGAAGCCAAAAGCTGCTTGAGGGGAGCGCCAATGAATGCGTTGCGACAGGTCATCGCGGCTTTGCTGCTGGCGGTGAGTACCGCGCCGCCGGCTCAGGTTGCCACCGGCGGGAGCTTTACCCTGACGAACGCCACCGTCGATAACGGAGGCGGGCGAAGTGCCGGCGGGACCTTCGCGCTGTCGGGAACCATCGGTCAGACCGAGGCGGCAACGCCCAGCGCCACGGGCGGCGATTTGGCCGTTACCGGCGGTTTCTGGGCCCGGGGACTGCTATCGCCGGCGAACGATGAGCTTTTTTCTGACAGCTTTGAGGCGCAATGACAGGGACGCGGGGTTGGGTCGACCCCGCGTCGCCGCACCAAGATCACAGTTCATAACCAGGAGGTGAGTACCGTGCCTAAGCCCTTGATCCAATCGAATCCGATTTCAGTTGACCAGCGCTGCGTCGCAAAGCGGCTGCTGTGGGTGAGCGTGGTGACCGCGTGCCTCATAGGGCCGGTGGGCGCCGCGCCGCTGGAAACGACCTTTACCTATCAGGGCGAGCTCACGGACAACGCCGCGCCGGCCGATGGCGCCTACGATTTTGAGTTTGCGCTCTTTGACGTCGCCAGCGGCGGCGTCCCGGTGGGCAACATCGTGCCGGCCGACGACGTCGAAGTGTCCGATGGCGTGTTCAGCGTAGAACTGGATTTTGGTGCGGGTCCTTTCGCCGGCGATCAGCTGTGGCTCGGCATCAGCGTGCGCGAGGGCGCCAGTACCGGCGGCTTTACCGGCCTGCTTCCGCGACAGAAACTCACCGCGGCACCCTATGCGCTGCACGCTGAAATGGTGGGCATGGACGCCATCGCCAGCGCTGAGATTAGCAATAACACGATCACCGCGGCGGATATTGCGGCCAACGCGGTGGGCGCGTCGGAGCTGGCCAACAACGCGGTCGATACGCCGGCGGTACAGGACGGTGCCATCTCCCAGGCAAAGCTGTCGACTGAGTCGGTTGGTCAAAGTCAGATCATCAGCGCGCAGGTGCAGCGCCGGGTTGACGGCGTCTGCACCGCCGGAAGCGCTGTCGCTTCCGTCGCCGAGGACGGTTCGGTGACCTGCGTGGCGGCAGCCGATGAGGTGGCAGAACCGATCACGCAGGCCGATCTACCCCTGACGATCGATACGTCGGGGTCCTACTACGTGGCGGAAAACCTGAGCTATTCCGGGCAGGACGATGCCGCGATTCGCATCATCGTCAACGACGTCACGCTGGACCTGCGCGGCTTTTCGCTCACGGGGGACGGCCTCGGTACCGGCAACGGCATCGAGTTTTTTGGCGCGCAGACCGTCATTCGCGACGGCAGCGTCAGCCGATTTGGCGGCAGCGGCATCGAGTCGACGCTCACCAGCTCCCACTCCGGCCGCTTCGAACGGCTGGTCGTGTCCAGTAACGGCGGCAGCGGCATTGCGCTGAGCGGCGGCAACCACATCGTGGCCGACTGCATCGCGCGCGGTAACGACGTGGACGGCATCGCCACGGGCACCGGGTCCCTGGTGCTGAGAAGCATCGCGCAGTCCAACAACGGCGACGGCATCAGTGTCGGCAGCGACAGCAACGCGGGACACAACACCGCCAATCTCAATCAAGGTGCAGGTATACGGCTGGCGACCCGAGCACGCGCCAGCGGCAACGTCGCGTCGAGCAATCTAGGATCGGGCATCTCCGGAGCCGGAGACAACGTTATTGCAGACAACCGCCTCACGAGTAACAACTCCGGCAGTTCGAGCACAGAGGGTGGGATTCGCGCCGGTCCGGAAAGCCACGTCAGAGACAATGCGCTTTCGAAAAACAACAACAACGGCGTCTACGTTTTCGGCAGCGGTACGCTGGTCGACAACAACATCATCTCTGTGACGGGCAGCGCCGTCGGCCTGGACTTTGCCAGCAACACCACCAACGCCTACCGCAATAATGTGATTTATAACCAGCTGATTGCGACGGCCCCCAGCGCGGAGAATGTCGGCGGCAACGTGTTCTACGAGCCCTAGGCGGCCGGCACCGGAGGCGCGCGGCGCGTCACTGGATCAGGCGCTCGAAGTGCATCGCGAGCGCCGGGCCAAGCTTGCGCAGGAGGGCGGTCTGGTCCTCCCGGTAAACCGCTGAGCGGGACCCAAACAGCAGCACGCCCTGCCAGCCTTTCGGCGAGGTCATGGGCAGCGCAACCAGCGATTTGATCTGGGTGGCACGCACGAAGTCGCGCAGAAACGCATCCTGGGGGTGGGCGACCGCCAGCTCCGGCAGGTCATCAACCAGTACCGGGTCGCCGCTCAGGAGCGCCTGCCCCAGCTGCGTGCCCAGCCGCGATGCGGCGCCGCAGCTGCGGTCCGGCCACTGGGCCAGTGTCTGCGGCGGCAGGGCGTTACTCACGTGATAGCCGCTGCCGTCCGGCTGCGGCAGCAGCAGGCCGGTCCAGGCTACCGGCAGGTAGGTGCCGGAAGCGCCGATAACCGTGGCCAGGCAATCCTCAACGCGCTGCGTCTGCTGAATCTCGCTCAGCAGCTTCACCACCAGCTGGGACCGACTTGAGACGAGGTTGAAGGCCCGGGACAGCAAGGTGATTTCATCATTGCCGGAGACCCGCAGGCTGTAGCCGAAGTCGCCGTTGGCAACGCGGATGCACGCATCGGTGGTCTGTCCGATACGCCGCACCACGCGCAGGTAAAACCACAGCAGGCCCAGCAGCCCGAAGATCGCCAGCGTGCCGGCGAGGCCAAACACAACGCGCTGGCTGAGCGCCGACTGGGTGCCCAGGAACGCGCGATAGGTTTTGACCATGGTCATCACCTGTCCCTCAAAGCCGGCGCGGTTTTCCACCACAAACTCAGCGCCCCATTCCAGCCGCGGTTCCTCCGGATCGTCTCCCATCTTCTCTTCAAATCCGGACCGGAAGTCGCTCCAGGCGGCGCGGCTTGCGTCGAGGGAGGTCTGGACCGCTTCAAGATCCGGCGAAAGGTTGAGTGCCGACTGGAAAAACGCCGGCAGAGCCAGCTTCTGGTTGTTGGCAAATCCGCTCTCAACGTTGGAAAGCTCAACCTCCAGCGCGTCGAAATCACCGCGGATGTCGTGCAGAAACACCTTCAGGTCCCGGGCATAGCTGTCAAAATCCCGGGGCGCATTTTCCAGATAGTTTTGGCTGCTGGCAGCCAGGGCGGCGGTCTGGTCTTCCAGCAGCGTGAGCTGCCCCAGCCGTTCAAAATTTTCTTCCGCGTTTTGCAGCACGTTGATCTGATACACCGATGCGATGACCGCAAGCAGGACAAACAGGATGAGGCCAAGGAGTGCTCTAACGCGCAGCCGGTAGGATTTCTTAGCAATGTTCATGGGCAATGCTCATTAGTCGGTATTACGAGGACCATTGATCGAGAAATTTTTTGCGCAGCCTGGGTTTGGGGATTTCCTCCGCCAGCTGGTGCACCAGTTCGGCGACGCTGATCGCGTTTTCCGCGTGCCGGTCTACGAGCTCCGTCACGTTGCCCCGCACGTAGCGGGCCAGACTCTCTTTGAGCTCGGTAAGAAAGGTCTCGTCGAGGGCGCTGGCCAACCCGCTGTTCAGCGTGGTGTCGCCGGTGTCGGACAGAGTGCCGGAGATGATCGACAGGTTGCCGTCCGTTAACCGGGTCGGCGGAGTCTGAAGTACCGTGACTGCCTCTCGCTGGGGCGATGGCAACGTATCGGGCTGATGGTCTTTTCGGATTTCGACCAGCGCCTGTTTGATTTCCTGTGCAAGCGCCTCCGCGTCCCGATGGCGTAGGTTGCGGTCCGGGCTGAGCCCGCGCCGGAGCACCGGATGTAAGGCGCTGGGTATCGGCGCTGAGGGGTCCAGGCGAAGCGATGGCGGTAGTCCGGGAATCGGCTCCAGCGGCCGGCAGGGAATCGATCCGGGTATGCGGGCGTGGGCCAGCATCTCATGCAGCACCACGGTGGCGGAGAAAAGATCTGCCCGGTGGTCCAGTTTCAACGCCATGGACTGTTCCGGCGGCATGTAAAGCGGTGTGCCGACGATCACGCCGGCCTTGGTGAGCGAGCTGTTCTCCACCCGGGCGATGCCAAAGTCGGTAAGCCGGGTAAACCATTGTTGGTCCACCAGCACGTTGCCGGGTTTGATGTCGCGGTGGACGATGCCAAGTCGGTGAGCGGCCCGCAGCGCTGACAGCATCTGCGAAAACACTTTAAGCACCTGCTTGAGCCCAAAGTCCGACCGCTCGCGCATGGCGATCTCCAGCGAATCACCCTCGACAAAGTCCATGGCGATGTAGGGCGTGCCGTGGGACTGACCAAACTCCAGGATGTGCACGATGTTCGGGTGGATGCACGCGGCGGCGGCCTGGGCCTCGCGCCGGAAGCGCTCAATCTCGCTGACGTTATCTTCGTCGATGAGATGAGGATGTAGCGTCTTGATTGCGACCCGGCGCTGCACGTCCGGATCAAAACCCTCGTACACCACGCCCATACCGCCACGCCCGATAACCCGGCGGACTTCATATTTTCCGATGTGCGTGATGGTTGTCACGTCCCTGTGAGACCTGGCTTCCTTTCCCGGGCAGTCGACCCGGAAAACCAGGAATTGATTTCGTTTTTGTCGTCTTGCATCGCAAAACCGATCTTTTTTCCAGCGTTTTGTGAGCAAAGCGGCGTTGTCACGGTCTGGTACGGAAACGGGTGCCGGATCGTCGTCGGACCTTCACTCAACACAAGGGAAAGCGAGCAGATGAAAAGAGCAATCGGGATCGTATTAGCAGCAGCCCTGGTGCAGATTGGCACCCCGGTAAATGCCTCAGGCAGCTTCGGTCGCCAGCAGCCGCAGCTGCAGGAGCGCCAGCGGCAGGTTGATCCGCTGTATGACCAGGGCAAGGCGGTGTTCAAAGGCAGAGTCCGGGACTACGGCAAGCTCAAGTTCTGTCTGGTGGACCCCGAATCCGGCGATCTGGCCAAGCTGAAGGGCAGAACGGTGAAGCCGTTTAAGGAAGCCGACATCAACAAATTTGCGACGAGTCTCTACAACTGCGAGATGCCGGAACAGCAGATTGCCGGGCTGCTGACCCGGGATGACCTGATCGCGGTGGTGTACTACCTCAACAAGCGTTACAAGCTCAACCTCGTTTGATTCGCGCCCAAACGATGGGCGTCAGCAGGGCGGCCAGCAGGGGTGCAAACTCAAGCCAAAGGGCCCACGCTGGCTGTTCGTAGGGCTGTAGACCGGGCTGCAGCAGCTGCAATCCGGTGGCGTAGGCCAGGAGCACCGTGAAGGAGCCGAGCCAGGCCCAGACGGTGGGATAGATCACCGCAAATACGAGCACCAGCGGGTAGTACCAGGGATTGAAGACCGGTGCCGCCAGCAGCATCGCCAGGTAAAGCCAGTCGCCGCGGGGTGGGGTTGGTGGCGTTGTCTGGTGATAGCTGCTGACGAAGAAGTAGGTGGCGCTGAAGCCCGCAAACAGCAGAAACAGCGCTGTTTTCAAAACCCACGGTTCCAGGCGATCCAGCAGCAAATAGTAAAGCGGTGCATTAAACAGCCATTCTCCCGCCATGGCCGACAGGCCAGCGCTTCCGCCGAAGCGGCCGCTCAGGGGAAGGTGCAGCACGAGCACGGTGGCGGCAAAAATCAACCACCCTCGCCAGCGCCACCGCAGCAGCAGGGGCGCCACCACAAAAGCAAACACCTTGGCTGCCACGGCAACGCCCAGCAACACCGCGGTGGCTCCCAGCTTGCCCCTTCGCCAGACGAGCAAGCTGGCGGCAAGCGCCGTCAGCGTCAGTACGTCGGGGTGCGCGGTCATGGCAAACTCTTTCAGAATCAGCGGACTGAATCCGTAGAGCACCAGCGGTGCCAGCGTCCGGCGACCCAGATCCTTCAGCAGCTGAGCCAGGAGCACCAGCAGCAGAACATCCGCCGCTGCCAGCAGCACCTGGAGCACAAACACGCTGCCCGGCGCGATCAGATAAGCCAGCGCAAAAACGTACTGGTTGATCGGTCCGTAGATGGTGCCGATGTCGGGGTTGTTGATCTGATCGAGAATGTCCGACCATTGATCGTCCGTTTCTGCCAGAAAAAAATCAGAAGGCACGCTCGCATAGGGCGTGCCGGTTTCCACCGTCTGCCGGCCGTCCCACAGGTAGCGGAAGTAATCGTCCTCGTAGATTGGCTCGCCCCAGATTGCCACCAGGCGCAGGGCCACACACCACAGCAGCACCGCTTTGACGTCGATCTCGCCGCCGGCACGCCAGACGGCGCCGGCGCCCAGCGCAGAGAGGACAAAGCCGGCGCCGCACAGCCCTAGAAAGATCGTGAAGTCCGGTGGCAAATCCTGCCGGGACTGATCGGCCAGAACCGCGCAGACCACCACCGCGGCCAGGCCGCTGAAATGGAAAACAGCAAGTTCAGGTCTTTTGTTCAGCACCGGCTACCGCTCAAACGAGGCTTGCATCAGTGACCAGAAAAATCGCGTACCGCTTTCGATCATTGGCAATTGCCCTTTGCCGGCATGAGCAGCGCAGTGTTTAACGGTGCCCGTGTCTGGGTGGTGATTCCCGCTCTTAACGAGGCGCCCAGCGTGGGCCTCGTGGTCGAAGAGCTGCGGTCGCTGACGAACGCCGCCGGGGGTCCGGTGGTGGATCATATTGTCGTTTGCGACAACAACTCCAGCGACGACACGGCAGCGGTTGCCCAGGACGCGGGTGCCGCCGTGGTTACCGAAACGCAGCAGGGCTATGGTGCTGCCTGCCTGCGAGCGCTGGCGTTAGTCCGAAGCGCCCGGGCGCGGGAGGACGACGTCGTGCTGTTCGTCGATGCGGACCGCTCCGTCGAGGTTTCGGAAGTTCCGGCGCTGCTGGCTCCCCTGGCGGAGGGTGCGGATCTGGTGATCGGCAATCGCGTTGCTGGTGCCCAGGAGCGAGGCGCCCTGACGCCACAGCAGCGGTTTGGCAACTGGCTGGCGTCGGCGCTCATTCGCCGCCTGTGGCGCTGCGACGTGAATGACCTCGGGCCATTTCGGGCAATTCGTGCGGGCGCGCTTGAGCGGCTGCATATGCAGGACCGGGCCTTCGGCTGGACCTGTGAGATGCAAATCCGGGCCATTCAACGGGGCCTGTCGGTGGTGGAGGTCCCCGTATCCAGCCTCAAACGCATCGGCCAATCAAAAATCAGCGGCACCCTGCTGGGCTCGCTTCGGGCGGGCCAGGGTATTCTGGGCATGGTGGCGCAGCGCAAGTGGCGGGAGTGGCAGGAGCGACGCCAACGAACGTTAGAAGCCCGGACCAGGGGGAGATTCAGGCCAACGCCGACAGCTCGGCGATGTAGGTCGGGTCGGTATCGCAGCAGCCACCGATAACCGTGGCACCGGCGTCCATCCAGCCACGAGCCACGCGGGCGTACTGAGCTGGCGTCAGCGGTCGGTCGATCGTGCGCAGCGGCTCCCCACCTTCCGGCTCCTCAGAGATCGGGTTGGCGTAGGCGCCCAGGGGCAGGGTGGTGAGCTGGCGCAGCGCGGGCAGCGCTGCTGAGACCGCGTTTGTGCTGGCGCAGTTGACCAGCAGCGCCCGCGGCGAGAGATGCGCCAGCGCCGCCAGCGCGGCGTCAAACGTGTCCCCGCCACGCAGCGCGCTGCCGCTTCTCTCAATGGTCCAGCTCACCAGATAGGGCTTGCCGGACTCCTGGGCTGCGGTGGCGGCGGCGCTGGCCTCTTCTGCGGTCGACATCGTCTCGCAAAGGAAAAGGTCAACGTGCGGATTGAGGGCGGCGACGAGCCGTCGGTAGGTTGTCGGGTTGTTGGCGAAACTATCGACCAGCTCCGCGGCGTAGGAGGTGTTCAGCGGCGGCAGAGAACCGGCAATCTCGACCGGCAGATCTGCCTCGCGGCGCGCCTGGTGGGCACACCGGGCCGTCGCGTCGATGAGGGCCTCCAGTTCGCTCTGCCGCCCCTCTCGAGCCAGCAGCACCGGGGTAATGGCGTAGTTATTCAGGGTAATGACGTGGGCGCCGGCGCGGATGTAGTCCAGGTGCAGCTGGGCTACCGCCGCCGGCGCCTCAACGCAGGCCAGCGCCGACCAAAGCGATGACTTGTAGTCGCGAACCCGGACGCCCCGGGCTCGCAGCGCGGTCCCGATGGCGCCGTCCAGGATGGTGAGAGCGGGGATCATGCCGGCCATCTGCAGGGTTGGAAAACCCCATTATCACTGCATCGCCGGCCCTCGCTCCCCGGCCGGTTAGAGTTTTAGTAGTCTGCCCGGCCTAAGTGGAGGAAACCCAAACTTTGGAAACCACAGACATCCTGGTCGTTGGCGCAGGATTGGCTGGTCTGCACGTTGCCTACCGACTCGAACAGGCCGGCGCGTCCTCTCTGCTGCTGGAGGCGCGGGACCGGCCCGGCGGACGCATCGAAAACGCCGTGGCTCCAACCGGGGCGCCGAGCGCCTTCGATCTGGGGCCGAGCTGGTTCTGGCCGCACCAACGGCGCATCCACGCCCTGCTGCGGGAGTTGGAGATTCCCTGGTTCGACCAGCACACCCGGGGCGCTGCGGTTTTTGAGCAGTCCGTTAATGAGTCTCCACTACGTTCCGAGGGGGCGGGTGCTGCGCGGTCACACCGCATCAGCGGCGGCACCGGGGCGCTGATCAATGGCCTGGCCCGGCAGCTGCGGCTCAATCAGATTCGCACCGGCCATCGCCTGGAAGTTGCACAGCACGACGGAGAGTCCTGGGTAGCCACCGTGGCAGCTTCGGAAAAGAAGCAGCAGGTTCGGGCGGAACATCTGGTGCTGGCTTTACCACCCAGACAGTTGGTTCGCGTTGTGGAGCAAAGCGCGTTGCCGGCAGGCATGCTTGAGGATCTGCGGCGACAGCAGACCTGGATGTCGGGGCAGGCCAAATTCCTCGCTGTTTACCCTCAGCCATTCTGGCGCACCGAAGGCCTGGCCGGCGAAGCCTTCAGCCGGGCAGGGCCACTGGTCGAAATCCATGATGCAAGCTCAGAAGATGCTCAGCAGGCCGCCCTGTTTGGCTTTCTTGGGCTCCCGGCGCAGCTGCGAGCAAAGGCAGGAGCGGACCCGCTGATTGAGGCCTGTATCGCCCAACTCAAGCGCCTGTTCGGTCCGCAGGCTGGAGCCCCGGCCTGGACCGCCTACCGCGACTGGGCTACCGAACCGTTCACAGCCACCGCCGCTGATCTTGCCGAAGCGCCGGCCCATGCGGCTTTTCCTGGGAGCCGCTATGCGCAGGCATTGACGGAACAAAAACTGTGGCTTGCCGGGAGCGAGTTTGCCTCCAGGGAGCCGGGTTATCTGGAGGGTGCGCTGGAAGCGTCGGGCGCGGTCGTGGACGCGCTGCTATCCCAGCGCTGATGATCACCGCGCGGCCGGTTGGCCGCGTTGGCTCAGCACAACGCCGACACCGCCGATGGTCAGCGCCGTCGCCAGCCCCAGCCGAAACGTCATCTCTTCCGCGAGGAAAACCACGCCGCCGATCGCAGCAATCACCGGCACCGAAAGCTGGACCGTTGCTGCTCGACCAGCCTGAAGGCCGCGCAGAGCCGCATACCAGATTGCGTAACCCAGCCCGGATGCCAGCGCGCCCGAGGCGATGGCCAGGATCATTCCGGTTCCGGTTACGCGGGCGGAACCGATGAAAAACGCACCGGTCAGCATCGCCAGCGGCAGGCAGAACAGGAAGTTGCTGGCGGTTGCCCCGGTCGCGTCCCGAACTCCCCGGCCCAGGAGGGAGTAGCCGCCCCAAGCAATGCCGGCGCACACCATCAGAGCTGCGCCGGCGGGCTCCGGCGCCGTGATTCCCGGGGACACCAGGTAGACCATGCCCGCCAGGGCTGCCAGCAACCCAAACCAGGACGCGGGAGAAAAGTGCTCACCGTCCCGCAGCGCTGCGGTGAACATGGTGACCTGTACCGCGCCGAACAGCAGCAGCGCGCCGGTGCCGGCGCTTAGCGACAGGTAAGCAAAAGAGAAAAACACCATGTAAAAAAACAGCATCCACGCCGACGGCCAGTGCGGCCGCGGCGCCGATTGTCTCCACGTTGGCAGCATCAGCAAACCGAGGGTCAGCGCGCCTGCCGCCACCCGGATGACGGTGAAGCTGGCCGCATCGATCAGCTCGGCGCCCAAAGCCTGCCGGCAAAGCAGAGAATTTGCCGCAAACGCGACCATAGCCAGGGCAGTTAGCAGTGCGGTCTTCATGTCCTGGCATTGTCGCGGAATCCATTCTCCCAGTGCCAGCCAGCAGAAGTCGCCCGCAGTGTGACGGACAGTTTTTCCAATGAACGCCAACCGCTTCGATCTGCAGGCCTGACAACACCAAAAAAAAGCCCGGCGCAGGCCGGGCTCTTAGGCTGGCTCAGGCAAAGCCCTCGTCAGTTCCCCTCAAACCCATTGGCATAGATCACCTCTTCCAGCACGGGCCGATACAGGTCGTCCGACAGGCGGGTGGTGTTCAGTGCGTCATAGATGTGGATCGCATTGCGGTCGTTCGACATGCTCTGCGTCCGGATGCCTTCGGCGGCGGTCAGCGGCCGGTCGAGGGTGGTTGTCCAGTCGCCGTTAGCATCCGCCGTTGCTGTGCCGATCAGCTCAAACATTTCGATCCGATCGTCCAGGTCGTCCGCGTAGAGATAGATGGTGCAGTTTGGGCAATCGGTAGACGGCCCCATGGGCAGCGGGTCGCCGTTTTCGCCGGACACAGTCATACCGTTAATGGATGTAATTTTGGACGGAATGAACTGGCGCATCTCAATCGGTACCCCCGGGCCGGAAAACCGGTAGGCGTGGAAATTGGCCGTGGGGCGATTGCCGCCGTCGATCAGGTTGTCCCACACGCGCATCCAGTCACCGGCGCCGGTGCCTTCGTAGCTCTGCATGATGATGGCGGCGTCAAAGTCGGTGCCCACGTCGTTGGGGTCAAAGCCATTGCGGGTGTGGAAAAACACGTTGTTGGTAACCACGCCCTCGTCACCCTGCAGGAGCAGTCCCTGGCCGCAAACGCCTACTTCCGCGCCGTTCGCATCAAGACCAACGATGTTGTTTTGAATGGAGTTGTTGGTGCCGGCAATCTCCATAGAAATCGGCGGTGTCTCATTTTCGGACTGGGTCACGTGCAGCCCGGCCAGCGTGTTGCCCTCGATGGTGTTGTTGGAGCCTGTCACCTGGATGCCGCGGCCGCCGTACCAGAGTCCGGAGTCATAGTCGGAGTCCCGGAAGCAGTTGATGTCGCCGCCTACCGGCACCTCGCCGTCCGCATTCATACCGATGAAGTTGTCGACAATCATGTTGCCCGAACCGCCGCTGGTCACCCGGATTGCCCGTTCAGAAGCGCCGATGATGCGGTTATTGCGGATGACGTTATTGTCCGACGCGGAATTGGGCATGATGATGCCGCCACGGGCCATGGAGCGCTGCGCCTGGGAGCTCGCGGTTGAAGCCAACGCCATCTCTGAACCATCGTTGGTGAGGCCCATCCAGACGTTCTGAACCGTATTGCCGTCAGCGTAGAGAATGATCTGGCCGCCGCCGCGAAAGCCGATATTCTGAATGGTGTTGTTTGAGGTGCGCACCTCCAGCGAACGACCAAACAGCTCGTTGTTTTCCGAGTTGGTGTTGACGATGATTTTGGGCCCTGAGGTGCGGCCACCGGTTTGCGTGTCACCATCGATGGTGACCTGACCGCCGTCATCATCAAAAAACCGCCGATCAATTTCGAGCACGAAGGACGAGTCCACCTGCACTTCCCACATGTCCAGCTGGGCATCGTAGTTTGGGTCCGTCTCCATCAAATCAAAGATGATGTTGATGGGCCGGTCGCCGTCGGGTCGCACGCCTGCCTCCAAAATGGCGCGGCGAAAAGTGCACTCGCCGTTGGGTGCCACCACAAAAATGGCATCGGGTTCATATCCGCAGGTGTAGCGGTCTTCATTGCCGCCGGCAGAATCGGCCTCGGCAAAATCAAGCGTTGTGGTGACCACGATGTCGACGGCCAATGCCGCGGAGGCGGTCATCAGCAGCGCGGCGCAGGTTGCGGTGCGGAGCCAGACGAGTCGCATGGGTATTCTCCCTAAGTGTTCTTCACTGCTATATCGCGAACTTGCATCGCGAAACTGGACATTGGATTGTCCGCGCGGCGAAAAACGTCGGTGACGGGCGTCGGGCTCATCCAACCCCTTGAACCCTATAGAAAAGCCGGCGCAAACACAATTTGCCCCGGCTCCCGGCTGGTCTGCGCTAGTAGCCCTCGTCCGGGTCGACCACGTTGAGCAGCGCTTCCCCGGCGGCAAAACGGCGGAGGTTTTCCGTCAGTAGAACCATGTGACGGTCCCGACTGCCGCCGGCCGCCGACACGTGGGGTGAGATCAGCACGTTGTCCATCTGCCACAGCGGATGATCGCTGGGCAGCGGTTCAGGCTCGGTGACGTCCAGCCCGGCGGCGCCAACCTGGCCGCTCTCAAGTGCCGACACCAGATCTTCGGTGACCACGCTGCGCCCCCGGCCAACGCTCAGGAAATAGACGCCGGGTTTGGTGCCGGCGAAGAAGGTGGCGTCAAACAGCCGGTTGGTGTCCTGGGTCAGCGGCAGCGCGTTGATGATGTAGTCGGCGTCGGCGACGAGGTCCATCAACTCATCCGCCAGCCCGACGCGCTCAACAAACGCCGGGCCTTCCCGGGAGCTTCGGCGCGTGCCGCTGACGCGCATACCCAGCGCTGCCGCGCGACGGGCAATCTCCGTGCCGATGCCGCCAAGTCCGACCACCACCAGTTTTTTGCCGGCGATGGTCTGCATCTGCTGGGTAATGGCTCCGCCCTTCAGCCACTGCCCTTCGGGCATTCCGCGCGCATACTGCGGTAACCCCCGGGCCAGGCTCATCATCATGGCGACCATATGTTCGGCGATGATCGGCGACGACATCTTCTGCATGTTGCTCAGCACAATCGATTTGTCGGCGATCCGTTCAATGGGCATGCAGCGCTCGGCCCCCGCGCCGTAGATCTGCACCCAGGTGAGGCGCTCGCCGGCGGCTACCAGGCGGTCTGTGCACCAGCCGAGCACCGCGTCGGCACCGCTGACATGGGCCAGCGCTTCCGCCTCGGTGCCGACCGCAACGATTTCAACGTCGGGCAGCAGCGCCTGAAGCCGCTCCAGCGGCAGGCCAATATTTCGGAGGACGATCTTTTGCGGCTCGCGCCACCCAGGATGATCACGCATGGCGACGTTGCCGGCCTTCACGCCGGTCTGCTCGATAAGTTCCTCAATGGAGGTTTGGGCGTAGCCCGACTGGGCAAGCCATACGCCGACGGCGATCAAGAGCATCCGGATTTTTGCCGCTGCCATATTCAGCCCTTCTCATTGGAGATGGAGGCAGCATAAGGCAGGGTTTTCTGTCACGCCACCGGGTGGAATCTGGTCAGAGGGAACCCAGCCAAGCCGTCAGGTTATCGAGCGATTCGTCCAGTACTTCTGAGTCGGTGCGGCCCGAGCGTTTGAGCACGTAAAACGAGTGGTCTGCCCCTTCCATGAGTTTGAGCGTTGCGCGTTTTCCGAGCCGCTCAACCAAGGGCCTGAGCAATGTCAGTTCTGCCAGCTTATCTCGGGTGCCCTGCAGAAAAAGGAGCGGAACCTCAATCTCAAACAGATGATCGGCCCGATCGTCCGCGGGCTTGCCGGCCGGGTGCAGAGGAAACCCCAGAAACGCCAGGCCGCCGACGCCGGGCATCGGTTCTAGGGCCTGGGCCTGGGAGGTCATACGTGCTCCAAAAGACTTTCCGCCGGCAATCAGTGGAGTGGCGGGGAATTGCTCGTGCGCGAAGCGCACGGCGGCCCGCACGGTGGCGTGGGCCAGTTTCGGACCGTCCGGCCGTCTGGAGCCGCGTTCCATATACGGAAACTGGTAGGTGAGGGTGGCGATGCCGCGATCTGCCAGGCGCTCGGCCACGCTGACCATAAACGGATGCGTCATGCCGGCCCCGGCACCGTGCGCCAGCACGTAGCACGCTACCGCGTTTTCCGGGGTCCGCAATTCCCCGGATACCCGCAGCGAGCCCTCAACCTCGATTGTCACATCCGTCTTCATCACCTGGCCTCGACTGCCGTCGACCTTACTTTAGAAACGCGTCGATCTCCTCGATGAGCGAATCCGCCATAGCCCGGTTCCGCTAAACGCCGGACAGTTTCTCATTTGTGTCCATAATACAAATACCCGCAGAGCGTTGAGGGACATAGTGCGACGGATTTTTCTGGCGGCCTGGCTGCTGGCCGCTCCACCCGGCTTCGGTCAGGATCAGTTTGATGTGACCGGGCTGGATGGTAGCAACGGTTTTGTACTGAGAGGCGACGGCGCTGAAACTCGGACCGGAGAAGACCTGGCCGCCCTTGGGGACTTCAATGGGGATGGGATTGACGATCTTGCGGTTGCTTCGCCTAACTTCGATTTTGAGGATTTCTCGCGAGCGTACATCGTGTTCGGGCAATCGACCTCGGTGCCGGCCCTTCGTGCCCTGTCTGGTCTTGGGGGAAGCGGAGGCGGGTTATCTCTCTTTGATGGACGACCGCTCTCCCGGGGGCCTGCATTCGGCCAGCAGGTCGCCGGCGGGGGCGACCTGAATGGGGATGGGTGGAATGATATCGCCGTCGAATCTGACCAGGGTGTGTACGTGTTCTATGGTCAATCCGGCCCTTCTTTCACCAGAGACGTTGCCAACCTCGACGGCGAGAACGGTTTTTCCGTTTCCGGTCTGATCTCACCCACCTTCTCGTCGGTGGACCTGGTCGCTGATTTAAATGGTGATCGCCAGGGTGATCTGTTGCTTGGCGCCGGCCAGGGGCTAGGGGCCGTCTACGCTTTTTTTGGGAGTAGCCTGCCTGTCGCTGTCAACCGCACGCCGGCGGTCCTGTCGGGAGACAACGGTTTTGCCGTCGACGGTCTTCGCATGAACGATAACTTTGGCGGCGGCGTGGTAGGCGCCGGCGACTTTAATGCTGACGGACTCAGCGACTTTGCCATGTCTGCATCGGGGAACGGTAGCACCGGCGAGGATGCGGGCTATCTGATCTACGGCTTCGATGATCCGCTGGTGAGTCGTCTCGGCATCAACTTTTCTTTTGGTGATGACGGCGGATTCGCCGTTACCGACGTCGGTGCCGGCGCTTCGACCACAGGACCCGTCGGCGCGGGAGGAGATTTTAACGGTGATGGCTTCAGCGATTTTTTGCTT
>JBCCVP010000040.1:0-33835 GCA_039195135.1 Pseudomonadota bacterium | reverse complement strand
TACCAAAGGCCTTGCGGCCCCAGGGCACCTGCAGCGGCGCCACAATCGGAGCAAAGGCGGAGACGCTCTTGAACCGGTTTGGATTGCGCAGGTGGAGGGTCAGCGCACCTTGTCCGCCCATGGAGTGACCGCTGATGCCAACCCGCTTGGGGTCGAGGGGAAACTCGGATACCACCAGCTTGAACAGCTCGTCCGCCACGTACTTGGCCATCTGGTAGTTGCTGTCCCAGGGCGGCTGGGTGGCGTTGACGTAGAAGCCGGCGCCCTGCCCCAGGTCCCAGGCATCCGGTTCATCGGCCACGTGGTCACCCCGGGGGGAGGTGTCGGGCGTGACAATCGCCAGTCCAAGCTCTGATGCGACGCGCTGGGCGCCCGCCTTGGTGATGAAATTCTGCTCGGTGCAGGTCAGACCGGCCAGAAAAAACAGGGTCGGAAATGGCCCCTCGCCCGGCGGGAGAAAGACCCCAAAGCGCATGTCGCAGCCGCAAACCTGCGACAGATGTTCCAGCACATGCTGTGTGCCATCAAATATGCGCGACTCTGAGATCGTTTTCAGCACCGATTTCTCTCCTGTTTGAACCTCTGGTGGGCATCCGGGCCTGGCCTGCGAGCCCGTTAATCAGGTTTTCGTCTGGGTAAAAAAAAAAGAGGATAAACCGCAGTTTATCCTCTTTTTGTCGATGTTCTGGAGCGGGAAACGAGACTCGAACTCGCGACCCCAACCTTGGCAAGGTTGTGCTCTACCAACTGAGCTATTCCCGCAGAAGGCGGCATAGTCTAACCCGGCGTCGCGCACTGTCAAGAGCCAGCGCGGCTAGGAGTCTGGAGGCGGCTGGTCCGCGCGCATGGCAGGCCAGGCGGCCCGCAGGTACTGCACCATGGACCAGAGCGTCAGACCGGACGCCACAATCAGGCAGAAGTGGCCAATATCAAAGGTCGGAATAGGCCCCAGGTCCTCGCGCAGGATCAGCAGGGACAGGGCAACCATCTGGAACGTCGTTTTCACTTTGCCGAGCGCCGCCACCGACACCACCGCCTGCTCTCCGATCTGGGCCATCCACTCCCGCAGGGCGGAAATGGTGATTTCGCGGCCGATGATGATCGCTGCCGGAATCACAAACCACGCCGTGGGGCGATAGGGGATCACGAGTACCAGCGCCGTCGCGACCATCAGCTTGTCCGCCACCGGGTCGAGAAACGCCCCGAAGCGCGACGATTGATTGAAGCGCCGCGCCACCCAGCCGTCGGCCCAGTCGGTCAGGGCCGCCAGCCCGAACACAATCGCTGCCGCCCAGTTGGCCCAGGCCACCGGCAGGTAGAAAAACAGAATCATCACCGGGATCAGTAGGATCCGGAACAGGGTGAGTATGGTGGCGGTGTTGAACTGCATGAAGGGGTTCTTATCGGCGAGCACGCATGATGGCGGCGCGGCACCCAAAGTTCAACGCCGCAACGTTCCGCATGGAAATACGCATGGCGGATCAGTCGTGGAGGGCGTCGTAGATGCGTCGGGCAAGCGCCTGGCTGACGCCGTCCACCGCGCACAGCTCCTCCACGCCGGCCCGCCGCACCCCCTTCAGCCCCCCAAAATGCCGCAGAATCTGGCGCCGCTTGGCCGCCCCAATGCCCGGAATCTCCTCCAGCACCGACGTCTGCCGCTGCCGTGCCCGGCGCTGCCGGTGGCCGGTGATGGCAAACCGGTGTGCCTCGTCGCGAATGGCCTGAATCAGATGACTGGCGGCGGAATCGCCTGGCGGCACGATCACCCGCCGTTCCGGACCCACAAACAGCGTTTCCTCGCCGCCTCGGCGCTCCGGCCCCTTCGCCACGCCCACCAACAGCACGCTGTCGATGCCGAGCTCCGTCATCACCTCGATGCCCTGGGTCAGCTGCCCCTTGCCGCCGTCGATCAGCAGCAGATCCGGCAGTTGCCCCTCCCCTTTCTGAATCCGCTGATAGCGCCGGGTAAAAGCCTGCCGCAGCGCCGCGTAGTCGTCACCAGGCGTGATGCCTTTGATATTGAAGCGCCGATAGTCGGATTTCCGCGGCCCCTCGTTGTCAAACACCACGCAGGCCGCCACCGTGGCCTCCCCCTGCGTGTGGCTGATGTCGAAACATTCGATCCGTTCCGGCGGCGCGGGCAGATCGAGCACCTGGGCCAGATTCTCCACCCGCTGGTGCATACCCGCTTTGCCGCTCAGATGGCTCGCCAGGGCGGCTTTGGCATTGGAGCGGGCCATGGAAAGCCATTTGCTCTTATCACCCCGGGGCCGATACAGAATATTCAGGCGATGGCCGGCCTTCTCCCCGAGCACCTCCGCCAGCAGCTCCCGGTCGGGAAAATCCCGATCCACAATCAACTCCCGCGGCACCTCCTGGCGCGAGTAGTACTGGAGCAGGAAGGCCCCGAGCACCTCGTCAGGGCCCGCTTCGGCCTGATTGCGGGGAAAGAACGACCGGCTGCCGACGTTACGGCCCTCGCGAAAGTACATCACCAGCACGCAGGCGGTCGGGCCATCCGCGGCTACCGCCACGATGTCCACGTGCCCCCGGGCGCCCAGTACGTACTGCTGCGACTGGACCCGTTTGAGGTTAGCAATCTGATCGCGGATCTGCGCCGCCTTTTCAAACTCCAGCGCCTTGCTGGCCTCGGCCATATCCGCACCCAGCTCATCGATCACCTGCGTGTCTTTGCCTTCCAGAAACAGCTCCGCGTGGCGCACGTCGCGCGCGTAATCGCCTTCCGAGATGGCACCGACGCAGGGGGCGGTGCAGCGGCGAATCTGGTACTGCAGGCAGGGTCGCGTGCGGTTAGAAAAAAACGTGTCTTCACACTGGCGCACGCGAAACAGCTTCTGCATCTGGTTAAGACTGTCGCGCACCGCGTAGGCGCTTGGGAACGGACCAAAAAAACGCCCGGGCAGGCGCCGCGCCCCGCGGTGAAACGCCAGCCGAGGATAGGGGTCTTTGCTCGAAAGATAGATGTAGGGATAGCTTTTGTCGTCTCGCAGCAGCACGTTATAGCGGGGCTTGAGCTCCTTGATCAGCTGGTTCTCCAGCAACAGCGCTTCGGCTTCGGTGCGGGTGACCGTCACCTCGATGTGCACTACCTGGGTGAGCATGCTCGCGATGCGATTGTTCGGCACGGTGCGGGTGAAATAGCTGGCCACCCGCTTGCGCAGGTTGTGGGCCTTACCCACGTAAAGGGCATCCCCGGCCTCGTTCTGCATGCGGTAAACACCGGGCCGGGTCGACAGGCGGGCCGCAAACGTTTTGCCGTCGAATCCGCTCACGGCTGCAGTGACGCTACCACTTTGGAAAACGCCGCCGGGGACAGCCGGCGGGTATTCACGTTCAGCCGGCTCGGGTGGTAGCTGCAGGTGATCCGCCGGCCATCCGCCAGCTCGTAGCGATGGCCGTGGCCAAACGGCAGCCGAGCCTGCACCAGCCCCAGGGCCGCCAGTACCGCCCGATGGGCCACGCCGCCGAGGGTGAGAATATGGCCTTCCGGCGCCGCCAGCTGCTTAAGCTCCGGCAGCAAAAATCGCGCGCAGTTGCGGACCTCCTCCGGCTGCGGGAGATTGCCCGGCGGCAGGCACTTGACCGCGTTGGAAATCCGCACCGGCTGGCCGTTCGGCTGGCGCGGCGTGGCGTAGCCGCGGGACTCAAGCGTGCTCATCAGAAGCTCGCCCGAGGCATCGCCAAAAAAAGGAATGCCGGTGCGGTGGGCACCGTGCAGGCCCGGCGCCAGCCCCACCACCAGCAGCGGCGCATCCGCCGGCCCCCAGGCCGGCACCGGCCGGCCGAAGTGCGCCGGGTACTTCCGCCGCAACGTTCGTCGATGTTGGGCCAGCCGGGGGCAGCGCCGACAGTTGGGGGCCGGCTCAGAGGCTCGTTTCGACAACGTCAAACGGTTTGACGGAACGATCCGCGAGATGCACCTGGAGAATCTGGTGTGCGTTGGAGTCGGCCACCCAGAGGGCATGATCGTAAACCGTCAGATAGGTCGGCTCGCTGAATTCGTAGTCGATGGCCGGCGTGGTCAGGCGGTTACTGGCCAGGTCGAGCAGGCGAATCCGGGAGTTGTAGGTGTCAGCAATCCACAGCTGTTCGCGGTTGAGGCTCAGCGCCACGTCGCAGGGAAACTGCATCAGCGCGTTGGCCCGGCCGCCGTCCTCGCAGCCGAAGGTGTAGGTGCCACGGCCGGTGCGCGTAGAAATATCGCCGGTTTTGATGTTTACCTCCCGGACAGCGGAGGAGTCGGCGTCCGCCACCAGCAGCACGTCGCCGTGCACGGTGAGCCCCATGGGGCAGGCAAACGCTGCCTTGGCCCGCTCGCCATTGATCAGGCCGAGCTGACCGCTTCCGCTGTGCCAGCTGACCTGGCTGTTTTTCAGATCCAGGCGCCATAGCTGATGGCTTCCGGCCATGGAGATGTAAAGATCGGGGCCTTTGGAAGCCAGCCCGACGGGCGAATTGCAGCCGATCTCGCGCAGATTGGTTTCCGCCAGCGTCATGGTCTTAGCCGCTTTGCCGGTGCCCATGACGGTTTCCACCTCGCCGGTAAACAGGTTGATCCGGCGGATGGCGTGATTGCCCGTATCAGCCACGTAGAGGTAGTTTTCGGTGACCGACAGACCCTGGGGGAAATTAAACCCAGAGTTATCGAGTGCCCCATCCCAGAAGCCGGGATTACCCGACCCGAACACCCGGATGAGGCGGCCTTTTTCACTCACCTCCAGGATCCGGTTATTGCCGCTGTCGCTGATATAGACGTGGCCCCGGGCCGGCAGAATGGCGGTGGGAAATTTCAGCAGCCCCGCCGGCTCGGACCGGCGCGCCGCGGCGAGCTGGGTGTAATCGCGGATGTCCTTGGAAGCTGCTTCGTCCAGCAGCGCGTCTACCGCTTCATCGAGCGCCTCGCCCGCATCGTCTCCCTCGGTCAGGAGCCGCAGCTGGCCTTCGGCATCGATCACCGCCGCGGACGGCCAGGACCGCACACCATACTGCTGCCAGAGGGTGAAGTCCGAATCCAGCGCCACCGGGTGGCGAATAAAGTGGCGGTTGATGGCCTTCTGAATGGAGGCCGGCGTGCATTCCCGCGGATACTTCGGGCACACGATGCCGATCACCACCACGCCATTTTCGTGACGGTTCTCCAGCGCCCGGATATCGAGCAGCAAAGCCCGGCTGTTGAAGTTGGAAGGTGTCCAGAAATAGATCAACACCACCTTGCCCCGACACTTGGCAATGTCCGGTGGCTTGTCGGTGTTCACCCACTGCAGCTGCCTGGGTAACTCAGGCGCCTTCGCCTTCTCCGCCACTTCCCTGCTCTCCTTTACCGCCGCTCAGCACCGGCGTCAGCTCGTCCAGAAGACCCGCCACCGCATTGTCCAGCAAGTCCAGAACCTGTTCAAACCCGTGCCGGCCGCCATAGTAGGGATCCGGCACCTCGTCGGTGACGCCAAGATTGGAGTAGGCCATCATTTTTTTCACCCGGTCTCCCTGACCGGGCGGAGCCTCCGCCAGCAGGTTTTCGTAGTTTGCGTTGTCCATCGCCAGAATCAGGTCAAACTCAGAAAAGTCTGTCGCCGCGACCCGTCGCGCCTGGCCGGTGAGTTCGATGCCCCGGTTGAGCGCCGCTTCCCGGGAGCGCGGGTCCGGCGGATGACCCACGTGATAGGCGTGGGTGCCGGCAGAATCCACGTCTACCACGTGGTCCAGCCCCCGCTCCCGGGCTTTATGGCGCAGCACAGCCTCGGCGGTGGGAGACCGGCAAATGTTTCCCATGCACACCATGAGCACCCGATAAGGTCTGGAGGATGTCATCTTGTTCAGCTTCCTGGTGTTCGAGCGGCAAACGCCTGCCAGTCCGACTCCGTGTCGATCCCCGGCGGCGTAGGTTGGTCCAGAAACAGCATCCGGATGCGGCAACCGTAGTGCAGCGCCCGCAGCTGTTCCAGCTTTTCCACGGTCTCGTTCGGGGTCGGCGGCCAGGCAGCAAACTGGCGCAGAAACTTAACCCGATAGGCGTAGATGCCAAGATGGCGCAGGTGATTGGCGGGCGCAGCCGTCTCATCACGGACAAAGGGGATGGTCGCGCGGCTGAAGTAAAGGGCATTGCCGGCGCCGTCGACCACCACCTTCACCACGTTGGGGTCGTGCAGCTGGCCCGGCTCGTCCACCGGACAGCACGCCGTCGCCAGCGCTGCCTCCGGGTGCGCCGCCAGTTCCGCTGCCAGCGCATTGATCACGCTGGCCGGCATATCCGGCTCATCCCCCTGCAGGTTGACCACGATGGTGTCGTCGTCGAGCTCAAGCCGCCGGCTCGCCTCCGCCAGTCGCTCCGTCCCGGTGTCCGCCGGGCCGGTGAGCACCACCTCCGCGTCGTGCGCCCGGGCCGCCGCCGCAATGCGCTCGTGATCAGCGCAGATCACGACTCGATTCGCTTCGCTGGCACTGCCGCGGCGCCACGTGTGCACCACCAGCGGGACGCCGCCCGCCTCAAGCAGCATCTTCTCCGCCACCCGGGTAGAACCGAGACGAGCAGGAATCAGCACCAGAAAATTGCTCACGACAGCAGTCCTTCCAGCTGCGCCTCCAGCCGGGCGTCAAGCGTCGGATTAAGCGTCACCTCCACCGGCACCTCCCACCAGTCTTCACCGGCCACGTCGCGCAGTTTGACCGCGTCTTTGCTGGTGGTAAGCACGGTCTTGTCGATCAGGTCGGCTACGAGTTCGTGCTGGTAGTTCACGTGATCGGGCAAGGCGTTACGCTCGATCGTCAGTCCCTCCTGCTCAAGTGCCTGGAAGAACCGTTCGGGCCGGCCAATGCCGGCCATGGCTACCACCGGGCGACCGCAGAACTCTGTCAGCGCTTGTTTGCCACCTCGCTTGATATTGCCGGCCCTTTTCAGCGCCAGCTTCATGTCGTCGCCGTTGCGCACCGTAATCACGTCGGGGCCCAGCTGGTTCGGCGGCTCGCGCAGCGGGCCGGCGGGCAGCAGCCGACCGTTGCCAAACCCCCGCTCGTGATCCACCACCACGATCTCGAGATCGCGTTTCAGGCGCCGGTGCTGCAGCCCGTCGTCGGCGAGGATCAGCGTCACGCCGTGCCGGTCCACGAGGTGGCGGCAGCCGGCGAGCCGATCGCTCCCGACCACCACCGGTACGCCGGTGGTCTGGCGAATCAGCAGCGGTTCGTCCCCCACCGCAGCCGGCGGGCTGTCGTCGGACACTTCCACCGGCCCGGGGCCGGCGCTGGAGCCGTAACCCCGGCTGACCACGCCGACGGTCACCGACCGGGCTGCCAGGCGCTGGGCAAGATGCACGATCAGCGGTGTTTTTCCGGTGCCGCCTACGGTCAGGTTGCCCACCACGACCACCGGCACCCCGGGATGGGCTGCCCGCAGCTTCTGCCAGCGCTGCTGAAATGGCCGCAGGACGCGATAAAGGCGCTCCAGCCAGCTGAGGTACCAGGGCACGGTCCCACCCTCGTACCAGATCTGGTTAAGCCGGGACTCGGAGATCACGACCCGTCGACAAACTGCAGCCGGTGGAGCTCCTTGTACTGCCCCCCCTGCGCCAGCAGCTCCTCGTGGCTGCCCCGTTCCACAATGCACCCCTGGTCCAGCACGAGCACCTGGTCGGCGTTTTCCACCGTCGACAGGCGATGCGCAATCACCAGCGTGGTGCGCTCGCGCATGATGTCTTCCAGCGCCGCCTGAATCAGCCGCTCTGACTCGGTGTCCAGCGCGGAGGTGGCCTCATCAAGAATCAGAATCGGGGCGTCTTTCAGGATTGCTCGAGCAATGGCGACGCGCTGGCGCTGACCGCCGGACAGCTGCACCCCGCCCTCCCCAAGCCGGGTGTCGAAGCCCTGGGGAAGCGCCTCAACAAACTCCAGCGCGTTGGCCTGCCGCGCCGCGTCGGTAATCGCCTCGGCCGAGTAGTTGCCGCCGTAGCCGATGTTCCGCGCAATCGTGTCGTCGAACAGCACGATGTCCTGGCTCACCATCGCAATGTGGCGCCGCAGATCCTGCAGACCCAGTTCGCTCAGCTCGACGCCGTCCAGCTCGATCTGGCCGCCGGTCGGCGAGTAGAAGCGGGGTATCAGACTCACCAGGCTGGTTTTTCCGCTACCGGACTTACCCACCAGGGCTGTCACTGAACCGGGTTCGGCAACAAAGCTGATGTCGTCCAGTACCCGGTCACCGGACCCGTAGGCGAGCGATACGGAATCAAACTTCAGCTGGCCGCGCACCGATGACAGCGATCGGCCCTGGGTCAGCGGTTCCTCAGGATGATCGATCAGCTCAAACAGGGTTTCTGCGGCGGCCACGCCGCGCTGAATGAGCACGTGGACGTTGGTCAGCTTTTTCAGGCTGGGCAGGATGGCCAGCATGGCGGTCATAAAAGCGGTGAACGCCCCCGGCGTAATGTCGTCCAGCATGCTCTCGCGGGTGGCGAGATACACGATGACCGCCAGCGTCAGGCCGGCGATCAGCTGCACCATCGACGTGCTGCCGGACTTGGTTGCCACCAGCTTGAGGTGCTGCGTTCGATTATTGGCGTTAACGGCGGCAAACCGCTCCGCCTCCGCGTCCTGGCCGGAGTACATCTTGACCACCTTGTGGCCACTCACCACCTCGGTGGTGCGCTGGGTCACGTCGCCCATGGAGTCCTGGATTTTCCGCGACAGACGGCGAAAACGACGACTCACAAATGCGATCACGGCAGCAATTACCGGCGCGATCACCAGCGTAAACAGGGTCAGGCGCACGCTCTGCGCCAGCATGACAACAAGAAACGCAATCACGTAGAGCGAGTCTTTCACCACGATGGTGATGGCGTTGGTGGTGGCCTCCGCCACCTGCTCCACATTGTAGGTCAGGCGCGAGATCAGCTGCCCCTGGGACTGCTGGTCAAAATAGCCCGTGGGGAGCTTCAGGTATTTTTCAAACACCTGCTGACGTAGATCGCGAATCACCGAACGGCCGGTGGCCGCCATGCAATAGTCGGCAAAAAAACTGCCGATGCCGCGGCCCAGAAAAATGGCGACGATCCACAGCGGCATCTGGGCAATCACGTCGAGATTTCGCGCCAGCAGGGCCTCGTCGAGCAGCGGCTTGATCAGCGCCGCAAAGCCGCCGGTGCAGAGCGCATCCAGCACCATCGCCCCCATGGCCACCAGCAGCAGCGGCAGGTAGCTGCGGGTGTAGCCCAGGAGACGACGGTAGATGGGCCAGGTTTTGGCGCTTTCGGTCACCCGGACTCGGGAGTGGTGGCAATCGACAGATTGGCAAAGCCGAGCTGATTTACCGCATCCATGGCGGTTACCACCGCCTGGTAGGGCGTGCTGGCGTCCGCGCGGATCGTTACAGGCTGCTCGCGGTCATCCCCGGCAATGCGGGAAATGGCGTCTTTGAGCGTATCGCTGCCGCGATTGATCACTTCGTTGTTATTGATGAAGAAGCGCCCGTCCTCGGAGATGGCAATTTCCAGCCGGTCCTGCTCGATGGTCACTGCCTCCTCAGAGGCCTCCGGCAGTTCGATGCGCAGGCGGGCCTGGCGTTCAAAGGTGGTGGTCACCATGAAAAAGATCAGCAGCAGAAACACCACGTCGATCAGCGGTGCAAGATTGATCTCCGGCTCTTCCTTTTCTTTTTTCTGAAGCTGCATGGGGAATCAGGAGTTTTGTGATCGATTTGTCGCGCGGCGCTGGTGCCCCAGATCAATCGTGTCAATGAGCGTGATCGCCTGTTCTTCCATCTCCACCACCAGCCGCTCCACCAGGCCTTTGAAGTACCGGTAGAACAGAAACGCGGGAATGGCCACAAACAGGCCCGCCGCGGTGGTGACCAGCGCCTGGGAAATACCGCCGGCCAGCTGGTTGGCGTCACCGACACCGTGCACCAGAATTGAGGAAAACACCTTGATCATGCCAATCACCGTGCCCAGCAGTCCCAGCAGCGGCGAGATGCCGGCGATGGTGCCGAGTGTGTTCAGGTACCGCTCGAGGTCGTGCACCACGTGGCGGCCCGTGTCTTCCACGGCTTCTTTAATGATCTCTCGGGAGCGGCTGCGATTACGCAGCGCCGCCGCCAGCACCCGGCCCAGGGCGGAGTTTTCCGCCAGCGCCTCCACGTGGGTGCTGTCCAGCTTGCGGCTTAAGGCCCAGCTCTGCACCTGCTGGCCCAGATCCGGCGGGTTTACCACCTTGCGCCGCAGGGTCCAGAAGCGCTCGAGAATGATGCCCATAGCCACGGCGGAGCAGGCCAGGATCGGCACCATGAGCCAGCCACCCTGGCGAATGATTTCCAGCACTGAATTCGTCCTCTGGGGGGTCTAAACCGCTGGGCATGTTAGCAGGGATCAGGCGACAATTGGCAGCGATCAGTACGCATTTTCTCCCTCCTCCCTGCCCCATAATCCGGGCCTCACGTGGCTGAGGGGCGCCGGTTCCGGGCACAAAGCCGGCAGCTGCCAGGGTTTGCTGTTCCTAAGACGCTGCGCAGCCAGCAGTTCAAGACCGGCCGAACCCCACCGAAAATCCAGCGCTCCGCACTCCGCGGTCGACAAAAGCGGCACGTCGAGCAGCCCCAGCCGGCGGCGCACCGCGCCGTGAGGCATGCCAAAACGGTTGCCAAAGCGGCTGGTGGCAACGGCCAGTGCCGGTTGGGTCTTGCGGAGGAATTCGTAGCCGGAGGACGTGCTGCTGCCGTGATGGCCCAGCAGGAGCAGATCCACCGGCGGCAGGTCGGAGCGCAGCCGCGACTCCACAAGCGCACTCACGTCGCCTGGCAGGAGTGCGGTGGCGCGGCCTTGAGTAAGGGTCAACACACAGGAACTGTCGTTCCCGAGGTAAGGGAGGTGCGCACCGGGATGCCAGGCCTGCACGGTGAGGGACGCGAGTTGCCAGCGCATGCCAGCCAGGCATCGGGGCCAGCGGCGGTCAGGGGAAACGCCGCGAACAGCGGCAACATCAGGTAGTTCGCTCAGGCCGCCGGCGTGATCCGCATCAGCATGGCTCACCAGCACCAGGTCGATTCTCTTCCGGCCCAGCGCCGCCAGCCGCGGCGCCACCACCGAACGTCCCGCATTCCAGCCGTCAGCGCTGCCCGGTCCGGCATCGATCAGCAGCGTTCGGCGCGCCGTGGTCACCACCACGGCGGTGCCCTGCCCCACATCGAGCACGTGCAGGCCGGGATCAGTAAGCCTTGTAAGGCGGGGCACCAGCAGCGCCACGGCCACGCCCAGCACCACCGCCGGCCAGCCGGGCGTCTGCCGCGGCAGCAGCGCAAGCGCACACCCCAGGAAAATGGCCGGGGTTGCCATCCAGGGCACGTCGACCGCCGGCAGCCAGTGCGCAACCTGGCCGAGAAACCACCAGAGAGCCTCAAGCATGAGGGCGGCCAACTTAAGGGGCAGGGTCCAGCCGGTACTCAGCTCGATCAACGCTCCCAGCAGCACGCCGGGAAGCACCAGCAGGGAAACGAACGGTACCGCCACAAGATTGGCAACGAGGTATCCCGGAGACACGGGCAGCCCCAGCGCGGCGTAAGCTGGCAGCATGCCCGCGGTGAGAGCGAGCTGGAGATGCAGGAGGGACCGGCCTGGGCCGCCGGCGGGCTGGCCGGTCCGGCCCCAGACCAGCGTCAGCAGCACCGCAACGGCACCAAAAGACAGCCAGGTACCCCGGCTCAAGGCAGCTGCCGGGTCGAGCAGCAGCACCAGGAACAGCGCTACGGTCAGGGTTCGAAACGGGGCGATGGGCTGACGCAGGAGCAGCGCTGCCAGCGGCAGGGCCAGCATCGCGCAGGCCCGCCGGGTGGCCACGGACCAACCGGACAGGGCGGCAAAGATCAGCGCGCAGATCAGGCCCAACCCGGCGGACACATGTATTTGCGGCACCGCCAGCGGCGTCCAGCGCCGGTACAGCCCCCGCCCCAGCAGCGCGCCGAAACCCGCTACCAGGGAGACGTGGAGACCGGAGATGGCAAGCAGGTGGGCGGTACCGGTCTGTGTCAGCCGGTCCCAGTGGTCCGCGGTCATCGCCCGGCGGTCGCCGGTGACCAGGGCCGGAACCAGGGCCCGGGCCTGCGGCGCCTGTACCGCCGTAAGGAGCCGCTCCGAGAACGATTGCCGCCACGCCTGCAGTCCGCCCCCGGTGCGCCGCGCACAGGCGCCGGCGATGACTGCGGCGCTGGCGTGTATCCGCTGCCGCAGCGCCGCCGCCTGCGGGTCAAACCCGGTGGGGTTGGCAAGGCCCCAGACCGGTCGCAGCCGTACCGCTAACGTACAGTGCTGGCCGGCCCGTGGCAGCTCGGCAGGCTCGTGCCAATGCACCTGGATGCCTGCGACCGTGGACCGCAGGACAAAGCGACAGCGCTCCGCGTCGCAGGTGGGCAGATTTTCCACCAGGCCCCTGATTTGCCGCTCCGCGGGACCGGCCAGCAGCGCATCCCGTGCCAGCCGATACTCATCCAGGCAATGCAGCCACCACAAGGCGCCACAAGCCATGGCCAGAAGCGCCGCGGCCAGGACCGGCGCCGGCCGGCTGGCCAGAGACACAACCAGCACGACAAGCAGCGCCACCGCGAGCGCGGCTGCCCCGGCCAGCAGCAGCCCGGGCAGGCTGAGGGTAGCGACCAGACCAGCACACCAAGCAAGCGCCAACACAACCATGCTGGCACTGAATGTTGGACCTCAGGAAAAGGGCTGTCCGTAGCTGCGGGCTGAAACCGTTGTCAGCCCGGGGCGCGCAGCGCCTACGTTATGTCGGTGGTTTCGTGAAGCTGACCCTGGCTCAGCGTCAGCACGCGGTCGAGGCGCTGTGCCAGCGCCTGATCGTGCGTCACGATAATCAGGCTGGTCTTCAGGTCTGCGTTGAGCTCGAGCATCAGATCAAACACCTGCGAGGCGTTTTCTTCGTCGAGGTTGCCGGTCGGT
Source organism: Pseudomonadota bacterium (assembly GCA_039195135.1). Lineage (GTDB taxonomy): Bacteria > Pseudomonadota > Gammaproteobacteria > Xanthomonadales > SZUA-38 > JANQOZ01. The sequence goes on along the minus strand of JBCCVP010000040.1, from coordinate 20,885 downwards.
TCGTCCGCCAGCACACAGCTGGGCTGGGTCACCAGCGCCCGGGCCACGGCCGCCCGCTGTCGTTCGCCCCCGGACATCTGGCCGGGCTTGTGTGTCAGCCGTTGCTTCAGGCCAACCCGCTCCAGCAGCGCCTCGGCCCGGGAGCTAGCGTCCGCCGCGCCGCTGCCGGCAATCAACAGCGGCATGGCGACGTTTTCGAGCGCTGAAAATTCGGGCAGCAGGTGGTGAAACTGATAAACAAAACCCAGGTGCTGGTTACGCAGACGGCTCAGGCGTTTCTGCCCGAGACCTGCCAGCGACTGGCCGGCAATGTGGATTTCGCCGTCAGAAAACTGGTCCAGCCCACCCAGCACGTGCAGCAGGGTGGATTTACCGGCGCCGGAGGCGCCGACAATGGCAACACGTTCCCCTGGCGCAACCTTGAGATCGGCGCCGGACAGCACCGTGATTTCGCTCCCGGCATCGTCGTAGGTCTTAACCACACCGCGGCACTCGATAACCGCCTCACTCATAGCGCAGCGCCTCCGCAGGCTGGGTGCGGCTGGCGCGCCAGGCCGGATAAAGCGTTGAGGCGATGGTGAGCACCAGGCTAAGCAGCCCAATCCTGACGACGTCAGCGGTTTGCATATCTGATGGAAGATCGCTGATGTAGTAGATGTCTGACGGCATGAACTGCATCCGAAACAGGTTCTCAAGCGCCGGCACAATCGTCTCCACGTGGCTGGCCAGCAGCACGCCACCCACCAGCCCCAGGGCGGTGCCCAGCACACCGATAAACGACCCGAGCACAATGAAGATGCCCATCACCGTGCGCGGCGTGGTGCCCAGCGTTCGCAAAATGGCAATATCCGCCTGCTTGTCGGTCACCACCATCACCAGGGTGGAGATGATGTTGAATGCCGCCACCGCGATGATCAGCGAGAGAATCACGAACATCACGGTTTTTTCCATTTTGACGGCGCGGAACAGATTGCTGTGCTGCTGGGTCCAGTCCCGCACGTAGTAGATGCCCGACAGCTGGGACTGGAGATCCCGCGCCACCTCCCAGGCCCGAAACATGTCGACCACCTTGAGACGCACCCCGGAGGCACCCGCTTTGACCCGAAACAGCCGCGCGGCGTCTTTGAGGTGGACCAGCGCAGTGCCCCGGTCAAATTCGTGCATCCCCACCTCAAACAAACCGACCACCTTAAAGCGCTTCACTTGCGGCATAACCCCTGCCGGTGTGGCCCGCACCTGGGGAGCAAAAACGGTGACCGAATCTCCCACGTCGACGCCTATGGCCGCGGCCAGGTGAACGCCCAGCGCAATGCCGAATTCACCGTCCTTCAGATCATCCAGACCGCCACGGACAAACTGCTCAGCAACCTCGGAGACCTCACTTTCCTGGCTCGGGTCAACACCGCGAACCAGGGCGCCGCTGATGCGAAATCCTTTGATCAGCGTCTCCCGCTCAATAAACGGCGCCGCGCCCAGCACCTGCTCGTGCTGCGCGGCCTCCGCCATCGCCTGGGGCCACTGGGTCATGTTGTCTTCCACCGCGGTAATGGTGGCGTGGGACAGCATGCCGAGGATGCGCTCGCGGAGTTCTTTTTCGAACCCGTTCATGACGGACAGCACCGTGATCAGCGCCGTCACGCCAAGGGCAATGCCCAGCATGGAAATCACGCTGATCAGGCTGATGAAGCTGTTCTTGCGCTTTGCCCGGGTGTAGCGCAGTCCGATGTAGAACTCGAGGGGCTTGAACATCTCTACGTCCGTGTGGCCTTAAGCCGTTGCATCCTGCGTCAGCGCCGCAGCCAGATGACGAAAGCTCCGCTCCTGACCGCGACGCCACAACAGCAGCCGGCGCCGGCGCCGGGCTGCGGTGACGGTTACTAAGACCAGCCACGGGGTGAAAAAGTTGCCTTTTACCGCCACGGGCCTGGCGCCGCAGGCCTCGACCTGCTGCCACTGGCGGGCCCCAACCCAACGCAGCGTGTTTGGCCCGGCGTCGACAAAAATACTCACGGTCCAAACCGTGGCGAGCACAAAAAGAGGCAGAAACGGTAGAAAAAGAGCGGACTGGGAAAGCGCCAGCGCACCTGCGCCCAGCATGGCCATAGCGACGAGGGCGGCGCCGCGCGGGTCCGCCGCCACCTCAAACGGGCTGCCGAATGGCGGCACAGATTGTCTCCAGATCAGGCGGCGGCGCGGCCCGGCCGCTGAGCCAGTCCCAAAGCTGATCGTCTTCCGTTTCCAGCAGCTGGCGAAACGACGCCTGCTCCGGCGCCGGCAGTTTGGGGTAGCGGCCCTCAAGAAACCGGGTGAGCATCACGTCCAGCTCCAGCATGCCGCGACGGCAGCGCCAGCGCAGATGGCGATCTTCAGAGGTGGTGTTCAAGGCAAGTTCCCGGTCAAAAGTCGCTGCAGCGTCCGTTGCGTTCCCAGTCGCCGAAGCGGGTCGGCTCCGGGCCCTTGGGCCCGCCGATCTCTTTGGGTCGAGCCGTGTTCGGCGCTGGGTCGGGGGACGGAGAATCAGCCGCCTCCGCGTCTGCCGCCGGTTGCGTCGGGGCCACGTTGGCAGCGTTCCCGGCGGTGGGTGTTTTTTTGTCATCCATGGCCTTATTGTACCGTTTTGCTCCCGGGGTCCGACCCATGCCGTTGGTCAATCTTGTCAGCCGTTACCGCAGCCTGTCCGTGACGGGAGATGACGCTACTCACTTTCTGCACGCGCAGCTCACCTGTGACCTCGCGGGACTGGCACCCGGCGAGGGCTGCTACGGCGCGCTGCTCAACCCCAAAGGCAAGGTACAGGCAGCCGGCTACGTGCTGCCAATCGATGGCGGTCACCAGTTTCTGATTCATCCGGAGGTTGCTGAAGCGACGGAGCAGCACCTCGCGCGCTACGTGCTGCGCGCGAAGGTAGTGCTCAATCTGGAGGATCTACCCATCGCCGGCGAGGTGCCGGGCGACGACGCGGCAGGCGGCGAAGTGTCGACCGGCGGCTACGATCACCTCCCGGCTGACGGAGCGCAGGCATTTCATCTGCCGGATGGCCGCGTCCTCCAGCCGGGCGAAACGGGAAACGCCGACGCCAACGCCTGGTGGACCCGCGATGTGCTCGCCGGTCTGGTGCACGTGGACGCGGGCATTCGCGATCGTTTTATCCCGCAGATGCTGGGCCTGGACAGCCTCGGGGCTGTGAGCTTCAGCAAAGGCTGCTACCCCGGCCAGGAAATTGTGGCCCGGGCGCGCCATCTCGGCCGTGTTAAGCGAGGACTCGCCTGGCTGGAAGGCGACCTGGCTTTTAGTGAAGGTCAGACCCTGACCGGTGAAAACGACGAGCGCCTCGGCGAGGTGATTCAGACCATCAGCGCGGGGCCAAGGCACCTGGCGCTGGCCGTGGTGCAACGGGATGCCGCCACGCCTCGGGAAGCAATAGCGCTGAGTACGTTTGCCTAGCGTGCGAGGCGGCAGCGCTGCCGCCGCCTGTGCTGACCTAAAGCTCGGCGGAGATGTAGGCGATCCAACCCGGGTCGGCCTCCCCTTCCTCGCTGGCCTCGAAAATGCCGTCCCCTTCGCCCGATTCTTCGTCGGTGCCCTCCCAGTAAACCAGACTGCGGGAAAAACCGGCCTCAGCAAGCAGCTCCCGAAGCTCAGGCAGGGTCCAGAGCCGCCAGTAGTAGGTAAACGCCCGATCCATGCGCGTACCGTCGGGCAGTTCAAAATGGATGTAGCACTGCATCTGGGAATTGATCGGATTGAACGATGCCTGTTCCCAGATGTAGGTAAAGTCGCCGCAGTCCCGCGGCTCCTCAAGCTCCTTGGGTGCGTCGTAGCCGCCGTAGGCATCGAGAAACAGCACGCCATCGGGCTTCAGTGACTCCCGGACGCTCTCGAAATAGCCTCGCATCTCATCGCGGCTCAGGAACAGCCAGTAGCTGAAGTTCATGGCGAGCACGGTGTCCACCGGCGGTCCGCCGTCCCGCACGTCCCCTTCCCGCAAGCTGATCCGCGCCTGCTGCGCTTCGCCCAGCTTAGCGACGTTGTTGTTACGCCCCCAGGCCAGCACGTCCGGGTCGAGGTCCACGGCGGAAGCCACGTTCTTTTTTGAACGCCGCACCCATTCGCAGGCGGTATTGGCGGTGCCGCAGAAGTCTTCCCGCAGCGATCGGGCCGGGCGGCCCCGAAGCTCCTTGAAGGTGGCTTCAACAAAGTCAATTTCGGACTCGACGTCCTGCACCGCCTGCTGGTACAGCACGTGCCGATCGGGTAGTGATTTGGACATGGGCGCGAAGTATGCGGGTCTCGCTGCCGATGCACCACCCCGCAGCCGAAATTTCCTGCCGGGCGCTGAGCCCGGGGCGGCCAAATCATGCACAATACGCCTATGTGCGGCCGCTACTTTCTTGAAACCCTCCCGGACACGATGGCGGATGCGTTCTCCGTAAAAGTGCCGAACGAACTGGCCGCCAGCTTCAATATCGCCCCGACGGACCGGTCACCGATTGTGCGGCTAGACCAGGATGGGGAACGCCGCTTCGAATACGCCCGCTGGGGGCTGGTGCCGTTCTGGGCCAAAGACCTCAAGATCGGCGCCCGCATGATCAACGCCCGGATTGAAACCGTGGCCGAAAAGCCGGCCTACCGGAAAGCCTGGCGAAGTCGCCGCTGCCTGGTGCCCGCCAGCGGTTTTTTTGAATGGCGCCGGGAGGGGCGTCAGCGATTCCCCTCGGCCATCGTGCCGGCGGACCGCTCGTTGTTGTGTTTCGGCGGTCTTTGGGAAACCTGGCGGGACCGGGAAAGTGGCGAATCGGTGCGCTCCTTTTCCATTGTCACCACCGATGCCGTCGGACCGATTGCCGATCTGCACGACCGGATGCCGGTGCTGCTGACGGCAGATCAGCAGGCCTCCTGGCTGCGAGCGGAGCTGGAGCCGGCGCAGCTCAGCGACGGCGTTGCCGAAGCGGTGACCCTGTTTCCTGTCAGCCAGGCGGTGAACTCGGTGCGTAACAACTACCCGGAACTGCTCGAGCCGCTGAACCCGCCGGACGCACCGAAGCCGTCCTAGCCGGCGGTCTTCAGCCCGAGAAAAGTGATGCTGACCGCGCGTCCGGTCAGCCGAGATCCAGCGGGGGGATTTCGCTGTCGGAGATGGGTTCGATGTCGGGCACGCCGTCGATATGCACGGGCTCCGAGGCGTAGGTGTAGCGGCAGAACTCTGTGGTGCGATCAGCCAGCCCCTCAATCCGCGACATAGCTTCCTGCATCTGCAGGTCTTCCCGCCAGGCGACCAGCCAGGGAGCGCCCACCTCGGTGTGGAACGGCGGGACAATGAGGTAGTGGTTATCCGCGTCGTCCTGGGAAAAGCCCCGGGCCAAGAGCGCCCTGGCCGGCGGGATCTTGCGTCCGGGCACCTGGGCCATCACCGCGGCGGCGCGAAAATCCTGCCCCACTACGCTTAAGCCCAGCTCAATTTCTTCCGGCGATGGGGCCTGCAGCCAGCGCACCGCCGCCACCATCCAGATGGCATCGCGTTCGCTGATCGCCGTGGTGCTGATCGCCACCAATTCCCCCACGCGCACCTGCATGTTTTCCGGTTTGCTGAACTTGAGCCGGTAGCCGCCCAGGCTCTGGTTGAGGATCTCCGCCTCGTGCACCGGTGGGCGGAACCGCTGGTCGCTGCCGGCGATCCAGTTGTTAGCCTGCCCCGCCTGCTGCACAAATCGCTCGTTGCCGGTTTCTTCCAGGAACTGACTGAAGCTCTGTTCGCCGGCCGCCATGAAGTGAATGCCGTTGATGCCGATCACCACCCGGGCCCGGTGGTCCGCGGGCATGCGCTGGCTGCGCCGCTCCACCCGCCGTCCCCAGGTGGCGGTGAGCTGCCGCAGCAGCATGCCGTCGAGAATCAGCGTTTCGTTATTGTTGAGCTTGAGCGGAATGTCTTTCGCCGTCTGGCACTCGGCCGACACCAGCTTTTCCAGCCAGGTTTTCAGCTCGTCGAGATCAAAGCTCATATCCCCCGCCGGCTGGTCTGCGTTCATGCGCAGCTGCGGCGGCAGATCGCTGTCGACCTCAATGGCAAAATTGCCCTCCGCGGCCGGGCCGAGAATCACCTCGGTGCGCTCGCGCCAGGTTTCACAGGCTTTGTAGACTTGCTGGATTGCGCGCTGGCTCAGGCGCTGCAGGTCACACAGGCCAAGCAGACAGATACGCTTGTAGATGTCGTAGATCCGGTGCTGTTTTTTCTGCCAGCCCAGCGTGTCGGTGAGGGCCTTGTCCTGCAGGTTGTTCTGCACCGCGAAGGCAAACAGCGTGTGGATTTCGTTCCACATGCCCACCGGCAGCGGCCGAAACAGCTGTCCGCTGCGGTACAAAAGCTGTTCGCAGCAGGTCAGGGCCCGGTGCACGCAGAGCGCTCCGGGACGGCGGGACACCATGGAAAGGCGCGAACTTTCATTGGCAAACTGATGCGCCGACAGGCGGTAGCCCATGGCAAGCTCGCGGAAAAAGTGAATCACCGTGCGGCCGGTTTTGTGCACCTTGGCGTTGAGCGGGAACACGGCATCCTGGTAGTTCTTGTCCAGGACGTTGACCACCGCCAGACAGGGCTCGGTCAGCTGCTCCAGCGCATGCAGCCGAAAGCGGGGGCTGACGCGGGAGTGGTTGAGCTCCTGCACGCCCATAAGCAGCTCGTTTCCTGCCGCCGACACGTTGGCCAGAGGGAGTGATTCCAGCCAATGATCAAACGTCCGCCGGCTCGCAAAACGCGAGTCGCGGGCCGGCCGTTCCTGCTGCGGCGTAGCGGTAGCCAGTGATACAACCCTGGGCTCCACGTCTGGTCACTCCCACCAAAAGATAAAGCTATCGCCTCGCAGTATACCCGCTTGAGCGAGAATTTCCCTTCAGAAAATCCGCTATACCCCTAGTGGCAGTGAATTTTTGTGACGGAGTGCAACCGAACGACACCGCGCCCGTATCGTTGTGTGTCGCTATTTGTGCTCGCTGAGTTCACGGTCTATCTTTAGCCCTCGACCAGCCGAGGGGGAACGGAATGCCTTACGATACGGTTCATTCGCTTGATGATTTCATGTCGGGTCTGAAGCGGCGAAATCCCGGAGAAACGGAATTTCATCAGGCGGTTTACGAGGTCGCCCAGTCGATCCTTCCGTTTATTAAGGACAAGCCGGAGTACCGGGCCAATCAGGTCTTCGAACGGCTGGCGGAGCCGGACCGGATCATCTCCTTCCGCGTGTGCTGGCAGGACGATGAGGGCCAGGTGCGGGTCAACCGGGGGTACCGCGTGCAGCACTGCAACGCCATCGGGCCATACAAGGGCGGCATTCGGTTCCACAACAATGTCACGCAAAGCATCCTGAAGTTTCTCGCTTTCGAGCAGACGTTCAAAAACAGTCTCACCGGCCTGCCCATGGGCGGCGGCAAAGGCGGCTCGGACTTCAACCCCAAGGGCAAGTCGGACAAGGAGGTGATGCGTTTCTGCCAGTCGTTTATGACCGAGCTGCACCGCCACATCGGCCCCTATACCGACGTGCCGGCGGGGGACATCGGGGTCGGCGCGCGGGAAATCAGCTACATGTTCGGCCAGTATCTAAGGCTTAAGAACGAGTTTACCGGCGTGCTGACGGGCAAGGGCCTGGCCTTCGGCGGCAGCCTGATTCGCACCGAGGCCACCGGCTATGGCTGCGTCTATTTTATGGAAGACATGCTGAAGCACCGCGGCGACGGGATGGACGGCAAGACCTGCGTGGTTTCCGGCTCCGGCAATGTGGCTCAGTACACGGTGGAGAAGATCAATCACCTGGGTGGCAAAGCCGTCACGCTGTCCGATTCCGGGGGGTTTGTGCATGACCCGGCGGGGATTGATGAGGCGAAGCTTGAGTGGGTGAAAGATCTCAAAAACAACCGCCGCGGCCGCATCTCCGAATACGTGGACGAGTTTGGCGGCACGTATCACCCGGGCGAGCGCCCCTGGGGTATGACCTGCGATCTGGCGTTTCCCTGCGCCACGCAAAATGAAATCGACGGTGACGACGCCAGGCGGCTGCTGGCCGGCGGCTGCCAGGGTGTTGCAGAGGGGGCTAATATGCCGTCCAACCAGGCCGCCATCGATCAATACCTTGACGCGCAAATCCTGTACGGCCCCAGCAAAGCGGCCAACGCCGGCGGCGTCGCCGTGTCCGGCCTTGAAATGACCCAGAACAGCATGCGCCTGTCCTGGACCCGGGACGAGCTGGACGAGCGGCTGCGCGGCATCATGCTGGGCATTCACGACCAGTGTGTCGAATACGGCAAACACGACGGCTGGGTCAACTACCTGCAGGGCGCCAACGTGGCCGGCTTCGTTAAAGTTGCCGACGCCATGCTCGCTTACGGAGTGGTCTGACACCCTTGCCGGCAACCTTGAAGTGTCGCGGTGTCCTGCTGGGCGTCGCGTTTGTTCTGCAGCTGCTTCCCGTTTCGCAGACGCTGCCGAGCGCGAGTGCCCAGCCACTTTTTTCCGCCTTTACACCGGCCCGCCTGTGGCAGATGGTGCGGGTGGGCGAACCCGAGGTCTCGCCGAACGGCGACTGGATCGTCTTTACCATCACCGCCTGGGGCCCGGAGGCGGCTCTGCCCAGCGTTGATCTGTGGTTGGCGGACAGCCGCGGGCGCGATGCGCCCCGGCAGCTTACCCGCAGCGCCGAGGCCGATTTTGATCCCACCTGGGCTCCGGACAGCCGCAGCATCGTCTACGCCGGCTACGCCGAAGGAAGCGAGGCCAGTCAGCTGTTTTTGCTCGACCTGCGGGGCGGCGCTCCTCAACCGCTAACCGCGTTTCCCACGTCGGTGAGTCGGCCGCGTTATCTGCCCGACGGAGAGGGCCTGGTGTTCGAGGCCCGCACCTGGCCCGACGTGGGCGCGGACCTGGACGCGCTGGCGGCGCGAGTATCGGCGGCCAGGAAGGAAACCACCTGGGCTCGGGTGAGTGAATCGATCGCAGGTGGAGAGCTTCTGGAAGGCAGCGCCCGACACCTGTTTCGCCTGTCGCTGGCCAGCGGTGAAATCGCTGATCTGACGCCCACGCTGGATCAGCGCACCAACGTCAGCCCCTTTACCTGGGACCTGGCACCGAACGGTAAATATCTGACCTACGCTGCCAATACAGCACCGGCGCCCTATCTGCCCCGCAACTCAGACGTTTTTGTCCAGGCCCTGGACGATCCGCGGCCCCGCAACCTGACAGAAGCCAACCCCGGCGCGGATTTCCGGCCCATGTTCAGCAGCGATGGCACCGCGGTCATTTTCGGCCGGCGCCAGGAGCCCGATGCCCTGGACGAATTCAACACGCTGATCCGGCATCAGCTCCGGGGAGACGAACAAAAGGCCATCACGGACCCGGCCCTCCTCTCGCCGACGCGCTGGCTGACGAGCAGCGACGGTCGGCAGGTGATTTTTCTGGCGCAGCAGCGGGGCCGCCGCCTGCCTTTTCGCGTCAGCATCAGCGGCGGTCGGGCCCGGCCGCTGGCTGACCGCGGAAGCTTCTCCGGGCTGACACGCGATGACGAGGATACGCTTTATTTTTTGCATGAATCGCTGCTGAAGCCGCCGGACCTGTACCGGGCCGATGCCGACGTGCGGCATTGGAAAAAGCTCACCCTGTTCAATCAGCTCTACCAGCAGAACACCCGCCTTGGCGACTACGCGGAGTTCGACTTTGGCACCGCGAACGGCCAGTCGCTGCACGGGTTTCTGCTGCGCCCCCCGGGTTTTAACGAAACCCGACGCTGGCCCCTGCTGGTGCTGCTGCACGGTGGCCCCCACAGCGCCTGGCTGGACGAGTTTGGCTGGCGCTGGAACCTGAGTCTGCTCGCCACGGCGGGCTATGTGGTGGCGGCACCGAACGTGGTCGGTTCAACGGGCTACGGCCAGGCCCATGCCAGCGCCATCAACGGGGACCCGATCACCCGACCGGTGGAGGATGTGGCCCAGGTCATCCGCCAGCTTCGCGCCCTGCCCTACGTAGACCGCTCTCGCGTTGCCGTCCTTGGGGGTTCCTACGGCGGCATGCTGGCCGGCGCCGCTCTCACCGTGGTGCCGGAGCTGAGCGCCGGCGTGGTGCACGCCGGCGTGTTTGATCCGTCGCTGGTCTACGGCAGCGATTTTGTCTGGGGCCGGGACCGCACCTGGGGTCCACCACCCTGGCGAGGCGGGCGGCTGCCGGCCAATGCGCCGGTGCTCGCCGCTGAGCGCATCTCAACGCCGGTGCTGCTGCTGCACGGCGAAAACGATCGCCGGGTACCGCCGGTGCACGCGCAGCTGTTTCATCGCGCGCTGGTGGGTCGCGGCGTTCCGTCCCGGCTGGTGCTTTTTGAAGAGACGGGGCACGTGGTCAACCAGCCGCAGACCGCCCGCCGCTGGTGGCGGGAGATCTTTGACTGGCTGGGGCGCTATGCTCCGCCGGGGCCACAATGACCCCGGAGGTTGCGATTCCTGCCGCGGGCGCTACAATCTACCCTGCTTTTCGTAGACGAGTGCCGAATTATGTCGAAGTCAGTCTTTTTATCCGCTCTGGCCTGCACGTTTTTGCTCAGTGCCTGCCAGACCGTTCCCGTCGACAATACGCAGGGTGAGCTCATCGCGTCTGAGGGCGTTCGCCAGTATTTCGCGGAAAATGAAAACGTTGGGGAAATTGTGGTCAACAACGACAGCGATATCCGCTGCGTAAGAAACCGCCGGGTCGGCACCCACATGGTGGTGCGCGTATGCCGGACCAAGGCCGAGTGGGATGAACTGCGGCGGGGTACCGAGCAGCAGCAGCGCCGTCGCCTGTACGCCGGCGGCTGCGGCGATACCTCCACCACGGGCAACCGCTGCAGTGAAGGCCGTCCGGGCGGGGGTGGCGCGGGCTTCTAAGCACCCGTCACCGGCCACAACAATCGGGCCAACAAAAGGGGGCCAGAACCGGTGCAACGGCTCTGGCCCATTTTTTGGGGTTTTCTGCTTTGGGCCTGGGCGCTTTAGTCCACCAGCCAGAGGGAAAGCGGGCTGTAGAGCCCGATCAGCAGCACACAGCCCAGCAGCAGAAAGAAAAACGGCAGCGTGGCACGGTACAGCGTCATCACCGGCTTTTCGAAGCGGAAACTGGCGATGAACAGATTCATCCCTACCGGCGGCGTGAAGTAGCCGATCTGCATGGCGGCAAGAAACAGAATGCCCAGGTGCACCGGATCAATGCCGTAGTTGACCGCGATCGGCAGCAGAATCGGAATCATGATCACGATCGCGGAGAAGATATCCAGCAGCATGCCGAGCAGCAGCAGAAACAGGATCAGCAGCAGGATAAAGCTGATGCGGCCCTCAATGCGGCTGCTGATCCAGTCAAACAGCTGTGTCGGCAGTTCGGCGTCGATCACGTAGTTGGTGGAGGCCAGGGAGACGCCGAGGATCACTAAAATAGCGCCGACCAGCGTCATGGACTCGCGCCCGATCTTAAAAACCTGCCAGATCCCAATCTCTCGCTTGAGCAGCACCGTGCCGATCAGCACGTACAAACAGGTGACCGCCGCCGCTTCGCTCACCACCAGAAACCCGGAGTAAATGCCGCCGAGCACGATCAGCGGCAGCGGTAGCTCCAGCCAGGACTCCCGCAGTGCCGCAAACGCTTCCCGGGCATTGAACGGCTGACGGGTCTCGGCGTGCCGAAAGCCGATGCGGGCGCTCCAGATCGACAGCACCGCGATCATCAGCAGGCCCGGCGCCACGCCGGCCAGAAACAGTTCATCGATGCCCACCGGGCGCCCTACGCCCACCTGCTGCGCCACCACGCCGTAGAGGATCAACGGCACCGATGGCGCAAACAGCAGGCCAAGACTGCCGGAGCTGGTTACAAGCCCCAGGTTGAACCGCTCCGGATAGCCCGCCTGTGACAGGGCCGGAACCAGTATCGCTCCTAGGGCCACGATGGTGACGCCCGATGCGCCGGTGAATGCGGTGAACAATGCGCAGGTGGTGAGCGCCACAATCGGCAGGCCGCCGGGCAACCACCCCAGCCAGGCCTGCGTCAGCCGCACGAGACGGCCCGGCGTGCCGCTTTCGCTGAGCAGATAGCCGGCGAAAGTAAACAGCGGAATTGCCACGAGAATCGGCATTTCCGCCAGGCGGAAAATTTCGATCGTTACGATCTGGAGATCCAGCTCCGACTGGTGAAAACCCAGCATCGCCCCGGCGGCGATGATGACGAACAGCGGCGTACCCAGTATCGCCAGCAGCAGCAGGACCAGGGAGAGCATGCTCACGGGGATTCGTCGCCGATACCAGGGCCGTGACCAGAGCCATCACCAGGGCCGCCCCGGCGCCCCGCCAGGATCAACCCGGCCTGGAGCAGGTACAGCAGCGCCATGATGCCGAAGGCAACGGGGATCACGGTCTGCTGCACCCAGATCGCCAGGCCAAGCACCCCAGTGTCGGCAAACTCCCGCTCGAGCGCGACCATCCGTCCGCCATGCCAGGCCAGCAGGCCGCAGACGCCAGCAGCGGTGAGGTGATTAAGGGTCTCGACGCCGCGCGTCAGGCCGGCCGGCAGAAACCTCCCGACGAGATCGATGCGAATGTTACGTCCGGCCCGGGCGGCCGCGACAGCGCCGATCAGGCCCAGCCAGAGCACGGACAGCCGCAGCAGCGGATCGGCCCAGTTGAGGCCGGAATCGAACATGTTGCGCAGCACAATCTGCGTGACCGCCAGCGCCAGAATACCCAGCGTCATAGCGGTCAGGACAATGGCCTCGCCGGCGTCCAGCGCCCGGCTGACGGCGCCGGACTTTGTGGGACCGGTGGGATCGTTGACAGAAGACACGGCGCTCACGGGGAGTCCGGATCAGTCTTGCGCAGCCTGTGCCTCGGCCAGCGCCGCCATCACCACCTCAAGGTGATCAAGCTTGAAGGACTCATCGATCTCAAGGCGGGCGACCACGTCCCGCCCAAGCTTCAGCCAGGCCTGCCGCTGGTCGCTGTTGAGCTCGACAATCTCGATACCCTGATTGCCGATCGCTCCCCGCGCCGCGACCACATCTTTCAGATTGGTCTGCTCAATACGCACAAACGCTGCTTTCATTTCCCGCATCAGGATGTCCTTATCCCCGTCATCGAGTCGGCTGACCATGCGCCGGTCGAGCGCCATCAGGCCCAGCACGTAGGCCACGGGAAAATCGGTCATGGTCTTCATGCGTGTGTGCCACTGAAAAGCAATGGCGCCGGCGGTGGTATTCACGACCGTGTCCAGGGCCCCGGTCTGCAGCGCCGTGTAGACGTCCGGCAGACTCAAGGGTACGGGACTGATGCCAGCCAGGCGGAAAGCCAGATCCGAAACGGTGTCACCCTCGGGGGTCCAGACCTTGGCTTCCTTGAGATCGGCGGCGCTGCGCACCGGCCGGTCGCTGAACAGCTGCACAAAACCGCCGCCGGCAATGCCGACCACCGTGAAGCCCGCTTTTTCCAGGTCCGCCTCGATCAGCGGATCCAGCGCGGCTCTCACCGCCGCCACTTCCGCGTCGTTGTCGAACAGAAAGGGAATACCGTAAAGCAGCAGGTCCTCATCCCGGCCGGCCAGTTCACCGGCGGTAAAGGCGCCGCCGTGCAGCTGGCCGACGCGCATCTTGCGCAGCACCGTGTCGCTGCTGCCCATGACGCCGCCCGGGTAGAACTTGATCTCGACCCGCCCTTCGGTTTGCTCCTTGATGCGCTGCGCCGCGTCGCGCAGTTCCTGCATCCAGGCGGTGCCTTCCGGCGCTACCGTGGCCACTTTGAACGTGATGGCTTCGGCAGCGGGTACAAACGCCGCCAGCGCCAGGAAAAGGGCCGCAATCCACTTGTCAGCTTGCATCACTCACCATCTCTTAAAAATAATCGCTGCCCTGCTCTCTCAACTCTTTCGCCCGTTTCTGAGCGATCGTGTTGATCAGGGTCAGATTAGGTTCTTCCGGTTCGGCCGCCAGCACCTCGTCCAGGAGGCGGTCGTGCAGCTCCTGGTCAAAGACCAGCCGCGCGTACTCCGACGCATAGAGCACCTGCACCATCAGATTGCGTCGCTCCGACTGCTTAAGGGCGGCTTCAAAATGCCCCTGGCCCACTTCCGGCTTGCCGCCGTAGGCCGGGGGCAGCTGACTGGTCACCACACCCATGTATAAATGGGGCCAGCCACGCTGAAATTCAGGGTCCAGCTCAATAACTTTCTCCATCAGCGCCTCCACCTTGGGAATCGACGCGATGGCGTTCCAGTCGCCGGAGTTGAGCTGAATGGACGTCGCCCAGGCCGACCCCAGGCCGTACAGGGCGTTCAGCTGCTCTGCTTCCGTCGATTCATCAAGCGCTGATTCAAACGACTCGAAGGAAGCATCCAACTGCTCGCAAAGCGCCGGATTCCGCCCGCACAGCGCCCGCCGCGCATAGTGCACCGCGCGGGCCGCCAGGCGCTGAGACCGCTCTGCGTCGTCAACAAAGGCTCCGGCGTAGGAGCCGTAGAGGTCCGCGCCGGCCAGCAGCAGCGCCTCGTTGTCCGGGTTTTCGGCAATAAAACCGTCTACCAGCAGCAGGTAGGCCGGCGCGCCGTCCCGCACCGTTTCCAGGTCATCCTGGTTGAGGATGCCGGCCGACAGGGCGCCGGCAAAACTGTTGGTTGCCGAACTCACAATCTTCGAACAGCCCGGCAGAAAGCCGAGCGAGAGCAGGCTGATCACCAGCGCCGGGACCGTGGGTCCTGCGCGTCTCCGAGGGACTCTTTTCATGCTTTGGATATTGACCGGCCTGACGTGAATAAAATCACAAAACTTAAGCACTTAACGGACCTTGTCGGCACCCCTTGGTGGCGGATTGAACCCAACTTGGCTCCCCGCCTATACTAGACACGTGCATGTTTCATCGGTTCGATGTTTATGAAAAAAATCACTTTTGCCACCATTGGCCTCATTTTTACTCTGTCCGCCGGCGCTGAAGAGTGCGAAAAGCCCTACGCCGTGCAGATTCCTGACGGTGCCAACGCCACCAAAGACGCCATGATCGCGACCCAGAAGCAGATCAAAACCTATATGGCGGAGGGCGATGCCTACCTTGCCTGCCTGGAAGGCGAAGAGAAGAATATGGCCGTGTCTATCCTGAGCGAGGAAGCCATCGAAGAGCAGCGAGCGCTGCGCACCCGGCGGCATAACGCCATGGTGGACGAAATGCATTCCATCGGCGAGCAATTCAACGTGCAGGTTCGCGCGTTCAAGGCGGCTAACGAAGACTCCTGATCAGCGCTTCTTCCGCTTGGTGAATTTCTTCAGGCGGCGGCGCTTGTCGAGCTGCCGTCGCGTCAGCGTATTGCGGCGGCCAGCAAACGGGTTGTCGCCGCTGCGGAAATCCAGCCAGACCGGCACCCCCGTCAGCTTCAGCGATTTGCGGTAGGCATTTGCCAGATAGCGGCGGTAGCTCGCGGGCAGATCCTTGACCCGCGACCCATGAATCACCACCCGCAGCGGGTTGTGTCCCCCCAGGTGCGCATAGCGCAGTTTTGGCGCGTGGCCCCGCACCAGCGGTGGACTGTGGGCCTCCACCGAGGCAGCCAGGATATCGCTCAGCTCCCGCGTTGAGGGGCGGCGGCGGCTGGCCCGCAGTGTGGCCTTAACCGATTTGAGCAGCTCTCCCAGGCCGGATCCGTGCAGCGCTGAGATAAACACCCGGTGGGCAAAAGGTACAAAAGTCAGCTTACGGTCCAGGTTCTTTTCAAACCGCCGCCGTTCTCCCGCACTCAGCCCGTCCCACTTGTTTACCGCGAGGATCAACGCCTTGCCCGCATCCAGCACCGCACCCAGGATCGTGGTGTCCTGATCCACCACCCCTTCCCGGGCATCGAGCAGCACCAGCACCAGGTGACTGTTTTCGATTGCCTGCAATGCTTTGATAACACTAAATTTTTCTACAGTTTCGGATACTCTTGCGCGACGCCGCACGCCCGCCGTGTCAACCAGCGTAACGGCCTCCCCGTCGATTTCCCAAGGGACCTCGATACTGTCGCGCGTAGTCCCGGGCAGGTCATAGGCCAGCAGCCGCTCTTCTCCGATCAGGCCGTTGATCAGGGTCGATTTGCCCACGTTTGGGCGCCCCACCACCGCAATGCGCGCGCCCTGCTCTTCCGGTTCCTCCGAGGCCTCTTCCAGTGAAGGTCCGAGCAGGTCGATAAGGTGGTCCTTAAGGCGATTGATGCCCCGCCGGTGAGCGGCGGCGATCAGGCAGGACTGGTCAAAGCCGAGCTCGGCAAACTCACTGGCCACCGCAATCTCGTCCAGCCCGTCGGACTTGTTCACCACCAGCAGAACCGGCTTGCCGGTGCGCCGCAGCTCGCTGGCAAAATCCCGGTCCGGCGGGGTTAATCCATCCCGCGCGTCCACCAGAAACAGCAGCAGATCCGCCTCGTCGATGGCGGCCCGGGCCTGAGCGACGGTGAGGGCGTCGATCCCCTCGGCGTTCTGGGTCAGACCGCCCGTGTCCACCAGCACCAGCGAACCGGGATCCAGTTCTGCAACGCCGTAGCGGCGGTCCCGCGTCAGACCCTCAAAGTCCGCGACCAGCGCATCCCGGGATCGGGTCAGCGCATTGAACAGGGTGGATTTGCCGACGTTGGGCCGGCCACACAGAACGGCAACGGGAAGCATGAGGGTAAGGCCGGGCTCGCAGCGGCGAGGAACGCCGGCCCGTCAGCCGGCGATCTGGTAGCTGGAAAGGCGGCCGCCGCGGCCGTACACCAGCAGCCGGTCACCCTGGGCCAGGAGGTTTCCAGCGACTCCCCCGCCGTCGTGCTTCAGGCGGGCGACGAAGCGTCCGTCTTCGGTCGCCATCCAGTGAAGATATCCTTCAAAGTCTGCCACCACGATGTGGTCGTCATGCAGCGCCGGCGCGCTGACCAGCCGCCGCAGCAGCGCGTCCTGTTTCCAGAGCGTGCCGCCGGACAGCCGCTCCAGCGACCAGACCGCGTCGTCCGCGTCGGTCACCGCAATTTGATTACGATCTGCCGTGAGCCCTTGATAGGCGGAGAACTCCCGCGCCCACAGCAGTCGGCCCGAGTCCGCCGCAAAGGAGCGCAGGCGTCCCTGGTATCCCACCGCGTAGAGATCCCCGGCCACCAGCGCCAGCTGCCCATCGACATCAGACAGGCGCTCCAGCACGTTGCGGCCGCTCGGCGGTGAGACCGGTTCCTGCCACACAACCGAGCCGTC
The DNA here is from genome assembly GCA_039195135.1 of Pseudomonadota bacterium. Taxonomy (GTDB): domain Bacteria; phylum Pseudomonadota; class Gammaproteobacteria; order Xanthomonadales; family SZUA-38; genus JANQOZ01. The sequence continues at coordinate 3,657 of JBCCVP010000040.1, read as the reverse complement.
GCTGACTCGCAGGGTGACCAGGTTTCCGTTGTCCAGGCCCAGGTAGACAAACCCGGCCCGGGCCAACGGATCACTGTTGCCGTGCAGCGACAGCGTGGGAACCACGCTGTCGAAGACCCACTCGCGCCTTCCACTATCGGCCCGCAGGCCGTAAACGCGACTGTCTTCCGAGCGCACCACCACCATGCCGTTATGGACCACCGGCGAGGCCAGTACATCGGACGTGGCGCCGGCGCGCCAGCGTTCTTCCCCGGAGTCCGCTTCCAGGGCGACAATCTCACCGTTGAGCCCGCCGACCACCACGAGGCCGTCTTCTGCGCCGACACCACCGGTGATCTGGATCTCGAGCCGCGACGACCAGCGCCGGTCGCCCGTCTGCAGATCAATCGCCATGACCGTGCCGTTGCTGGCGGCGGCAAACACCGTGCCGTCAAGTACCGCGGGGGTGAGACGGAAGCCCGCGTTCTCGACCCCGTCCCCCACCTGTACGGTCCAGTCCCGATTGACCCGAACACTGGTATCAAAATCCACCAGCGGTGCTGGCCCGAGTTCTTCCTCGTCGCTGAACCAGGCGCAGCCGCCGAGGGTCAGCAGCGATGCGCCGGCAAGACTCAGAGCCGCGGCTGCGAACAACCTCACGGTGTGTCCTCAGCTTCCGTCTCGGACGCCACCCCTGCCGCCGCCGCGTCGACCATCTCTTCTGCTGCTTCCATCGCTTCCGCTGGAGCCGAGCTTTCCGCTGCCGCGGCGTTATCCTCGCTCGGTGCGGATCCGGAATCGGCTTCCGGTTCGGGCGTCGGCTCGATGGCTTGATCGTCGGCCGGCACCGCCACCACGCCCGCCAGATCATCGTGTTTCATCTGCAGCAGCGAAGTGTCACCGCTGGCGCCCGCAGCGAGGGCGTCAGCGTAGGCCAGGCGTGCCGCGTCCTGCTGCCCCTGAGCCAGCGCAATGTCCCCGCGCAGCTCCGCCGCCAGGGCTTTGTGGATTTCGCCGTCATGGCGATCAACGGCAGCCGATGCCTGCTCAAACTGGCCGGTCTGGATCAACACCCGAGCGCGCCGCAGCCCCGCGATGGCGCGCAGCGCCGGCGGCTCCCCCTGAGCCTCAGCGTAGCCAAGCAGCTCCGCCGCCTCGGCGTAGTTGCGATCCTCCACCGCCTTGGCGGCCAGCGTGAGGGCCGCGAGGGTGGCGTAGGCCGGGTTGTCGTTCTGGCCGGCGAACCGGTCCAGCAGCTCCCGCGTCGCTTCCACTTCGCCGTCCACGTCAGCAATCAGCTGTTCATAGGCCACCGCGGCCCGTTCCCGGCCGGTTTGCTGAGCCGACTGCCAGTAGCGCCAGCCATAGAGGGCGGAGATGCCCAGCGCGATGCCCGTTACGATGGACATCCCGTTGGTCTTCAGCCATTGCTTGACCGCTTCACCCTGTTCTCGATCGTCGTAGTATTCGTTTCTCACCGCCGCTCCATCTGCCGCGTGTAACCAGGCGCAATACCGATAAAAGTCCCGCTGGGGGACGGCGTGGATGATCCCCGCCCCAACCGCGTCCTGGTGTAACCAAACCCCACATTTTTTCAATCTGAGGGGGTTTTTGCAATTGCCTGGGATTTACCCCCCGTCAGCCTGCCCGTCCCGGGCCAGCGTCTGTTTCAGTTCTGTGCGCGGCACGGTCAGCGCTGGCGAATCCTCCCGCAGCGGTTTCACCTGCACCGTACCTTCAGCAACCTCTCCTTCACCGAGCACCAGGGCCCAGCGGGCACCACTCTTGTCTGCGCGCTTGAACTGCGCCTTGAAACTGCCGCCGCCCAGATTCTGGGTGATGCGCAGACCCGGCAGTTCACGCCGCAGCGTGTCCGCCAGCACGAACGCTTCGCGCTCCGCCGCTGCGCCCCGGGCAACCAGGTAGGCGTCTGGTGCGGCGCCACTCTCGGAGCGTTCCTGCACGTCCATCAGCGCCACAAGTCGATCCACGCCCATGGAAAACCCAACCCCTGGCGTGGGCGGCCCACCGATCATTTCCACCAGGCCGTCATAACGACCGCCGGCGCAGACCGTGCCCTGGCTCCCCAGTTCCTCGGTCTTGAATTCAAAAACACTGCGGGTGTAGTAGTCGAGGCCGCGCACCAGCCGTTCGTTAACCACGTAGGCGACCTGCACCGAGTCCAGCGCGCTGCGCAGCTCGGCAAAATGCTCAGCCGACCCTTCGTCCAGGTATTCCAGCAGGCTTGGCGCATCTTCGATAACGCCCTGCATCTCGGGCCGCTTACTGTCGAGCACCCGCAGCGGGTTCAGATCCAGACGCCGACGGCTGTCTTCGTCCAGCTCATCAAACCGGCCCCGCAGGTAATTCACGAGCTCTTCCCGATAGCGGCGGCGGGAATCCGGGGTGCCGAGGGAATTGATTTCCAGCGTCAGACCGGTGAGACCGAGCTGCTCCCAGCAGCGCGTGAGCATCACGATCATCTCAGCGTCGACGTCCGGTCCTTCCAGCCCAAATACCTCCGCCCCGATCTGATAGAACTGGCGGTTTCGTCCACGCTGCACGTTTTCCCGGCGAAACATCGGTCCGCTGTACCAGAGCTTCTGGCTGTGCAGATTTAACAAGCCGCCGGCGATGGCCGCCCGGACGCACCCGGCGGTACCTTCGGGCCGCAGGCTGAGCTGATCGCCGCCGAGATCCTGAAAGGCATACATCTCCTTGGATACCACGTCGGTCTCCTGACCGATGGCCCGGCTGAACAGCTCACTCTTCTCAAGCAGCGGCAGGCGGATCTCGCGAAAGCCGTAGCTTTGGAGCTGCTCGATGGCAACCGACTCGACCCGTTGCCAGGTGGGCGTCTCCTCGGGGCCAAGGTCATACATGCCCTTGACGCGCTGGATCGTCATGTGAACTCCGGAGGGAAAATCAGAACAGGTATTGTAGCGCGTAGGGCAGCTTAGATTGCGGCCCATTGGGCCCGGCATCACGCCCGACCCGGGGCGTGACGTTTGCCCCAGGCCGGTGACGGTCCCTGTCAGTCCGGGATGGTTCCGACGGAGAAATCCGCCAGCTCGTCCCGGGCGTGTTCCGCCAGGGCAAACGGTTCACCGTCGACAAAGGCGACTACCGCTGAGGCGTTGCCCACCCGCACCGCCAGCCCCTGACCGGAAAACTCCCGGGCGCTGCCCGCAGGCATCAGACCGTAGGCCAGCCGCTGACCCGCGGCATTTCGCACCTCAAGCCAGGCCTGCTCAGAAAACGCAAGCTTCAGCGTGGTAACCGCAGGCTCAAACGGCGCCGGCGGCGCGAGGGTGGCTGTGGTCTGGCGCACTGGCACGGGAACAATCGAGGCGAGCATCGGCTCCGGTTTGCCCGCGGACCCGTCTTTCGTGGTCGCAGCCTCGGTGATCAGGCGGGCGGCCGGTGATCGAATCTCCCCGTCGAAGGCGCCCATCACCAGCCAGGCGGCGGGAATCGCCAACAGGGCCGTTGCCGCCACCGTGGCCAGCAGTCGATGGGAGTGATACAGCGGCGAGGGTTTGGGCCTGCTGAGAATTTCCGCCCGTTCCTGATTTGCCGCCTCGGAGGCAAATATCCGGCAGTAATCCTGCGCCGCGCCCACGTCGACGCCCAGGCGCCGGCCCAGCCCGTCCACGTAGCCTTTCAAATACACCGGGG
>JBCCVP010000039.1:0-34036 GCA_039195135.1 Pseudomonadota bacterium | reverse complement strand
GCGGGTCTGACCCGGTCACCAGTGGGGTCTGACCCCGAAAACCTGTTGCTATTCGAGGCCGAAGGGGTCGTAGCCGTGGATCTGGCTTTTCTTCGGGGAGCCGCTGAGAGCGTTGGAGGCCAGGCGGCCGCCCATCACGGTACCTTCCACACTGCCGACGTTGAGGCCGGTATACACCCAGTCGCCGGCGATGGTGAGATTGCTGTAGCCCGTGGCGTCCGTCTTGACGCGGTACCGGGCACTCCCCGGCGGGCTCGTAACGTAGCGCTCCGTCGGGTCGATGTTGGCACGCCAGAACTGGGTCTCAAACCGCCCGGCACCTTCTGTTGGCGCGTTGGCATCGTCACTGTGCAGCAGCCCAAAATCCAGTCCGATGGGGTCTGCGGCACCGTGCACCGCGTTCACCGTGGCTTTGCCCAGCAGCGGCCCGGTTACGGCGCCCAGATACTGGATGCACTGGTAGCGAACGCGGTCGTACTGGGCGGCCGGATACCCATGCTCGTCAAACGCGGGAATCCCCGCGTCTGGCATAGTGCCGCAGATATACAGCAGGCCTTTGGGTCCGGTGTCGGCGGGCCAGTCCTCCACCTTCAGCAGCCGGCTGAAGTCCACCTGGCCTCCAAGCGGATTAACGTACGTGCCGGCAATCCAGACGTTGTCACCCGGCAGCGACGGCAGCCCAAGGTCCGGCAGCTCGTCGTTAAACCACAGCTGCATCGCCTGGGTCTGCACCGTGGGCACCTCATCCACCATGGCCTGCCACCGGGTGCGGCCGGCGGGATCCGGGTCCACCGTCGGATTTCCGGTGTCGGCCAGCAGCTCCTGGCAGATATAGGGCAGGGCGCCGATGGAAATCGCCAGCACAATCTCGTCGAAGTCGTCACCCGCAGTGAGCGTTTTCTGCCCCTGGGACGGCCAGCGGGTCCAGTAAGACTCGAGGTCGTAGCCGCCGCCGGGCAGCTCGTGGCCCTCCTGCAGCGCCGCGCCCTCCTTGAGCAGGTCGTAGTTGGGGTGGTTCGGCCAGCACCAGAGATCCTTCACCGGCCCGATAAGAGGGTTGTAGTCCTCCCCGCTGGGGTGCGCCTGCACGGTCATGTCCACGGTCTGCACAGATTTTTTGTCCTCCGCCAGCCGCAGTGCCTCCACCTTGTGGAAAAACTCGAACTTCACGCCTTTCGACTTGAGTGCCCAGTAAAGCGGCGCGATCACCGTTTCGCCGGTACCGGCGGCAAACAGCATGCCGAAGGCGCCAAGGTAGGCAAACTGCCGCAGGTTCCAGTTGAGGTACGAGGCCGCACTCATCTGTGGCGCCATCGCGGTATCGCCGTCAGGAAACTGGTACGACAGCGCAATGGTGTTGAGCGACAGCGGACTGCTCAGGGTGATGGGATGTGCGCCGTGGCGACCTAACCAGTCGGCAAAGTTCTCATCGTCGATCACGTCAAACCCCTTTTCGGGGATTTTGTCGGCAAACAGGCCAGACAGCGTGGCAAGACCGAGGTCGATAATCACAAACAGGTGGCGCAGGTCGGCGTGTCTTTCCAGCAGGCTACCCTTGTCGAGCAGGTTGGCGAGCGGCTTCCAGATGGTGTCCAGCAGCTTCACCAGCCACTGGGCCAGGCCCTCGTGGGAGCCGGCTTCGGCGTGTTTTTCCAGCGTCTGGATGAGCTTGTGGAACAGGCCGAAGTCGCTGATGCCCCGGGTCGACTCCGCCGCGGCGTGCAGCTGGCTCGACAGGATGCCGAGAAACTTCAGCAGCGAGCTGATCTGGTGCTCAAACTTCGCCAGATCCCCGGCGTGGGAGTAGCGGTAGTCGTTGATGGGCAGTTCCAGCGACCAGTGTTCCCACCCGCTGCCGTTGAAGTCCCACATGGCGACCGCGTTCTGCAGGTCGAAGGCGTCATCCAGGCTGGTGAGAAATCCGGCCGAAGCGTCCGGCGGCAGCGCCGCCAGCACCTCAAACACATCGTTCATCATCTCCAGCGCGTTGTAATAGCTGCCCAGAAACCCGTGAATGCCGTGCTCTTCGAGGCGATAGCCGTGTTTGGCGTCCCGCCCGGTGGCGCATTTGCCGCCTAGGCGCCAGCCCATCTGGTACACGGTGATGTCGTAATCACCCGTTTTCTGAAGCTCCCAGGCGGCCGTGAGCCCGCCGATGCCACCCCCTAAGATGGCGACGCGTTGCTTTTGATCTGACATAAGTCCCCCAAATATCAGACCTATATCGTGCCAGCGATGTTACGTGTAGATCAAACTTTGACATGCGTGCGTGCTATCTTGGACGCGAGTGTCCTTGGCAAAGAGCTATGGATGGCATAAATACCGCGGCGCTAATCCTCCTGCTACCGGCCAGTGCGGTGTTCGCCTGGCTGGCGGGCGCCACCCTGAAGGGTGCGCGGGACGGCGTCGACTGGGGTCTGGGAATCTACTTTGCGCTGGTGGTGCTGGGCATCGGCGGCGCCGCGCTGCAGATTGTGGCCAACGACGCCATCACCCTGGCGGTGGCCAAGGTCTTCATGTTCGTCTGCCGGGCCTGCATCCCAGTTGCCCTGATCGCCATGGTGTTCGACCTGATGGGACGGCCCTTTCGCGGCCGCGCCATTGTCGCGCTGAGCGTGCTCCCGGCATTTACCCTGATCCTGGCGCTCACCAACTCCACCCACGGCCTGGTCTGGTCGCCGGACCTGGCGGACAACGCCGGTGAGCTGATCATCAACCCGGCCTGGGGACCGTGGTATCGCTTTGCCCACGCCCCCTACAGCTATCTGCTGCTCGGCTGCGTGATGGTGCTCTTTTTTCTGCGCCTGCCGGCGGTATCGGCGCCGCAGCGGCGCTCCATCCTGCTGTTCCTGCTGATCAGTCTCGGGCCCATGTTTACCGGCCTGCTGCACACCTTTGGGTTCGACTTTGGACGCCTCTGGCTGCCGGCGGTGTCGGTGGCGCTGACCTCGCCCGTCTTTCTCTGGATTGTCGGGGACCTGCGCAACCGGCGGTTCCGGCCTGTGTCCTACCGGGAGCTGATGGAGCAGATTGACGATCCGCTGATCGGGCTGGATCTGACCGGCCGCATCGTCTCAATCAACCAGGCGGCCAGTGAGCTGTTTGGGCGCAAGGTCAGCAAGCTGCTGGGCGGCCGGCTGCCGCCGGAGTCGCCGATCACGGTGGCCCTGTCTGACGCGCTATCGTCCGGCAAACCGATGGATCACCAGGGGCGCCGCTATGAGGTGCGCCGCTCTGAAGTGATGGCGGAAGACGGCAGCCGCCGCGGCGAGACGCTGATCTGCCGGGACGTGACGGCCGAACTGCGCGCCCGGGATGAGCTGAGCACCAGCGAGCAGCTGATGCGCACCATGGTAGAACACTCCTCCTACGGCATTGTGCGCCTGCGCCGGGAAGAACCGGCGAACGACAAAGCGCCCATCGCCTACCGCTGCGTGTTTGCCAACGCCGCCGCGGCCGCCTGGGCCGGCGTGGAGGCCAGCGAGTGGGAGGGGCAAGACATCACCCGTATTTTGGAAGGCGTGCTGGCGCCCTGGCGCGGCAACCACGAACGGTTCGTGAAGCGGCTGCTTAAAACCATCGCCGCCGGCGAAGTGGCGGAGAAAGAACTCAGCATGGGCAGCGACCACGACGGCCGCTGGCTGCGACTCGTGGCGGAGCCGGTGGACCAGGACGTGGTGCTTACGCTCACCGACATCACCGAGCCCATGCGCCGCCAGCTGGCCGCCGAGCGCCGCGCCAGCCACGATCATCTCACCGGCATTCTGAATCGCCACGGCTTTCTTGAGGCGGCCAATAGCCGCATCTCCGCCAGTGAGGGTGGGGTGTTGCTGTTTGTGGACTTAAACGGGTTTAAGCAGGTGAACGATACGTTGGGCCATCAGGCCGGCGATCGCCTGCTGCAGCGGGTTGCCTCCCGGCTGCTGGACACCTGCCGCCAGCAGGATTTGGTGGGTCGCTACGGCGGCGATGAGTTTGTGGTGCTGGCGGGCAATCTTGACCAGGGTGCCGAAGAGGTGCTGATCGAGCGCGTCACACGCGCCATGAGCCGCCCCTACGATCTGGGCCAGCAGGATCTCGAATGCACCGCCTCCATCGGCCGGGCCCGTTTTCCCGAACATGGCGCCACGCTGGAGGCGCTGCTCGACCACGCCGACTCGGATATGTACCGGGAGAAGCGGGCCAGCACCGGGTCCGACGAGCGCGAGTCGGAAAGCGCCTGATTCTGTTTTAGCCGCTCGATTGTGTGGCTTGCAGCGGCACGCCTGAGCCGGTTTGCCGGCTATCTACGCTGAATATAGGGACACAACCTTGGATTCAGCCCACCATGGCCCAGCGCAGCGTTTTCCCCATCCCCCGTTTCATCACCCTGACGGCAGTCCTGGCTACCCCCCTTGGAGCCGGCGCCGCCGAACGTGTGAGCCTGGCCAACGACGGTAGCGAGGCTGACTCGTTCAGCCAGGAGGCCAGTGTTTCTGAAGATGGTCGCTTTGTAACGTTTCAATCGGCCGCCTCAAACTTCGCGCCGGGGGACGAGCCCCCGCCGATGAGCACCTTTGGCACTGCGCAGGCGGACATCTTTGTTTTTGACACGCAGACGCAGACGATTGAGCTCGTCAGCCGGGGCCTGGACGGCGCTCCGGCGAACGGCAACAGTGATCCGAGCATCTCCGGAGATGGCCGTTACGTGGCGTTTGTGTCTTCCGCTGACAACCTGGTGGCGGATGATCTCAACGATGCGGGCGACATCTTCGTCTACGACCGGGAGACGCAAACGCTGGAGCGCATCAATGAGGGTCCGGGCGGAGAGGATGCTGACGGCCTGAATGATGAAACGGCCATTTCTTTTGACGGCGGTGCGGTAGCGTTTGAGTCCACCGCCCCGAATCTGGTGGCGGACGACACCAACGATCTGCGGGATATCTTTGTCTGGTCCCGCGCGGGCAGCATCGAGCGAGTGAGCGTGGCGCAGGACGGGAGCGAGGCGGACGGCATCAGCGACCAGCCGGCCATTTCCCGCGACGGTCGCTTTGTTGCGTTTGAATCCAACGCCACCAATCTGGTGGCTGATGACACCAACGGGCGCCGCGACATCTTCCTGGTTGACCGGGAGCTGGGCACCATCGAGCGCATCGACGTCACGGCCGACGGCACGGAGAGTGATGCCAACAGTGAGCATCCCTCGATCAGCGCTGATGGCCGGTTTGTGGCGTTTGAATCGCGGGCCACCAACCTGGTGCCCGACGTGCTTAACGGCTCCAACAACATCTTTGTCAAAGACCGGGCCACCGGCGCGGTGAGCCTGATCAGCCAGTCAACCGACGGCGTCAGCGCGGACGCGTTTTGTGAATGGCCAAGTATCTCCCCCGACGGGCAGCTGGTGGTCTTTGACTGCCCGGCCACTACTTTGACCAGCATCGATACCGGGTCGCGGGAAAGCGTTTACCTGCGGGACCTGAGATCGGGAACCACCTCCCTGATTTCCACCGGTGTTTCTGATCCTTCCGGCAACGACCGTTCTTTTAGGCCTTCGATGGGCATCGATGCGGTGGCCTTCGCGTCTTTGGCCACCAACCTGGTAGCGGATGACAACAACGGCTTTGAGGACATCTTCGTGGTTCGCTTCAACGTCTTCGCTGACGGATTTGAGAACTGAGCCTGCACCTGCGGGTTATTTCATTCGCATGGTGCCGGCAATGATGCGCCGGTGCGCCCGCCATAGCTCCGGGGATCTTGCGCCCCGCTGAGCTTTTGCCCAAAGGGCCTGGATCAGTGGCCAGCGGATCAGCCGGAGGCGGTAAAGCGGTGGCACGTAACGCTGATTCATCTTCATCTCCCGAGTTGGCCCGCGGGCCAGGAATGGGCTAGCCTAAAACCTCAACCAAACTTGAGGTCAAGCGTGATGCCGAAGAGTCGCTCCTTAAGCGTGGGGCGGGTGGCGGACCGCTGCGGCGTGCCGGTCTCCACGCTGCACTTCTATGAAAAGCAGGGCCTGATTCACTCCAGTCGCACACCGGGCAACCAGCGTCGTTATGGCAACGACGTAATCCGCCGCGTGTCTTTGATCAAAGCTGCGCAGCGGTTGGGCATCAGCCTGCAGGAAATTGGGGAGGTTTTTGCCGAACTGCCGCCCTTTCGGGCGCCGGGTAAGCGCGCTTGGGTCCGCCTGTCTAAATCCTGGAAAGGGCGGCTTGACGCACGGATTGCGGCGCTGGAACAACTTCGTGATCGCCTGACCGGCTGTATCGGCTGCGGCTGCCTGTCCATGGCGCGGTGTCCCATCTACAACCCCGATGACCGGCTGCACAATGAGGGGCCGGGCCCGGTGCTGCTCCAACCCAGGGCGGATTAGGCTCCTCGGGTTTTCCTACAGCAGATCTGTCGGCTTGCTGACAGATCCGGGCGCCAACGCTCCGTATACTCAAACGGTGTAATTGACCTCGTGGCGGGCTATGGACAGATCCTTCGCGTTGGCCATTTGCCTGGCGGGTCCACTGGCCCTGGCCGGGACCGTGGTGCCCGTGCATGCCGGCGGCGGCGACTTTCTGCCGCCGACCCATACCTTTTTTAATCAGGCCCTGTTTATTGAGGCCACCGGCGCGGCAGACCTCACCGGTCCGCTGCCGCAGCTGCCCACGTCGGTCACGCAGCAGCCCGTCGGCCGGGTCACCTACGTGGCTCATCCTCCTTCCTCGCTGAACTTCAGCGAGTGGACCATTGGCCTTGAGGATGACTACGAGCTGGCGCTGAACGGCGACGAAGAATTTAACCTCGTTCCAGATATCCCGCTTTACAGCCTCGGCATCCAAGTGGAGGAAGCGTCAGCCCAGCATCCCAATATCAACGCACCCTTCGCGGATTCGACATTTGTGATCACGCTCTGCGCTGCCCGGTTTCCGGCGGGTGCTGAGTGTCCTGAGCCGGACGTAATCGATACGGTGCAGCTCAACGCGCCGGAGAGCGCGCCGACCTACCGACCGTGGTTTTTTGGCGTGTGGTCTGACCAGCCGGTCGCCCAGCTGTCGATCCGGGAAATCACCGACGGGCCGGATGGCAACGAGTTCTTTGGCCGGGTCTTTGGCGGCGAGGCACCGTTGCCCACGCCCGAGCTGGACCAGTATGAGGGTGATAACCAGCCGGATACGGCTTCGGACCTGGCGCTGGATCTCTTCGCCTTCCGTCCGGTTCGGTACGAGCAGGCCCACACGTTTCATCTGCCAACGGACGAAGACTGGATACTGACCACGCCGCCGCCGCAGGATCTGCTGCTGGAGCTCACCAGCAATCAGCCGGAATTTCACGCATCGCTAGCCGTCTATCCGCCCGCGCGCCTCACCGACCCCACGGTGGAACCGCTACTGACTATTGGCGACTGCGCCGGGGTGCCCGGACCGGTCATGTTTCGTGGTTTCTATCCGGTCCAGGCCCGCCTGCTGCAGGTGGTGAACTGCGGATCGGTAACGCCGCTGCGCTACGATCTGTACTGGGAGGTGGTGGAGCCGGGCAGCGCCGAGGGCGGAGTCACCGCAGGCGGGCAGGTCGTCCTGGAGGGGACTGGCGAGCCACTCGGCGTATTCCTCCAGAGCACCACCGGCGCCATTGTTTTTTCCAACCCGGGAAGCGGTCAGTTCAGCCTGTTTGTTGGCGCCAACACGCCCCTGACCCTGACCCTGGTATCGCCCTTCTACGAGGCGGACCCGGCCTTTATTCCGGGCGCGCCCGAGTTTCAATCACCGCCGCCGGCGACGATTATCGCGCGACCCCGAGTGGAGATCCTCAGCGACGGCTTTGAGGCTGATCCCTAAGCCCGATTTACCCTCCCCTTTTGGAAAAGGCCGGCCGCAGCCCACGGACGCGCAGGGGAACACGCCCTCGGGCTGCGAACCGGGAGTTGCCGGGTTGCTAGGCAGGCATGTAGCCAAGATCCCGGCGGTTGAAGCGGTAGAGATTGGGAAAGACCAGGTCGAGCTCCGACTCGGAAACGCCGTACCAGCGCATCGCCGGTGCCAGAAACTCCTCCAGCGCCAGGGTCGGGATCAGGCGACCTTCCTCCGCGTCGTCCGGCCCTTCGATCGCCAGCGTTGGCGCCTGACCGTAGATGCCGCCGCGCACCGCACCGCCCACCACCAGCTGGTGCCCACCCCAGCCGTGGTCGGTGCCGTCACCGTTGGAACCCAGCGTGCGGCCAAACTCCGACAGCGTCAGCAGGGTGACATTGTTGGCCAAGCCCAGTTCGACCGTGGCGTCGTAGAACGATCTGATCCCGGCATCCAGCGTAGCCAGCAATCCGGGGTGGCTGCTGAGCTGAGCGCTGTGGGTATCAAACCCACCGATGCCGACAAAAAAGGCCTGGCGCTGAACACCGAGCTGCTGGCTGACGGCAATGAACCGAGCCACGCCCAGCAGCTGTTCCGCAAGCTCGTTTTCGGCAAACGGCGTCTGCAGCTGCGGCAGCGGGCTGAACGCCTGGGCGTAGCGGCTGTAGATATCCAGCGAGCGCTGGCGGATCGCGACGTGTTCGCGCATCAGCGGATGCTCGTAGGTTTGATTCAAGATCGCGTTGTGCACCGCTGCACGCTCTTCCGACTCGCTGATCACATCCAGCGCCAGTGGCCCCAGCGGCGTAGCCGCATAGCCCACGCTTCGCGGCCCCACCTGCAGCGTGTTGCTACCTTGCAAGGATATGTTGAAAGGCAGCGACTGCTGGGGGAAAGCTGTTTCCAGGAGGTCCGCCGCACGCCCCAGCCAGCCCTCGTTGCTGGCCAGTAGCGTGGGCCGGGCGTTTTGCCACAGCGCCTGCTGGTGCTCATGGGAAAACAGCTGGGGTGGCAGTTCGCTGGCGCCGGCGATGTATTCCGCGCGGTTGGTCGGGGCCGCCAGGACCCCCGTATTGAGCCCTGCGGCGACCCGGTTTTGTGCTGCCAGCGCCTGCAGCCCGGGCATGCTGGGGTGAAAGCCAAAGCCGGTGCCGGGAAAGTTCAGCAGCTGCGCCTGGGGAACCGCCATATTCGTTCGGGCTTGCGCGTATTCGGCGTACCCGGCTCCCGTGGGGACCACCATGTTGAACGAGTCGTTTCCGCCGTACAGAAACACCGTTACCAGAGCGCGGTAGCCGTCAGCGCCTTGGCTGGCATCCGCGGCGAGGGAGGCCGCCGCGTGAGCCCGGCTCAGCGTGCTCAGAGCACCCAGGCCGCCGGCGCCGCTGACGCCGGCCGCGAGGAGCGCCCGCAGAAACTGTCTTCTATCGGTGGTTTTGCCATTCATGGGATTCTCCTTGTCGGCCCCAGGCTAATGCTGCAGGACACTAGCGCTGAATCAGATATTCCGGTGAGGTAAACACGTGCGCCAGCACCTCACCCAGACGTTCGTGAGGTGAGTCCTCGGTCATCTGCGCCAGCCGACTGACGAGAGCTCCGCGCAGGCCCGGGGACATGCTGCCACCCAGCAGCAGCAGATCGATCCGCGCCAGGAGCGCGTCCGGGTCGCGCGCAAGAGCCAGCTCTTCGATCGGATGAATCAGCACACTTTCCGGGCCAAAATCCTCCGCTGCCCAGGGTGCGCCGGCGATAAGAAACCGGCAGGTATAGTCCATCGCATTCTGATTGGCCGTCAGCTTGTCGTCCGAAGCGAGCTGAAACTCCGGCGCCACCAGGCTCGGGCTACTGCCGCGCAGCCCGGCCGGCTGGTAGTCGGGAAGAAAAAAGTTAAACACCGAAGGGGCCGAAAGCACCGCCTGACCTTCGGGTTCCTCGTAGTCGTAGAACTGGCCGCTGGCAGAACGACCAGCGAAGGTCCGCCACAAGTTGGACAGCCGCAGGAGGGGTTCGCGCAATTTGCCAAAGGCCGGGTTGGCATCAGCGCCTGCCTGGGCCTCGGGGTCCAGCAGGATCGCCTTCACCACGGCGCCCAGATCACCCCGCACGCCGCTGCCGTTGTTGTTAAACACCCCGGCGACGCGGGCAATGTAGGCCGGCGAGGGGTTGCTCGTCACCAGCCGCTGGATCAGTCGGCGCGTAACAAACGGACCGACGTTGGGGTGGGAAAACAGCGCATCCAGCGCCTGCCCGAGGTCCGCTTCCGGCGTTTGGTTCGGCGGCAGCGTGATCCCGTTGATGATCGTCTTGGCCTGCGTGTCGTGATAGGTCGAACAGGCCCGCATGGGCCTGATGAAATCGAGCTCTTCGGGGATTTCGAACGGGATTTCGAAGTTCTCGCAGCTGATGCTGCCAAAGGTCCAGCCCGTGAATACCCGGGCCATGGCGGCAATATCCGGCTGGCGATAGGTGATGATTGTGTTGCCTGCCTGGTCGAGCATCTGGCTGCCGTCGAGATTGAGCTGATTCAGGCCGATGGTGAACAGCTGCATCACCTCCCGAGCATAGTTTTCGTCCGGCCGGATATTCAGCTCCGGGACCGCCCGCCGGTTGCCCAGATGCGTCAGGTACGCGCCCATCACCGGGCTTCTGCTCACGTCCTCAAGCAAGGCCCGGTAATTCCCGAAGGCGTGGGTCAGCAGCAGATCGTAGTAGGCCGCCATCGCCTCCACCTCGTCGGCCAGGGGATCACCGCGATCAGAGACCACCAGGATCTGACTCAGCGCAAAAGCGACCCGCTGGCGCAGCTGGTCCGGCGCTTCCAGAACGGTTTGCCACCAGATGTTGTAGCGGTCGCCGGGAAGCAGGTGGGGTTCACAGTCGGTGCTGCCTTCCGCCAGGCAGCCTTCGAGGTTGCGCTGCGCCAGGGGCTCAAACCCGCGCCGGGTCCAGGTCACCGGCAGTGTCAGCTGCTCGTCGATCCACGCCGCGGCGCCAAGCCGGGTTACCCGGTCGATCTCCGCCATGGTGGGGCCGAAGGTGGCTCGGTGGAGAAGGCGGGACGCGGCGGCTCGGGTGAAAGCGCCACCGGCGCGCTCAAAGCTGTCGGCAAAGATCAGCGATTGAGCAACCGCAGGGCCCGCAAAGACGGTGCAGAGGCACAAAAACAGGGTAATCGAGCGCTGGAACATGGGCACGGCCTAGGCGATGGACTGGCTAGACACGCTACGCGCAGCCACATGGCGAGAACCTTGCCGGATCATTACCAGACCGTAATGCTGTTTTGAGACGCAGTTCGTAGAATGCAGGAATGAATCTGCCACCCGCCGGAAACCGGTGCGCCCTATGCGCATCCTGATCGTTGAGGACGACGCCAACGTGGCTGCCTTCGCCGCCCGGGGCCTTGAGGAAAGCGGCCACACGGTGGACGTTGCCGTCGACGGAACGCAGGGTCTGGAGCTTGCCTACGGCGGCGAGTTCGACGTGCTGGTGATCGACCGTATGCTACCGGGTTTGGACGGGCTGGCGCTGATTGAGGCTTTGCGAAGTGCCGGGTCGCAGGTGCCAATTCTGGTGCTGAGCGCCCTTGCTGACGTGGATCAGCGGGTGCAGGGGCTGGCCGCAGGCAGTGACGATTACCTTACCAAGCCGTTTGCCTTCTCCGAACTCAAGGCCCGGGTTGAGGCGCTGCATCGGCGCAGCGCGGGTATACCGGCGTCATCCACGCTGACGGTGGAGGACCTGGTGCTGGATCGGCTCAAGCGGGAAGTGGTTCGGGGCGGCCACCCAATTACGCTGCAGCCGCGGGAGTTTCGGCTACTTGAGTACCTGATGCTCCACGCCGGCCAGGTCGTCACCCGCACAATGCTGCTGGAAAAAGTCTGGGACTATCATTTTGATCCCCAGACCAACGTCATCGATGTCCACATCAGCCGGCTCCGGCAAAAAATTGATCGGGGGGACGCCCCATCGCTGATCAAGACAATCCGCGGTGCCGGCTATCGGATGGGGGCTGACACGACATGAGGCTGAAGCGCCTGCTGGCACCGCTGCTTCTCTGGGCGTCTATGGCCGCTTTGCTCTGGATGGTGCTGGACCGTACCCGCGCGGCGCTGATCGATGGGCGCGCGCAGTGGGCCGAGGGGGAGCTGGAGGAGCTGCTGGACCGGGCGTCCTTCTGGTCTGAATTTGATGAAGCGGCCCGGGAGATTGAGGTGCCGTTTGAGGACTGGCCGTCGTTTGCCACGTTCCTGACGGCCTATGTTCAGGCGATTCGTGAGCGGCCAAACTCTGCGGCCATTTCCGCGCGCCTTGCGCTGCTCGGAGAGGAACCGCCAACCGAGCCGGCGCTGGCCCCGGAACGGGCCCTGCGATTGATCCTTGAGGAGACACCGGAGGACTTCCACGAACGGCTGGAGCAGCTCGCTGCGATCCACTGGGGCGCCCTGGAAGACTACGAAGATGAAGCATCTCCGGCATTGACCCTGCCGGCAGTGATTTCCTGGCTGGAAGATGACGATAGATTAATTGAGGACTGGGAGTTCTGTTTTGCCGCTTTGGACGGCACCGGCAAGGTGATGCTGTCCAATCTCAGCGGTCCCGTCCCGGACACGGACGGCCCGGCGCTGCTGGCCCGTCAACCGTTTGAAGACGACGAGACCGGGCACCCCTGCGTCGCGGTGCCGCGGACCCTGGCGGGGAACGCCCGGGTGATTCTCGGCGTTGAGGCGCCGGCGGCGCTCCCGGTGCTTCAGCAGTTGCGCGGCGCGGCGCTCGCCAGCGCCGGCATGGTGGGTGCCCTGGCGCTGGCCTTTTTCTGGGCGCTGGAAAAACGCCGGGATGCCCGACTGGCGGCTTTGGGCGAGGCCTGTCGGCAAGCCGGGGATGGGGACTACGGCGTGCGGTTGCCGGTGACTGGCAAAGGCGCGGTGGATGACGTGGCGCGGGAAATCAACCGGGTGCTCGAGCGCACGCAAAATCTGGTCGACAGCCTGCAGTCCATGAGCGCCAACATCGCACACGACCTGCGCACACCGCTCACCCGGCTGCGGGGGCAGATTGATCTGCTGCTGCGCTCCCCCGGCCCGGATCCCAACCTGGTGGCGGCGGTGCAGGCCGAAGCCGATCAGCTGCTCGATACCTTCAGCGCGCTGCTGCGCATCGGCCAGGTGGAAAGCGGCAGCCTGCGCGGCGGGTTCCGTAATTTTGATCTCGCCGCGTTGCTGCGCGACGCGGCAGAACTGTACGAGCCGGCGTTGGAAGAAAACGGGCTCGAGCTTGAGGCGACGATCCCGCCGGCGCCGGCGATTGTGCACGGGGATCTGGATCTGTGGATGCAGAGCGTGGCCAATCTGATGGACAACGCGCTGAAGTACGTGCCGGCACCGGGGCAGATCCGGCTGACGCTGGTTCGCGACGGGCGGGCGTGGCGCATGACCTTTCGCGATTCAGGGCCGGGCATTCCGGAGCTGGAGTTGGATCGGGTGCTGGACCGGTTTTACCGGCTGCCCAAACATCGGGGGCAGCAGGGGAACGGGCTGGGTCTCAGCCTGATTGCCGCGGTGTGCAATCTACATAACGCCACGCTGGCGCTCAGCAACGACAACGGGCTGGTGGTGGACATTCGTTGGCCCGAGCCTGCGGGAGATTTGCCCTCACCAGGTCACCAGGGCAGCGTGCTTCCATCGTAGTCAAAGAAGCCGCCGGTGTTTTCCGGCGTCAGCTGATCGATAGTGCGTCGTACGCTGCGGATGCTGTCCTCCACCTCCAGCACCGCCTGGGGTCCGCCCATGTCGGTTTTGACCCAGCCTGGATTGATCGAGGCCACCAGGATGTTCTCGGCCGCCAGGTCTTTGGCGAGCAAGGCCATGGCCATGTTCACCGCCGCTTTGCTGGTGCGGTAGGCATACAGACCGCCGGGGGCGCTGGCGATGGAGCCTTCCGTTGAGGAGATGGTGATGACCTTTCGGTGCCGGCCGGCCTTCAGGTTGGGCAGCAGGGATTCGGCAAGCTGCACCGGGGCCTGGGTGTTGATGCGCAGTACTTCCGCCCAGAGCGGGTAGCTGAGCTGGCCGAAGCTCTGGCGGAAATCGTTTTCGGCTTTGGGTTTGGGGCCGAAGACGCCGGCGTTGTTGATCAGGATGTCTAGCGGGCGATTGGCGAGTTTTTCGGCTAGCCCGGTGACGGCGTCCTCGATGGCAACATCCAGCGCCAGGATTTCCAGGTTGGCTGCGTCAAGCGCCGCTAAGTCCGTCGCCGCATCGGGCTGGCGACAGGCGCCGATAACCGTCCATCCGTTGGCGAGATATTGGCGGCAGAATTCGAGGCCCAGGCCCCGGTTGGCGCCGGTGATCAGCACCGTGCCGGGTTCTAGCGTTTCATTCACTAACTATCTCCGATTGACCACTACGGGTAACACTCCGGGTCTGACCCGGCCTACTAAACGGGTCCGCGCCCAGTCTGCCTAGTCTTTTTTGTAGTTGAGTTGGGCGTTCAGGTGTTGGTTGAGCTGGATCAGGCGTTTGTCGCGCCAGGCCTGGGCGGCGGCGATGGCGTCTTCCGGGTAGCGCTCAGCCAGCGCGTCTGCGGCCCCATCGACCAGTGTGTCGGACCACGTGACGTCTTCGCGCATCTCGTCAAACAGCCGCCGCCAGGCCGGCCCCAGCATATCCATGTAGCCGCGAAATCCAGTACTGGAATTGAGATGGCCGGTGGCGAACGGACCCAGGAACACCCAGCGCCGGCCGAGCCCCTCGGTCAGCGCCCGATCGACATCCTCGGGGCTGCAGACACCGCTTTCGGTCAGTCGCAGCGCCTCCCGCAGCAGCGCCCCCTGCAGCCGATTCATCACAAACCCGTTGACCTCCTTTTTCAGCCGTAGGCACGACATGCCGCACCCGGTAAGCAGCGCCTCGGCAGAATCCAGCGCGGCCGGCGACGTGTCCGGCCCGGGGCATAACTCCACCAACGGAATCAGGTAGGGCGGGTTCACCGGGTGCGCCACCAGGCACCGCTGCGGATGTTCAAGCTCGGTCAGGAAAGTCGACGGCGCCAGCTCCGAGGTTGAGCTGGCCAGAAGCACCTCCGGCGAACAGTGCTGGTCGAGTTCTTTAAACACGGCCTGCTTCAGCGAAAGCCGCTCCGAGATACTCTCCTGCACGTACTCAACGCCGTGAAGCGCCGCCGGCAGCGATCGCTCGGGCTGAATCAGCCCCAGCAGCTTTTTTGCATCCTCTACCTCGCCGGCGGAGGCAAGGCTGTCCACGCTTCTGCTGATGGCATCAAGCGCACCATTGAGCGCACCCTCGTCAACGTCGTAAAGGCGCACCCTATGGCCCGCCCGGGCAAACACAATCGCCCAGGCGCGCCCCACGTTTCCGGTGCCGACACACGCAATGCTCATGCCTTGATCGCCCGCCCCCATTCCATCCAGCCCAGCACCCGCGGCGTAGCCGGGGCGTAGCGTGACCCCAACGGTTCGACTTCATACCCGGCGTTCTGCACCGACGACGTGATGGGTCGGGTGAGGTGACAGCCGCCGGCCAGCGGCTTCCACAGCGGCTCGATCCGCTGCTGCCAGCGGTGCACGCTGGCGTCCGGCGCCTGCCCGTGTTCGAGAAACAGCAGCTGGCCACCGGGTTTCAGAATCCGCAGCAGCTCCTTCAAGACCTGACCCGGGTCCTGCACCGAGCACAGCGTGTAGGTGCACACCGCCGTGTCAAACTCGTTGTCCGGAAACGGAATGTCCTCGCCGATGCCGTCGCGGATGTCCGCCTCCCAGCCTTTGGTACGCGCCGCCGCGTGGGCGTATTCCAGCAGCTTGCCGCCGGGATCGATACCGGCAAAACGGGTCACCGCGCCGACATCGTAGAACTGCTGATTGATGCCGCCGCCGCAGCCGATTTCAAACACCGACCCCCGGGCCAGCGGCACCACTTCGCTGCGCAGCTTCATGATCGGTTTGGTGCCGCAGGCCAGCTTGATCAAGCGCGGCACGGCGTGTTTATCCCACCAGCTTGCTACACCCATCCGGGCCTTCTCCCAAAACGCCTGCTGATCCCCATTATGGCACTGCCCGGGCCGGCGTCGACGCTGGCTCTGCAAGCCCGGCGGTGAGGTGCTAGGCTGGTTTCACTGCCTCCGGGAGAACGTCATGCCCCAACCCTCCCCCGCAAGTCTTCTTGGCGCGGCTTTGCTGTGCGTCCTGCTTGCCTCAACGTCAGCGCTGGCCGAAACGCCGGATCCGCCGCCGGAGGCCACCATCGAAGCACAGCTTTGGGATACCTACTTTGGCGAGCGCGAGGGCGGCGACCCGGATGCGGCGCTGGCCACGGCCGGTGAGCTTGAGCGCCTGACCTTGAAGCTGCATGGTCCAACCAGCGACGAATACGGCATTGCGCTTGCCGAGCTGGGTATCAGCCGGCTGCTCAGCGGCGATCACGACGCAGCGTTTGCTGATCTCAAGGCCGCCGAAGTCATCCTCAAAGATGAGCTGCCGATCTACAGCGAAAAGCTGATTCGGGCGCTCACGTTTCTGGCCTCCGCCCTGCAGTCCCGGGGCCGGCTTGAAGAAGCCCTCGACGCCTACACCCGGGCCCAGCACATTACGCACCGCCTGTGGGGCACCGGCAACACCACCCAGATTCCTATCGCCTACGCCAAAGCCGACACGCTGCAGGCGCTGGGGCGCATCGTGGACGCCGAACACCAGTACGGCGTGGCATGGAAACTCAATCGGTCCGCCTACGGCGCGACCAGCTCTCAGGCTATCGAAGCTGCCGCCCGCTATGGCACCTGGCTGCGCGCCATGGGTGAGTACGACGGGGCCATCGCGCTATTCCACGAAGCGCTCACCGAGGTGCAGGGAGATGGCCCGGACAAGCCGGCGGCGCTGCCGCTGCTGCGGGGGATGGCCCACGCCTATCGCGGCGGCTACCGCGGCAAGTTTGCCCGCGGCATGTTCCGGCGCATTGTCCGGCTGATGGAAAGGGAGCCGCAGGCGTTTTCGGTTGATCAGCGGATCGAGGCGCGGCTGGCCTTCGGCGACTGGCTGATGCAGCGATATTTTGAGCGCGATGCGGTCGCGCAGTACGAGGCAGCCTATGCCGACGCGGTCAACGCCGGCCCCGACGGCGCCCACTGGCTGCCCGAGTTCGAAGCGCCGCAGCTGGTGCGCTACGGGGAGATGGCGCCGAAGGATATCGGCGGTGAAGGGCGCTTCGTCACGTTTGAGTTCCGGGTGACCGACGATGGCCGGATCCGTAACGCTAAGGTTGTGGATACCGGTGCTGGGTCTCGCGACAGCTCCCGCGCGCGCAAGCAGTTTCCCGAGCTCTCCCGCTTCCGGCCGGCGATTGTCGATGGCAAGGCCCAGGGTCTTAAGTCCATGACCACCACCATGTACCTGCTGCCGGACGGTGTGGCCCTCGAGCCCGAACCCGTGGCGGCGCCGGCGCGGTTGACCACGCGCAACGCCGTCGTCTCGTCCAACTGGACGATGCTTCGGGGTGACGAGGTGATGACGGTGGACGTGGGCGACGGCAACTAGCGCTCCCGCTATCCCGGCCGCCCTTGGAGTGCGAGCCCTGACGGGCTCACGCTCGCGTCGTCTAAAACGTCTGGCCAACAAACAGGTACGCTGATCGCCGGCCGCCCTCGGCACCGCCGTAGGCCAGATACACCGGACCAATGATGGTATCGAGCACCACAAACACGCTGCCGGCGGCGCGGGTGTCGCTCAGGCTGATGTCGTCCCGGTCCTGCCAGAGGTTGCCCGCTTCCACCGAAGCGCCGAAGTAAACCGTGGTGTTCAGTCCGGGCAGCCGTTCTTCGCCAAGGCGGCGGTAGTAGAGTAATCGTCCAATCGCGCTGTGCCGGCCCTGCAGCTCATTCCGGGCGTAGCCGGAAAGGCTGAACAGACCGCCCGCAGAGAAAGGCACCACGTCGCCGCTGGCCACGGTGCCCACGTTGACCCAGGTCAACAGCGTGTTTTTGCCGCGGGTGTAGGGCCTCAGATAAAACAGCTGACCGAGGTCAAAGTCTTCGTCCGCGCCCAGGCTTTCCCGCCCAGCAGTCCATTGCACGTTCGCCTGGGTACCGAAGCGGGGGATGGCGTTGTTGTCCATCGTGTCATAGTTGAAGCTCAAGATGGCCGCGCCGACGTCTGACGCGGCAAATTCCGCCAACGGGTCGCCAATCTGCACTGACGCATCGCCTTTAATGCGGGACAGGCCAAGGCGCAGATCGCCCCAGTTCCCAAACTGCCGCCCGCCGGCCACAATGGCGCTGGCGTTGCGAAAGCGCAGCTCCGCCAGCTGCCGGGCGCCGTCGAACAGGATGCCGCGGTCCCGGCCATACTCGGCGGAGGCGTTGATAAACCACTGGGAACGATAGTCCAGCGGCTGGAATAGTTCGGCAAACAGTCGGGGCCGGGAACCGATCTGGGCTTCAAAGCGCAGCTCGCCGCCGAGTCGATTAATCTCCGTTCGGGTGAGCCGCGCCGCCACGGTGTAGTTGCTGGTGCCGCTGAAGTCGTCTTCGAAGTTCACGCCGAAGCGCAGGTAGTTCGGGCCCCAGCTTTTTTCCCGCGCGGTGACCTTAAGCTCCGCCTCGGCTTCAGTCCCATCCAGCGCGTAGCTGACGGACTCAAACGTATCAAACCCGTAGACCTCATCGATCTCCGCCTCGAGGGTGTCAACGTCCAGCGGCTTGCCCTCGTGCTCGGACAGCCGCTCGGCAATCACTTCCGGGGCCAGCAGCGACTGGTTGTCGATGGAAACCCGGGTGATCACCGGCGCTTCGCCCCGGCGCCCGACCAGATCGGCCTGGCGGGCCAGATGGCGCGCGTCGCTTAAGCCCAACGGGGCGAGGCGGTCCCGGTAGGTGCGGGCGGACCGTTCCCCGATCGCCATGGCTTCGCCGACGCGTTCAAACGCGGTGGAGCTCAGCCGGTCCAGCTCGGGAATGATCAGCACGTCCTGGTCCTTGAGTTTCTCAAGCTGCCGGTCGGTGTGACCCTTGATCAAAATGGTGAGCGTCTGGTTGCTCACCGCCAGCACCGAATCCAGCTCCTGCTCACCCAGCAGCGGAAAGCCGACGTCCACCACAATCAGCAGTTCGGCGCCCAGGTCCTTGGCCACCTGCACCGGCACGTTATTCGAAAGCCCGCCGTCGACCAGGAGCCGGTCGCCCACGCGGACCGGCTTCAGAACCCCCGGCGCCGACATGCTGGCGCGGATCGCCGTGGCAAGATCCCCCCGATCCAGCACCACCTGTTCGCCGGCCACCACGTCCGTTGCCACTGCCCGAAACGGAATCGGCAGCCGGTCAAAGTTGCGCACGGTGGCCACGGGCAGCAGCCACCGGCGCAGCGCCAGTTCAAACTTCTGCCCCTGCACCAGTCCCAGGGGAAAGGCCAGATCACCGTCCTTGTAGCCCACGTCGAAGTCGACCAGAAAACCGTTGTCGTCGGACTTGCGGCGCAGGCTGCGCTCCGACCGGGGCAGCCGGTCCGAGTAGAAGGCGTTCCAGTCCGTGTCTTCGATGACCGACTCAAGTTCTTCAACGCTCATGCCCGAGGCATACAGACCGCCGATGATGGCGCCCATGCTGGTGCCGGCGATCACGTCGACCGGGATCTTAAGCTCCTCCAGTACCTTGATCACGCCGACATGGGCAGCGCCCCGGGCGCCACCGCCGCTTAAGACCAGGCCAATTTTGGGCCGCGTCTGCGTTTCGCTGGCAGCGGCGAGAGGGAAAGCCGCCAGCAGGAAAGCAGCGCCGGCAGCAGCGAGAATCAGCCGGGCCAGAATGCCCGGTACAAAAGCGAACATAGCCTAACCCTCGAGACTGACACTAGTGGGGCACTAGCGGACACGCTCCAGCACCGCGACATAGTCTTTGCCGCGGTTGATGCGAAACCGGTCATCCAGATAGGTAACGGTGGACGTGGCCGGCGGTCGGGCCGGATCCAGCGGAATGACAATGCTCAGGGGCGCGTTTTCACCAACGCCCAGCACGCTGCGGAGCTGGTCGTGGGTCACGTCGGCCCGACCTGGCACAAAGGCAATGGTATGAAACGCCACTTCCAGGACGTTCGGCTCCGCCTCGGACACGCCAAGATCGGCCGTGGCCACATAAAGGAACGGGATGTCGTCCTCGCCGGCAGTCATGGTCATCATGTTGCGATAGAAACGCTGGTCGGGATTCAGCTCCTGGATCACTGTGAGGGACTGGGCCTTGCGGCCGGGCTGGCCGCCACCGGGCATAGCCCGGGTCATAAACTGAAGGTCGATCTCCCCCACTACACCCTGGCTGCTGAAGCGGTTTACCCAGATACCCCTGGCCAGGTCCGGATTGGCGATCAGGTCGGGAACCGACGCGGTCGCTTCAAGGGCTGCGGCTGCGGCATCAATCCGATCCCGCACTTCGTCCGATATGGCGCTGCCCGGCGTGTAGGCGGCCAGCGCACTTTCAAGCCCTGCCAGCGCCGATACCTGCGCTTCGCTCATTTGCGTGAGGTTGGCCGCGGGGGTGATCAGCAGAGCCAGCAGCCAGCCGTTGAGTTGCGAGATCAGGGTCATGAAATGCTCCTTGCCGGCGACAGGCCGCGGCTAATACCAGGATAGCCAGTACAGCAGACCGGCGATAGCGGCGACAAGCGCGGTGGCCACGCCCAGGCGCGAGCTGGCGATGGCCTGATCAGCCGGCACCAGGTCGCCGGCTTTACGTCCGCTGAACATGGCTTGGATCAGCCGCTCCCGCTTAACAGAGGTGAGATACAGCGCTGCCAGGATGTGCAGGGCTGCAAGGGCCTGCAGCACGTAGAAGTTGTTGTGGTGCAGCGTTTCCATCACGTCCGTAAGGTCTCTGCCGGCGGCTGACGCGTAGGGGCCGGCAAACATGATGTCGTCGTCCATAAACAGCCCGCTGACGCCCTGCACGGCGACGCTGAGCAGCAGCGCAAACACCATCAGGCTGCCCACGGGGTTGTGGCCGACGGTCTGCTCCGCGCGCCCGGCCACCATGGCCCGGGCGTAGCTGAGCACCGACTTTGGCGACGGAAAGAAGCTCGCGAAGCGGGCGTGGCGGGGGCCGACAAAGCCCCAGATCAGCCGAAACGCCAGCAGGCCCAGCGTGGTGTAGCCCAGCCACAGGTGCTGCTGCCGGGCGTCGTACCCTACTTCCGCAGTGATCCAGGACCCGATCAGGCAGATCAGCAGCAGCCAGTGAAACAGCCGCAGTGGGAGGTCCCAGACCAGCCTGGCGTCAGTTGTCTTCCCGGAACTCATCGTGGCAGCCGCCGCAGGTTTTGCCCACGTCCCCGAAGGCCGCGCTGATGGTGGCCTGGTCACCCGCCTGAGCTATCGCCGCAAATGACTCAGCGGCGGATACAAACGCGGCGGTCTTTTCCGCAAACAGGTCCGGCATCTTCCCAGATGCGATCCAGCGATTCGGTCTCCGCGCCGCTGCCGCGCGTATCTTTGGTAAAGGTATCGCCGAGCATCATCGACAGGTGGTGCAGGCGCGTGCTGTTCGTCGCGGCGACCTGGGCATCAAACGGGATTTCACCCCGAACCATCAGAAGAATCGGTACAAAGTTGTGGCGAATCAGCTTAAGTGCTGACCGGCGGGTATCCACCCAGGCCTGGATCGCCGGGTCAACTTCCGGTGCCGCTGCCGCTTCGGCGGGCGCCGCGGCGGTTGGCGCAGCCGCAGCTCCGCTGCTGGCGCCGTCGCCGGAATTACACGCGGCAAGAAAAATCAGGAAAGGCAAAGCCAGACTATTGCGCATAAGACGTACTCCTGGGTTGATCGATGGAATGGAGAACTAGCAGCGAAACTAGCCGAATCGGTAGAGCGCAGCAACCGGGATCCTGCCGAGCCGGTAGGCCCACCGCGGGAATTGGTCAATAATGCCTGCCCGCAGGTATCAATGATCGAAGGACTGTCGATGGAACGTACAGAATTGAATCCCCCCCAGCGCACGCTCATGGGCCCTGGCCCCTCCGACGTGCCGCCCCGAATTCTTGCGGCCCTCGGCCGGCCCACCGTCGGCCATCTGGATCCGTGGTTCGTGGCGCTGATGGACGAGGTGAAGGCGCTGCTGCAGTACGTGATGCAGACGGACAACGCTCTCACCATGCCCATCTCCGCTCCCGGGTCCGCCGGCATGGAAGCCTGCTTTGTCAATCTGGTCTCACCGGGCGACACGGTGATTGTGTGCCAGAACGGGGTGTTCGGCGGCCGTATGAAAGAAAACGTGGAACGCTGCGGCGGCACCGCCGTGATGGTGGAGGATGACTGGGGCAGGGCGGTAGATCCGCAGAAGGTGGAGGACGCGCTTAAGGCGACGCCCCAGGCTAAGTTCCTGGCCTTTGCGCACGCCGAAACGTCCACCGGTGCCCGCTCCGACGCGCAGACGCTGACGGAGCTGGCGCACCGCCAAAACTGCCTGGCCATTGTTGACGCGGTGACCTCGCTGGCGGGTATCCCGCTCAAGGTGGATGAGTGGGGCATCGACGCCATCTACTCGGGCACTCAAAAGTGCCTGTCCTGCGTCCCGGGCATCTCGCCGGTGAGCTTCAGCGAGCGGGCCCGGGAACTGATCGCCGGCCGTTCGCACCGGGTGCAGAGCTGGTTTCTGGATATGAACCTCATCATGGGCTACTGGGGAGACGGCGGCGCCCGGGCCTACCACCACACGGCCCCGGTGAACGCGGTTTATGCGCTGCATGAGTCGCTCAAGATGGTGCGAGAAGAAGGACTGGAAAACGCCTGGGAGCGGCATCGCACCAACCATCTTGCCCTTAAGGCGGGGCTGGAGGCCCTCGGCTTGCGCTTCATCGTGGACGAGGCACACCGCCTGCCGCAGCTCAACGCGGTGGCGATACCGGCGGGCGTGGACGATGCGGCCGTCCGCAGCCGGCTGTTGAACGAGCACAACCTGGAAATTGGCGCCGGCCTCGGCGCGCTGGCGGGCAAGGTCTGGCGTATCGGGCTCATGGGCTACAGCAGCCGCTTTGAGAACATCGCCAAATGCCTGGGCGCGCTGGACCAGGTGCTGGCGGACCAGGGCGTTTCGGTCAATCCCGGCCAGGCGCTGGAAGCCGCCGAGGCGGTGCTGGCGGCGTAGTTCCCGCTAGAGCTGGAAGGTCACGCGCACGTACGGGTAGCGTCCCGGCGTGCGGTACTCGCTGCTGTAAAAGTTGCCTGCCGCCCGGCTGGACAGGGGCGGGTCTTTATCGAGCACGTTCTGCACGCCCAGCGTGAGCTGCGCGCCGTAGGCCGGCCAGTCATAACCCACCCGAAGATCGTGATACGTCGTGCTGCCCAGCGACCGGCCCGGAAACCCGTCGGTGCGGTTCGGATCCGGCTCGGGGCATGGGTCGAAGGACCGGGAGCCCGCGCAGGACTCCCAGACGCCGCCCACGTAGCGCACGCCCCAGGTGGCGCGCCAGCGGTTGCGCTGCCAGGTGGCGTCGAGGGTTGAACGCCAGCGCGGCACCACGCCGGCGCCCACCGAGCCGGCCAGCTGGCGCACGTCCCGCTGGGCCACCTCGGTCAGGTTCTGGCCAAAATACTGGGGCTGGTCGCTCTGAAGATCTGCTACGTACTGAGCCTGCCAGGTGATCTGCCAGCGGCCGGACTCATCGGCCCAGCTGGCGCCGAGGTCAACGCGATCCAGCGCCAGGGCGCCATCGTTAACGCTGGCCAGCAGCGGCGCGAGGGCAGCGCCGGCTGCGTCCCGCCCCACCAGCTGGCAGTGGCGGTCAAGAAAAACGCAGGCATTCGTCAGGCTCTGCGCGTTCAGCGTCGTCACCTGGTCTTCGAGCTCGAGCTCCTGGTAGCGAACCCAGCCGGAAAGGCCCCAGGAGTCCGCGGCCCAGCGGGCGGTCAGATGCCACTGCTCGAACTGCTCAGCCTCGAGCTGGTTGTTAGCCAGGCGTGAGTCGGCCGTCAGGAGGTTCTCGCCCGAGGCGTCGCAGCCGCTGAGCTGATCAGCGGCGCAGGGGTCGGCCACGGGGATCACAAAAAACCGCTCGCCGAGGTCCAGCGCCGCGAGGTTTGGCAGCACAAAGTCCCGCGACCAGCCCAGATCAAAACCCAGCCAGGGGGTGGGGCTGAGCTGCAGATCACCCTGGGCAGCAAACTCGCTGCCGGCTTCCTTAACGTCCACGTAGCGGGCTGCGAGGTTCAGCTGGGCGACCTCGTGCAGAGGCAAGCGCGCCGCGGTGCTTAGCGCGCTGGTGGTTATGCGGTTGCGGTAGCTGGTCACCTCGCCCGGCAGGCTCGGCCGGCGATCATCCTCGGTGAACCGGCCCGTGTCCCGCCGCCAGTGCAGGCCCACATCGAACTGCACCGGCCCGGCGGCCAGCTCGGGGCCTGCGGTGGTCGCGGTCAGGCTCACCTGATCCAAACCGTTGCGCCGCCGGTTCACCGCGTCGAACAGGATGTAATCCAGCATCTGAGGGGTGATGGTTCCGCGCCCGTCCGCACCCTGGCCGCCAAACACGTTCAGCTCGACGCAGCCGTCGCCAAACACGTCGTCCCGGCAGGGCTGGCCCGCGAGCGCCTGGCCGACCCGGACGTAGTCAATCTGTGCCGGCAGCTGGTCGTCACCGTCTTCCCGGGCCACCGCCACCTCGCCGCGCCAGGACACCGCCTGGCCACCCAGCTCGAACTCACCGTTGAGGCTGCCGGCGACGCGGCGCTGGTCGACCTCGGTGGGAAACCGGTGGTTGCCCGCTTCGGACAGGCGTCGGCCCAACAGGTAATCGGAGACCGTACCGTCGGGCGAGCCAAAGGTCAGGCCAAAAGGATTAAACGCATTGTCTGCAGCAATCACCACCTCGGTGTCGCTCGTGCCAAACAGCCCGAGCAGGAGCAGCGGCGGAGCAAACTGCAGCACCGAATCCCGCTGCGAGAGCAGCAGATCAACGTCCGCGCTCAGCTGTTCCGACAGCGTCCACTGCCCCTGCGCAAACAGAGTCCGACGCTCCTGATCGTGGAGCACAAACTCCTCGCTGGCCTGGTTATAGCGGTCGAGGCCTTCGCCCGGTACGCCCAAGCGGTAGTCGCCCTCGCGAAAGTCTTCCGGACCGTCCACCACCGTGCCGGGCTCGGTGGTAAGCGCAAACGAGCCCAGCGCGGCCGCGCCAAAGCGGCCCTGGGGCGTTACCGTGGAACCAAATGCCGTGCCCGTGCCAAACCCGGGCTCGCTGGAAAGCGCCCGGGCACTGGCCACCACCGGATCGGCATTGAGCAGCGAAAAGTTGACGTACCAGCTGCCGCGCTCGGTGTTTTTGCCATAGCTCACATTGGCGGTTTCGGTGCGCCCATCACCCTCGTCAAATTCACCAAACTGCACCCCGGCCTCCAGCCCGTCCTGGTTTTCCCGGGTGACGAGGTTGATCACGCCGGCGGCGGCGCCGCTGCCGAGGCTGGCCGATTGGCCCGACAAAGAGATCTCAACGCGCTCAAGCGCTGACAGGGGAATAACGCTCAGGTCGGCAGCGCCGGAAAAGCCGGTGATCATGCGCCGGCCGTTGAGCAAAACGAGCGAACGACCCGGGCTCAGGTAATTCAGGTTGACCCACTGAGCGCCGTCGGAGCTGTTGGTGCCGCGGCCCCGGGCGGTGCCGGTGAAGGGTAGATTGGCCAGAAAGTCGCCCAGCGTGAGCCAGCCGGATTGCAGGATCGCCTGCCGGGAGTAAACGAGCAGGTCTCCGTCGGTGGTGGCGTGGGCTTCAGCGCCGATCTGTTCGGCGGTGACGGTGCTGCTGACTGCGAGTAGCAGCAGCAAAGCGGTCAGCGTGCTGCGCATGTCGGTCTCCCGGCAGTTCATCGGATTGGCATCAAGCAATAATTTGGACACCCGCCGCAGCTAAGTCAAATTTATCTAGTGGAATTTTGTCCCGGCACTTCTGCGCTCCTGCCGATAGGCGGGGTTTGCTACGCTCCGCTGCACCGATTCTGAAGGCCTGTCCATGACGCAAGCAACTGACTTTCGCCAGCGCACCGTGCTGATCACCGGTGCCTCCCTGGGCGTCGGCGCCGCTGCCGCCCGCGCCTTCGCCGCCCGGGGTGCCAACCTCGTGCTGCTGGCCCGGGGACAGGCCGGGCTGGAAACCCTGGCGCAGGAGCTGGATCTTAAGGACCGCACGATGACGGCGGCGCTGGACGTGACCGACCTGGACGCCTTCGCCGCCCTGCTGGCCGAGATCGAGACCCGCTTTGGTGCCCTCGATGTGCTGGTGAACAATGCCGGATTTCACGCCCGCGGGCCGGTGGAGACGATCCCGCCGGAGGACATCGGCCGCATGGTGGACGTCAACCTCAAGGCGCCGCTGGTGGCTACCCGGCTGGCGCTGCCTTACCTGCGGCGCGCGGCGCAGCCGGCGGTGATCAACGTGGCTTCTCTGGCCGGGCGCACCGCGTTGCCCGACTCGGCCACCTATTCCGCCACCAAGTTCGGGCTGCGGGTCTTTGGCCTGGCGCTGGCGGAGGAACTGCGGGGAACGGGCATCAAGATCGCGAGCGTTTCCCCCGGCCCCATCGATACGGGCTTCATCATGGACGATATCGACGGGGTGAGTGATCTGACGTTTTCCCAGCCTATCAGCACGGCGGAGCAGGTGGCGGAGGCTATTGTTGACCTGGTGACCAATGCTGCTACGGAGCAGCCGATGCCCCGGATGAGCGGTTATCTCACAACCATCAGCTACCTGTTTCCCGCGCTCGGCCGGGCGCTGCGGCCGGCGCTGCAACGCAAAGGCCAGCGCACCAAGGAGCGCCTCAAGCGCGAGCGTTCGCCATAGCCGCGCCCTGGCCGTCGTTACGTCTGGCCCGGGAGGAGGGCTCCCGAAGTTTCTATGCTGAGTTCGCACACGGCGCGGCGGAATGACTGATGAACCAACAAAAACTGATTAGCCCGGCCTGGGTTCTGCTCGGGTTCTTCCTGGTGCTGCCGGCCGCGGCGGACGATCTGCCCGCGGCGGCGCTGGCGGCGTTCCAGACCGGTCTGGTGGAGCGGGCCGATCGGGATGACGCTGACGCGGCGCGTTTTTCCGTGGAGCAGCGGCAGGTGCATCACGGCGTGCCCGGTGCCGGCGTGGCGGTGATCTCCGAGGGCAAAGTCAGCTGGGCCGGCGGCTTTGGCAATCGGGTGAAGGACACTGATTCGCCGGTCGACGCCGACACGGTGTTCTCGGTGGGCTCGGTCAGCAAGATGGTCAACGCGGGGCTGATTCTCAGGCTAGTCGCGGAAGGACTGGTTGACCTGGACACAGACGTAAACACCTACCTCAAATCCTGGCAGGTGGAAGACAGCCGCTATACGCGGGACCAGAAAGTCACGCTGCGCATGATCCTGTCCCACACCGCGGGGTTCAGTCAGCATGGATTTGGTGACTTTGAGCCGGGCGCCGACCTGCCGACGGCGCTTGAGACGCTCAATGGTAAAAAGCCGGCCCGGCACGGACGGGTCCGCCTGATGTTCAAGCCGGGTACGGAAATGGACTACTCCGGCGGCGGCACTACGGTGAGCCAGGTGCTGGTGGAAGACGTGACCGGATTGAGCTACCCCGAGGCCGCCCGTCGCTATGTGTTCGAGCCGCTGGGCATGTCCCGCAGCACCTTTGTGAACCCGCTGCCGGCGGACCACGGCAATATCGCCCACGCCCACGACCGCCGGGGCCGACCGACGGCGCTGCCGCGGGGCTGGGAAGCCATGCCGGAAATGGCAGCCTCCGGGCTGTGGACCAGTGCCCGGGACCTCGGAGCGTTTGTGGTCGCCCTGCTGAACAGCGCAAACCGGGACGACGGTTTTCTACCCCGGGCGCTGGTGCAGGACATGATGACCCGGGTGCCCCAGAGCTGGCACGGCCTTGGCCCCCGACTGAACGGGGAGGGCGAGACCCGGGTGTTTCATCATGGCGGTTCCAACAACAGCTACCGCGCCTGGATCGAGGGTCACCTTGGCGCCGGCAGCGGCATGGTGATCCTTACCAACGGCACCAACGGCAATGCGCTTTACAGCGAGATCCGCTACGCAGCGGAAGAGTCCCTCGACTGGCCGGTGAAGGCCGCTACCGGGTTCACGGCGCCAAGCTTCTAAATCGCAGACCCCGTTTCCACCGGGCCGCTCGGATTCGCGGGTGAAAATACGTTCGGCATTGCACGATGTGTCAACTAAAGCTGACAACAAAAACTGACAGTAATCATTGACATAGACGGGCATTCTCTTTAGGGTCCAAGTTAGCGGTTCCTTCTGTGAAACTAGCTACCGGTAACCGAGCCGGTTCCGAGTGGATCATCAAGAGCTGTCTATACACGGGATTGACAGAACTCGCGTTACATTCTGAGTTGCGCCATCGCGCAACTGCTGGCGTATCTGTTTTCGCGGTGACTGGGATAAGGAGCACAGCCATGATTTCTACCGTCCGAATGTACGAACAAGAGCACCAGGCTCAGGAAGCGGTTCGTCAGCTAAAACACCATGAAATTCGCGACGATGCGATTCTGGTACTGACGCCGGGCGGCGACGCCGCCGCTACGGTAGCCAGCGCCATCAACCACGATCAACTCGCGCTGCGTTTCAAGGGGGTTTGCACCCGAGCACTGCAGATGGGGCAAACGGTGCTCTCTGTCAGTCCGCCGTTCGGCATGGGCGTGAAAGCCGAAGAAATTATGGACAGCTTTGGGCCGATCAAGACGGCACTGCCCGAGTTCGTTCCCTACGACCCGTCGCCGCTGTCGGATCTGCTGGGCCTTCCCACGCTGGTGAAGCATGAGCACTCGATTAACATCCGGCAGCTCACCCGTCCGGGTTGGACCGTTTCATCCCTGATCGGACTGGGGGCGCTGAAGCGCAGCGACAAGTCCATCATTCCGGTGAAGGAGCTGAACCCCTATAAGTCCAACCGGCGGTCCAGTTTCGGAATTCCGCTGCTGAAAAGCAGCGACTCAGCCATCATTCCGATGAAGCAACTGACCCGTTCCAAGAGCAAGCGCTCAAGCTTCGGTCTGCCGCTGCTCTCAAAAAATGGGACGCCGCTGTCTTCGATGTTCAACATTCCGACGCTGACCAGGCGCAAGTAGTCAGCCCCAATGGGGTCTGGGGCGAAGCGCGATAGCAGGACCAGCTGGGCCCTTCCGGGCCCACGGCCCTCGCCCCTTGGGGAACTGAGCCGGGGAACTCCGTGACCGTTCAAACCATTCTTCAGTATCCCGACCCCAGGCTGCGGGAAACGGCCAAACGGGTGGTGGATTTCGATGAAAACCTCGCCCGGCTCGCCGACGATCTGGTTGAGACCCTGTACGCAACCACCGGCATCGGCCTCTGCGCGACGCAGATCGGTGACCGGCGGGCGTTGCTGGTGATGGACCTGTCCGAGGACCACAGCGATCCCCAGGTCTACATCAATCCGCAGGTCACGGCCGCGGATGTGCCGGCGTACGTGGAGGAAAGCTGTCTTTCCGTACCGGATATGGTGGGCACCGTCGTGCGCAACTCAGAACTCGACGTGACGGCCCAGGATGTGAATGGCGAGACCTTCCAGCGGCATCTGTCCGGCATGGAGGCGATCTGCCTGCAGCACGAGATGGACCATCTCAACGGCACGCTGTTTGTCGATCGCCTGTCCTGGTTCCGGCGCATGATGTTCCGCGCCAAAGCGGGCCGCGAGGCGCGCCGAGCCGCCTGAATCCCGCTCTCCCGGGCCACCCTTTCCACCCGGCCGACCCACTAGGCCCTTCGTCACTTGCGGGAGCAACACACAACTTCTAGTGTGGCGCGCTCTATTTCCCGGGAGGATCGAGTCATGGCCCCCAGAGCGCCTTCTAAAACCCCTTATTTTGTAACCCTTGCCGCGGTTTCTGCCCTCTTGCTGGGCTGCCAGAGCGAGGATGCGTCCCAGGCGGATGCCGGTGAAACGGCGGCAGCGCCCGAAGCGACCGCCGCCGCAGCCCCCGCGGCGGCCCCGGTGGCCGACGTGCCGCTGATCGAGCGCGAAAAGATTTTCGGCAACCCGCAGCAGACGCAGGGTCGGATCAGCCCCAACGGTGAATACGTGAGCTGGCTGGCGCCGGTGAACAACGTGCTCAACGTCTGGGTGGCGCCGGCGGCCGACGTGAAAGCGGCGCGGGCCATCACCCAGGACACGCATCGCGGCATCAACAACCACTTCTGGTCGCCGGACTCCAAGTTTGTCTACTACCAGCAGGACCAGGGCGGCAACGAGAATTTCCATGTGTACGCCAGCAACGTTGAGACCGGCGAAGTGCGCGATCTCACGCCGTTTGACGATGGCGTTCGCGCCGGTATTCAGGCCGTTTCCTCCGGTCGGCCAGGCGAACTGCTGGTGGGCGCCAACGCGCGCAACCCGCAGCTGTTTGACCTTTACCTGGTGGACGTGGCCAGCGGCGAGCGCAAGCTCGTGCAGGAAAATCCGGGCTACGCGGGCTGGCTGGTGGACAACACCCTGACGCCGCGCTTCGGGCTGCAGCAAACGCCCGGCGGCGGCGCCGACATCGTTGATTTTGAGGGCAACAAGTTGCTCAGCATTCCTGCTGAAGACTTTCTCACCACCAACGCGTTTGGCTTTGACGGCAGCAACCAGTCGATCTACGCGGTGGACAGCCGCGGGCGGGACAAGGCTGCGCTGGTCAAAATCAGCGCTGAGGACGGCTCGGTGGAGGTGCTCGCCGAGAGCAACCAGGCCGACGTCAACAACGTGCTCCTGCATCCCACCACCTTCGAGCCGCTGGCCTACTCGGTGGACTACCTGAAAACCGAATGGACGGCGCTGGACGAAGACGCTGCCAAAGACCTCGCGTTTCTGGATGACCAGCTGGCCGGCGAGTTTGCCGTGATCTCCGCCACCGACGACCTTGAGCGCATGGTGGTTTACGCCGAGTCGGCCGAGGCCCCGGGCGTGTATTTCATGTACGACCGGGAGGCCCAGACCCTGACGGAAATGTTCGCCACCCGGCCCGAGCTGGCGGATGCTTCGCTGCAGCCCATGTACCCGGTGGAAATCCCCTCCCGCGACGGTCTGACGCTGGTGTCTTACCTGACCCTGCCCCCCGGTTCCGACACCGACGGGAACGGTCGGCCCGAGGCCGCGGTGCCCATGGTGCTGGACGTGCACGGCGGACCCTGGGCCCGGGATGACTACGGCTACAACGCCTGGCACCAGTGGCTGGCCAACCGCGGCTATGCCGTGCTGTCGGTTAACTACCGGGGCTCCACCGGCTTTGGCAAAAACTTCGTCAATGCGGCGGTCGGCGAGTTTGCCGGCAAGATGCACGACGATCTCATTGACGGTGTGAACTGGGCGGTGGAACAGGGCATCGCCAGCAAGGATCAGGTGGCCATCGCCGGCGGTTCCTACGGCGGCTACGCCACGCTGATCGGCGTGTCGTTTACCCCGGACGCCTTTGCCTGCGGCGTGGACATTGTCGGGCCGTCCAGCCTGGTCACCCTGATCGAGAGCTTTCCCGAGTACTGGAAGCCGTTCCTGGAAGGCAGCTGGTTCAAATACGTTGGGGACCCGACAGATCCGGACGATCGCGCCGACATGTACAATCGCTCCGCCATCAGCCGCGTCAACGATATTTCCGTTCCGCTGCTGATCGGTCAGGGCGAAAACGACCCGCGCGTAACCAAGCTGGAAAGCGACCAGCTGGTTGAGGCCATGTCGGAGAAAGAACTGCCCGTCACCTACGTGAACTTTCCCGACGAAGGCCACGGTTTTGCCCGGCCGGAGAACCGGCTGGCGTTCTACTCCGTGATGGAAGGTTTTCTGGCCCGCTGTCTGGGTGGTCGCGCCGAGCCTATTGGCGAAGCGTTCGCCGGCTCAAGCGTGCAGATACTGCACGGCGACGAGTACGTCGAGGGCCTGGCCAACGCGATTACCACGCATAACGAGACCAACGCCGAATCGGCGGACGCCGCGCCGGCCTCTGGCGGCTAATGAACAATCAGGCTTGGCCCCCGGCTTGATCCGGGGACCCGGTCTGAGTCTCTAACGGCCCACCCGCTAGCGGGTGGGATCAGCCACGCGCTCCCCCACCGGGGGCGATTCAGCCAACCTGCGCTCTAGGCGCTCCGCCGCCCGATCCACGCGCACCAGTCCGTGCGACTGCGCCTCGCCGCGAACCTGCGTCAGCAGTTCCCGCGCCGGTGCGCGCTCTCCCGCGCGAGCCAGCACGTCGGCCACGCCCGTCATGACCTCCAGCCGCTCCGGCAGATGCTGCAGGTCGCTGACGGCGTCCAGCGCTGCCTCGGCCTGTTCCGCGGCAGTGCTCGGGTGCTGCGCAACGTCCAGCATCGCCAGGAGCAGGAGTTCCCGCGAGTTGGTCGTGTCCGCCCAGTCCCGGGTCAGCGCCCGCGCCCGGTCCGGCGCGCCATGATCGATCAGGATTGCCGCCAGCACCCGGGCTGCCCGGCGCGCCCGATCTTCCTGCGCACCCGCAAGAAAACCGTCAAAGCTTCGCTGCGCCCGCAGCGTCGCGGCGGCGGTGGCGCCGCGCCACCGCTCAATCTGCGCCAGCTGTAGATCTGAAAATCGCTCCCAGGCCGGAGAGTTATGGCGCGCCGCCAGGTCTCTGGCCGCTTCGTAATGCGTCTGAGCCTGGTCCATCTCCGCCCGCTCCCAGCGATAGTTGCCCAGGCCGTAGTGCACCAGCATCATGCCAAAAGGGTTGCCCGCCGTCTCGTTCATGGCGCGCGATCGTTCCAGCGCTTCGAAGCCATGGTCCAGCTCCCCGAGTTTCAGGGCGGTGACGCCGATGTTGTGGTGCATCAGCGCGGTCAGGTGTTTGTCACCCAGGGCCACCACCCGCGCCAGCACGTCCTCATAGAGCGCCGTGGCCTCCCGATACAGCCCGCGGCCGGATAGCGCGTTTGCCCGACCGTTAATGGTCCGATTGATGAGATCCGTATCTCCCAGGGTCTCGGCAATCTTCAGCGCGCCGGCAAACAGCGTTTCTGCACCATCCAGGTCGCCGTGATGTCTCGCGTAGTTGGCCAGCGCCGTGGCGCAGTCCGCCTGGCCCCGGCGATCCCCAAGCGTCTGATAAAGCGCCCCCGCCGCGGACAGATCATCCACAGCCCCCGCCAGGTTGTCGTCCGCGTAGTAGCGCTGCCGGGCGCGAAGCCGCAGTAGCTGAGCCTGCATCGGCAGCAGCGCGTTCGTGTTGGCGTAGTTCAGCAGTTCCGGCAGCTGGCCCCGGGCCCGATCGAACTGCCCGTGGCCGATGGAGAGCTCGGCGTGGAGCAGCTTGCCCAGCTGCTGCTCAAGCCCGCTGAGCGGCAGCGTCTGCAGGTTGTCCAGCACCGCCAGGGCGGGAGCGAGTTCGCCCTGAGCGTTGAGCGCCCGGGCCAGATCAAGCCGGTAGCTCAGCGTTTCGGGAAAGAAGGTGCTGAGGGCTTCCAGCAGCCGGCCCGCCTCCTGCGGTTGACCGCTGAGCTGCGCCTGGCGCGCCTGAATCTCCAGCTGCTGTCGGCGGGGTAGATCACCGGACAGCTCCAGCGCTCGGGCGGCGGCCCGCCGCGCCGCCCGAGGCCGGCCGCGGCCTTCCTCAACCCGGCTCTTGAGATGCCACAGCAGCGCATCCTCGGGTGTTTCCTTGAGACCGCCGCTTACGCGCCGGGCCGCTTGCTGGAGGTCGAAGCGGGAGAGGTCATGCTGGGCCTCGGCGTAAACGCGGGACAGCCCAGCGGCGGCGGCGGGCAAATGCTCGCCGGCATCTGCCGCGGCCACCCGCGGCGCGAGCTGCAGCGTCTCGCCGAGGTTCTGAGTCAGCTCCGCGGACCGGGCGGTCAGCTCATCGATCACCGCTCCTTCAGCGATAAGAAACTCTGCCTGCCAGCGAACGCCGGCCCCGTGCTGGGCGGCCAGCGTAAAGCGGATCTGCTGAGCGGCGTCCGCCTTGCGGTATTTGCCGGTGAGCACCAGCTGCCCGCCGCCCGCATCATCCTGCAGCCAGGTGGCTTCGGGACGCGCCGGGCCCACCCAGGAGGCGAGCTGCACGTCCGCCTGCGCGCTGATCTGAAACCGCGACTCAAGCTGCCGCGCCAGCAGCTGCCCCAGCGCCTGCCCCAGCCACGCCGGCGACTGATCGTCCGCGGGTTGCGGGGTCAGCACCACCAGCCGCGATACCGGCGCCGGCTCGCCGGTGCGGATCTCGTCGGCCCGGCTGCGGCCCAGCCACTGCTT
>JBCCVP010000038.1:0-34427 GCA_039195135.1 Pseudomonadota bacterium | reverse complement strand
CGTCCATCCTGAGCCCGGGCGGTGGGCGATTTCTTCCGCCGCGCGGCGCCGGTAGCTTTTTTCCGGGTCTGCTTCTTGCGGCTCTGACCGTTGCCAGTTTTGCTCGTCGCTTTTCGGACGGCCTTAGCCGCCTTTTTTGTCGTTTTCCGGGCGGCCTTTTCCACCGTCTTTTTGGCCGTCTTTCCCGCGGCCTTTCGCGCGACTT
The DNA here is from genome assembly GCA_039195135.1 of Pseudomonadota bacterium. Taxonomy (GTDB): domain Bacteria; phylum Pseudomonadota; class Gammaproteobacteria; order Xanthomonadales; family SZUA-38; genus JANQOZ01. Next base: position 34,222 of record JBCCVP010000038.1, on the reverse strand, counting down.
TTTTGGCGACTTTTTTTCGGGCCGACTTGCGCTTTGTGTTGCTGCTCGCCGCCTTGCGGACCACTTTTTTCCCGGCCTTTTTCTTTGTCGGTCGCCGCGCCGGCGCAGCCTCGGTTTCGTCAAACCGCTGGGCGGCAGCGCTGCGCAGCTCCTCAAAAGACTCTTCGATCAGCTCGGCCAGAAAGTCCACGTCCGGCACGGCTTCCCGGCAGGCCATCAGCCCAAAGTCCACTGAATCCACGTAGCTGAGCACGGTGATGTTCAGCGCCTGCCCGTCGACCAGCACCGACAGGGGGTAGTTCCCCTCCAACCGGGCACCCCCGAAGTAAAGCGGCTTTCGTGGCCCGGGCACGTTGGAGATGACAACGTTGGCCGGCGGTGGCAGCAGGTCGGTAGCGCCCATTCGGTTCATCACCGCCACCAGGCCCTGGGCCATCACGGCAAAGTTGATGGAGGCGGACGGCATCACCGAGGCCACTTCCTGTTTGGCGGCCCGGGTGGAGGTGGAAATGTCCTCCAGGCGGCCCAGCGGCGTGCGCCGGTGCGTGGCTAGCCGCGCGCTGACGTAGGTAATCTGATTGCCCCGCCGGTTGATCTGCCGGATGGACACCGGCACGCTCGCGACCAGCGACCGTCGGGGCAGAGACCGGTGGTGCTTCAGGTATTTTCGCAGCGCTCCGCTGCAGACGGCGAGCACAATGTCGTTGACGGTGGCACCGGTAAGTCGGGCCAGACGCTTGAGCTCTTTCAAAGGCAGCTTTGTCGCGCTGAATTTCCGGGCACCGGAGATCGGCACATTGAAGCGGGACTTGGGCGCGGTAAACGGCGCCGGCGAATCGTCCGGCTTCACCCCCACCGCCTTCAGTCCGTGCCCCACCAGCAGCCGGCCAAGATCGACACCCATACGCGCCTGGGACTGCACCGAGCGAAGCAGCTTGCTGGGAATGCCCAGGAGCTGAAACGGCTGGCGGCTGCGGGAGCGGTCTCCGTCAATCCCGGCCCAGGGCGCGCGGATCGGTGAATCGGGATCAGTGCTGAAGCAGGCCTCTAGCAGCGCGATGCCCCCCATGCCATCGATCGCCGCGTGGTGCATTTTCATGTACACGGCCACCCGGTTGTCCTGCAGCCCCTCGATGAGGTGGAACTCCCACAGTGGCCTTTCCCGATCCATGACGCGGCTGTGCAGCCGGGACACGAGATCCATCAGGTCTTTCTGGGTGCCTGGCTGGGGCAGCGCCGAGTGGCGCACGTGGTAATCCAGGTCAAAGTGCTCGTCTTCCACCCAGCGGGGCATGTTGACCACGCTGCTGCCGCTGAGCTTCAGATTGAACGGCGGTCCCGGCTCAACCTCGGACAGCTGCTCCAGCAGGTCGCGGATGAAGTTGCCCTGGTATTTGTCCGGGACGTGCATGATGAAGAGCGAGGCGACATTGACCGGCGTTTTCTGTGTCTCAAGACCCAGAAAGGCCAGATCCAGGGCTGTCAGGCGGTGACCCATGCGCGTGCGCTCCCCACAAACGAAGCGCTTAGCATACCTGATTCATCCAACCGCCACGCAGCCGGGCGCGACTCGTCAGACGGCTTCCGGCCAGTCTTCCAGCACCGCCAGAAATGCCTTGCCGTAGCGGTCGAGTTTGGCTTCCCCAACCCCGTTGATGTCGAGCAGGCTGGCCGCGTCAGCGGGTCGCTGCCGCGCCATCTGCCGCAGGGTGGCGTCGTGAAAGATAACGTAGGGGGGAACCCCCGCCTCGTCGGAGATCTCGCGGCGCAGTTCCCGCAGCGCCTGAAACAGGTTTTCCTGTTCCGAACTGAGGGCCGGCTCATCGGCGGCCGCCCGGCTGCGGCCTTTAGTCCCCGCGCCGGTGCGGGCGCTCTTGCGGTCCTGGCGCAGCGTGAGCGTCGTTTCATCGCGCAGCAGCGGGCGGCAGGCCGGAGTCAGCTCCAGCGCGCCGTAGCGATCCATATTGGCGTTAAGGAATCCGCGCACGATGAGCTGCCGGGCAATCGAGCGCCACTGGGCGATACTGACGGACTGGCCAATGCCAAATACGCTGAGCTGGTCGTGGCCGTGCTGTCGAACCTTGGCCGTGTCGCCGCCGCGCAGCACGTCGATTATGTGGCCCACACCGAACCGCTGCCCGGTGCGGTAGACGGCGGACAGGAAACGCCGGGCGGGGTCCGTCGCATCGTAGGTGTCCACCGGTTCCAGACAGTTATCGCAGTTGCCGCAGCGCTCCTGTCCGTACTCTTCGTCGAAATAGCGCAGCAGCGGCGGCCGGCGGCAGGTGCTGATCTCACACCAGGCCAGCAGCGCGTCCACCTTGCGCTTTTCCAGGCTTTTGATGTCGTCCGCGGCCTCGCCGGATTCCAGCATCTGCTTGAGCCGCACCACGTCCTGCAGCCCGTAGAGCAAAAACGCCTGGGCCGGTTCGCCGTCCCGGCCGGCGCGGCCGGTTTCCTGATAATAGGCTTCCATGCTGCGGGGCAGATCCAGGTGCGCCACAAAGCGCACGTCCGGCTTGTCGATGCCCATACCAAAGGCGATGGTGGCCACGATGACCACACCATCTTCCCGGGCAAACTTCTGCTGATTGATCTGCCGGGTCTCCCCATCCATGCCCGCGTGATAGGGCAGGGCGTTCCAGCCCTGGTCCCGCAGCCAGCTGGCGATGGTATCCACCTTCTTGCGCGACAGGCAGTAGACGATACCGGCGGACCCTTTCAGCGGTTCGAGAAATTTGAGCACCTGGCGCCGCTCGTCGGTTCTCGGCTGCACAAGGTAGCGAATATTCGGGCGATCAAATCCGCTGATAAAGCGCCGCGGCTCACGCAGGGCAAGCCGGGTGACGATATCTTCCCGCGTCTGGCCATCGGCGGTGGCGGTCAGCGCAATGCGGGGTACCGAGGGAAAGTCCTCCGCCAGCGACTGCAGCTGCAGGTAGTCCGGCCGGAAGTCATGGCCCCACTGGGATACGCAGTGAGCCTCGTCGATGGCGATCAGGGCCACGTTCAGTTCGGTGAGCGCGCGCCGCGTATCTGCCTGATTGAGCCGTTCCGGCGCCACGTAAAGCAGATCCACCTGGCCGGCTCGGAGCCGCTCCCAGCTCTCGCGCTGCGCGGCAGGACTCAGGGTCGAATTGAGACAGGTAGCGGCTACGCCGAGCTGCCGCAGCGCCGCGACCTGATCTTCCATCAGCGCAATCAGCGGCGAGATCACGATGCCGACGCCGTCCCGCACCAGCGCCGGCAGCTGGTAGCAGAGCGATTTGCCGCCACCGGTGGGCATGAGCACAAGCGCATCCTGCCCGGTCAGCACGGCCTCGATGATCGCTTCCTGCTTGCCGCGAAACGAGCTGAAGCCGAAGGTCTGGTGCAGCACTTCGCGCGCTGTATGCAGGTTGGAAGGGGTCACAGGCATGACGGTATACGCGCAGTTGCCCGATCCCGCAAATCGAGTGTCCCAGGTTCAGCAAATGATGGTCGTCAGCATCGTTCCCATGGGGAATAATGGCGCCGACCCCAACGAAGGAAATTGCATGGAAGACGGCCACCTGCTGATGACAACCCTGGCGTTTCTCGGGGCGGCCATAGTTTGCGTGCCGCTGTTTCGCCGAGCCGGCCTGGGCGCCGTGTTGGGGTATCTGGCGGCGGGTGTACTGATCGGGCCATCCGCGCTGGGGCTGGTGTCGGACCCCGCTGCGGTGCTTCATTTTGCCGAGATCGGGGTGATCATGCTGCTGTTTGTGATCGGCCTTGAGCTGGAGCCGGCCAAGCTGTGGAACATGCGACAGAACATCCTGCTGACCGGCGTCTCCCAGCTGTTATGCAGCGCCGTTGCGCTTGGCGTGGCCATGTGGCTGCTCGGCCTGCCGCTGCTCCTGGCGCTGCTGCTCGGGCTGACCCTCGGTCTGAGCTCCACCGCCTTTGCGCTGCAGCTGATGGAAGAGCGCAAGATTCTGGGTGGCCCGCTGGGCCGCCGCGGTTTCTCGATTCTGCTGCTGCAGGACATCGCCGTGATCCCGATTGTGCTGCTGGTCGGCGCTACCGCTCCCGCCAGCGGCGCCAGTGAGGGACCCGGCCTGCTGGTCGGGGTGGGCACGGTGGTGGGTCTGCTGCTGGCGGGGCGGTTTTTGCTCAAACCGCTGCTGAAGCTGGTGGCGGCGTATGCCAGCCGCGAAATCATGGCGGCCGCGGCTCTGTTCATTGTGCTGGGGTACGCTGAGCTGATGGTGCTGGCCGGTCTCTCCGCGGGCCTTGGCGCCTTTATGGCCGGCATCACCCTGGCCACGTCCGACTACCGGCATCAGCTCGAGGCTGATATCAATTCCTTCAAAGGGCTTCTCCTGGGGCTGTTTTTCATGTCCATCGGCATGACGCTGGATCTGTCGCTGCTCGCCAGCAAGCCCCTGCTGATTGTGGGTCTGGCGCTTGGACTGATGGCTAGCAAAGCAGCCGTGATTGCCGGGCTGCTGCGGCTGCGGGGCATGAGCTACCGGGAGGGTATGCAGATGGGTCTGCTGTTGTCCCAGGGCGGTGAGTTTGCGTTTGTGCTGCTGACCCAGATGCTGGCCGGTGAACATCTGGACGCGGACCTGGCGGCTCTGGTCACGCTGGTGGTGGGTGTTTCCATGGCGCTGACGGCGCCGGCCCTGGTGCTGTTTGAGCGCACCGTGCGAACTGAAGCCGAAACCCCGGAAAGCGAAGAGGATAGCGCCGCCGCCGAGGCGGAACCGGAAGTGCTGATCGCCGGTTTTGGGCGCTATGGCCAGATTGTTGCCCGGATCCTGCAGGCCAGCGGCATCCCGTTTACCGCCATCGACAAAAACCCCCGGCACATTGATTTTGTGCGGCGCTTTGGCAATCAGGTGTCGTTTGGCGATGCCTCCCAGCTTGAGCTGCTTTACGCCGCGGGCATTCAGCATGCCCGGGTGCTGGTGCTGGCGATTGACGATCCGGAAACCGCGGTGGCGATCGTGGGCCTGTGCCAGGAGCATTTTCCGGAGTTAAAGGTGCTGGCCCGGGCCCGGGACCGGATGAATGCGCTGCAGCTGCACAGCGCTGGCTGCAGTCAGGTGACGCGGGAAACCTACGGCAGCAGTCTGGAAACCGCCGTAGGCACCCTGGTGGCCCTGGGCTACAACGAAGGACCGGCGATGCGCCGCGCCGCGCTGTTTCGTTCTCACGACGAGGGCACGCTGGAAAAAGCGGTGGGCCACGAGGAAGACCTGGAAGCGCTGGTGGAGATCGGCAAGCGGGGCAGGGCAGAGCTGGAACAGCTGTTTGAGGGTGATCAAACGCTCTGAGTGATTGGGGGGGGTCTGCGGGCATTTTTCCCTTTGTGGTAGTCTCAGGGCATGAAGAGGGTTACCCGGCTCATCACCTTTGTCCTGCTGCTTGCCTGCACCACGGGACTCGAGGCCCAGGTGGAGGTGGCAGATCAGGCGCCGGAGTACCTGGGCGTGGCCGCGAACGGCAATGCCGTTTTTAGAAACCACTTCGAAGGCCAGGTTGTTGTGGTCACCTTCTGGGCATCCTGGTGCCCGCCGTGTATGGAAGAACTGCCGGCCCTGAATCGACTGGCACGACGGTTCGGGGAGCGGCTGACGGTGCTGGCCGTATCCTTTGACGATTCCCCCGCGGACCGGGCTTATGTCCGGCGCCATGCGAGTGCGTATCGCCTATTTTTTATCAATGACCCGAACCACGTAGTGAGGAAACGCTTTGCGGTCAGCGCGATTCCCCACCTGTTTGTGATCGGTCCCGACGGCATGGTCACCATGAGCAAACGCGGCTACGACAAAAGCGCCATCCGCAGCATCATGGCGGAGATCCAGCAGGAGCTCGAAGGCTGAGTGCAGCGCAGGCGATTTCTGACGCGAAAGCACCGATAGAGCCATTGGCAGGACAGGGTGGCTGTACTAGGGTGTACGGCAAGCGCCGTAGTTAGCTGACCCTATGACCAAACGCCCCCACAGCCTCCGATTGATCGCAGTGCCCGGCCTGCTGGCCGCGCTCGCCTTTGTACTTTTCACCAGTCTGCGCCACCAGGATTCCGAGCCCACGCCGCACCGGACTTCTGTAGCTTCTCCAGCTCCCGCCGCCCTGGCGGCCATTCCCAAGGCCCACGCCTGGGAGCGGGCTCAATGGCATGTGCAGCGCCGCCTGAGTCCCGGCCAGGCTGAGCTGCCTATGGACTATCTGGAACGAGCGCGCGTCCAGGCGTCGCAGCTGAAACGCGACACCTCCGCGGCCCGCTACCGGCCCAAGGCCGCCCGCAAGGCCCCCGCCAGCTGGGTGTCGCTGGGGCCGGATCAAAAAGGTGGCCGCACCCGGCGGGTGGTTTTTGACAGCGACGGCCGCATGCTCGCTTCCGGCGTGTCCGGTGGTGTCTGGGCTTATGAGAACAATCGCTGGCGGGCCCTGGGAGACTCGCTCGCCAACGTCAACGTCGGAGCACTCGCGGTGGCGCCCGGCAACAACGCGGTGATCTACGCCGGTACTGGCGAGCTTTATCGCCGCACCAATCGTCCGTACTCCAATATGACCGGCGCGGGGATCTTCAAGAGCACCAACGGTGGAGAAGACTGGGTACAGCTGGACGCCACCATCAACGACAACTTTCTATACGTGAGCGACATCGTGGTGTCGGCGCTGAGCGATCAGCGGATCTACGCGGCCACCAACACCGGCATCTGGCGCTCCGACGACGGTGGCGTGACCTTCACCGCGACGCTGTCCACGGCCGAAGGTTCGCAGCAGCGGTTTGAAGGATGTACGGACCTTGAGCTCCGTCCGGACACGGGCACCGACTGGGTCGTGGCGACCTGCTCCTCCCGGTCGGAGGACGATCGCTACTTTCTCCCCGGCCTGCTGCCGGACACCTGCGGCGGCCCCTGTGACGCACGGATTTATCTCAATGCCCAGGCGGAGGCGAGCGACAGCTGGCAGATCACCCTGACGGAGCCAGGCATGGGCCGTACGTCCATCGCTGCCTGGTCCGGCGATTCGAGCGTCATGTATGCACTGGCGTCGAGCACCGTGCCCGGGCCGGACAAAAACGACGACGGGGTCGGCGACTACGACAACGGGCTGCACGCCCTTTTCCGCAGCGACAATGGCGGTCAGTCCTGGACGGCGACGTTGCGCAACTCGGACGACGACCCGGTGAGCACCTGGATGCTGGCCTTCGCCTGGCAGGCGCGCACCGATGGCAATACGCCCTACAACGCCGGCTGGTACAACCAGGCGGTGGCCGTGGACCCGAGTAGCGCGGACGTGGTGTGGGTTGGCGGCATGCAGCTTTACCGCTCCGATGACGGCGGCCGGACCTTCGGGCTGACCTCCAACTATTTCTCGGACAGCAATACTCCCGCCACCGACGGCCCGGAGATGCACCCGGATATCCACGCGCTGACCTTCGATGCCGACGGAACACTCTGGATCGGCAACGACGGCGGCGTGTGGCGGGCCTGGGACCGGCTGGCGCCGTCGGATCGGCTGCGGGACGGCTATCGGTCCCTGATGACCCAGGGCACCCGGTTTACCGAACAGGTGCGGGGTTACACCACCACGCAGTTTTATCACGGCAGCGTATCGCCGGATGGGGCGATGGTATTCGGCGGCATGCAGGACAACGGCTCGGATGTCTTCAACCATCCGCAGTTTCCCAATCAGTGGGTGACCTTCCTCGGCGGGGACGGCAGCTACACCGCCTACAACGCCCGGGACGATCTGCTGTACCTGTCGGCCCAGCGCGGCCAGATCTTTCGGGTGGATGCCAATCTTGAATACCAGGGGCTGGCGGATGCGCTGTATCAGCCGGTGCAGCGCAGCGACGAATTTATGTTCATCACACCTTTTGTGCTGGACCCGCAGAATCCGTCCACCATTTTTGTCGCAGGCAAACGACTTTACCGAGGCACCTTTGATGGCCTGGTCTTCGATCAGGCGTCGGCTGAATTTGGCCGGTCGTTTTACGACAAGGGAAACGCCATTGCGCTTGCGCCGGTACGTCCGTGGGCGCTGGTGGGCACGGGCAATGCCATCTACCGGATTGTGCCGACCATGGCGTCCAGCAGCGTCACCGTGCCCGACAGCACGCAGCCGCGCACTGGCTGGGTCTCGTCGCTGGCTTTTGATCCCAACGATGACAACACGGCGTATGCAACGTACTCGAGTCTCGGCGGGGATCACGTGTTCAAGTCCACCGACGGGGGTTTAAGCTTTTTTAGCATCGACGGCGCCGGTGCAGATCGGCTTCCGGATGTGCCGGTGCACTCCATCGCGGTGCATCCAACTGATCGGGACACTCTCTACGTTGGTACGGACCTGGGCGTGTTTTTCACCCTGGATGGCGGCCAGTCCTGGCAGGTGGAGGAAACCGGTTTTGGCGGCGCGATTGTGGAGCGGCTGGTGATCAATGAGCCGGAAGGCTCGGGGACGGCATACCTCTTTGCCTTTACCTACGGCCGGGGCGTCTGGCGGGTGCCGCTTGCCGACGTGGACGGCGAACCGGCCTACCGCATCAGCGAAGCGGTGAACGGCCTGTGGTATGACACGCAGGAACCGGGGCACGGCATCCAGGTGCAGTTGATCAACGGCCCCGAGGGTCCGCGACTGCTGACCACCTGGTACGTGTACCGGGATGGCGAACCGATGTGGCTGATCGGCGTTGGCGATATCCGCCGCGATCGGGCGGTGATTCCCATGACGCTGACCAGCGGCGCAGACTTTGGCGCCGCTTTTGATGCCGCGGCTGTTCAGCGGGAAGACTGGGGGCAGCTGGAGCTGGTTTTTGAATCAGGTTCAGCCCTTTCGTTCCGCTGGCTGTCCGGCGCCGGCGCCGGGCAGGCCGGCACGCTGAAAATGGGGCGCCTGACGGTACCGCAAGCCATCAGCGTGGCGGGAGCTCCCATGTCCTACTGTTCCACGGGCGTTTACTACAACCCGGCGCAGGATGGCCATGGGATTGTGGCAGAGACGATCCTGCAGAACGGTCAGCCGGCCCTCGCCTGGTCCTGGTTCCACTACCTGGACGGCAGGCAGCTCTGGCTGGTGGGGTCGGCACCGTTTGACGGCAATCGGGTGGTCTCCGAGGCGTTTTCCGGAGTCAGCGGAGAGTTTCCGCCGAAGTTCGACAGCGACACGACTCAGGTCGACTCTTGGGGCACGGTGACCTTCGAGTTTGATCAGGAACAACGCTTTACCGCGTCCTGGTCCGCCAGCGGTTCTCAGATTGCGCCCGGTTCGGTGCAGATGACCCCGCTCACCACGCTGGCTGACGCGCGGTGTAATCCCTGAGGGAGCGCCGCTGTGACTCCGCTCAGGCGGAAGCGGCGCGCAGGTCTGCCAGTGCCTGTTTGTCCAGGCGATAGGCCAGCAGCACCGGAATGGTGGCGAGGTTCAGAATGGCCGGCAGCAGCGAGGCGCACCACAGCACCGCAGTAATGGCCGACTCCGGCTGCGCCTCGGCCCCGACATTACCTTTTACGAGACCCGCACCGGTGAGGATGGCGCCGACCAGGAGCGGGCCGATGGCGCCCGACAGCTTTTCTGTGGTGGTAAATATTCCGCTGTAGGCGCCAGCATCATCCCGGCCGCTGGTGAGACGGCCGTACTCCATGGTGTCGGGCAGCAGTGACTGGCCGCAGACCAGCCCCCCCGTAGACCCAGCGCCGATCAACACGGCCCGGGCATACAGGAGCCAGCCGGGCTCCTCCGCCGTCCACAGAAACCAGGTGGCAATGGCCAGCGCGTACAGCGTGACGCAGATGATGTAGGTATTTCGCTTGCCCAGCGCGACCACCACGGGTCGCCAGACGGGGATCGATACCAGGCCGGCGATGGTAAACACCAGCAGATAGTTGCCAATGTCCGAGGCGCTCAGCCCCAGCACAAAACGAAACAGATAAGGCGCGCTGGCCAGCACGCTTGCCAGCGCCGCAAGCTGCAGAAGCTTCACTGCCACGAGCAACAGAAACGGACGGTTTTTGATCAGCAGCCGGAGACCATCCGCCAGGCCTGACTGGTTGGCCGACCGCTCCAGCTTGGGCAGGCGCGCGGTAGAGAAAAACGCCACTGCGCCACACGCCATGGTGACCACAGCGAAGGTCATTGCCATGAGCCGGTAACCGTCGGCCCCCTCACCGCCGAGCGCTACGAGTTTGGGGCCCGCGACTGATCCGATCATGACGCCCACCATCAGAAACAGGACGCGGTAGGACATCATGCGCGTGCGTTCGTCATAGTCCTCGGTGGCCTCCGCGGGCATTGCCAGGTACGGCACGGAGAACACGGTATAGGCCGTCGCGTGCAGCAGTAGTACGCCGACGACGACGGCGATAGTTACGGTCTGACTGGAAGCTGCGGAGATATAGAAGAAGCCTGCAAACGACAGACCAAGCGCCACCGCACCCACCAGTAGGTAGGGGCGGCGCCGACCCAGGCGATGCCGGGTCCGATCGCTGATGACCCCCATTACCGGATCCGAAATGGCGTCGTAGAGTTTGGTGACAAAAAACAGGGCGCCCGCCAGCGCCGGCTCAAGCCCGACCACCGTGGTTAGAAAAAACAGACCAAACAGCGCCAGGGCGTTGTAGACGGTACCCGTTCCCAGGGAGCCAACGCCCCAGCCCACCATTGACCAGTTCATCACTTAAGATCCCGCATCTTGGAGCGGCAAGCCTACCCCGGCGCCGCCGGGCCATACCACAACTGATCGCGACACCAGCTATAGCGAGTTGATATGTCGAACGCGCGGAGGCTGGCCGTATAATCGGCCGGCCCGATAAACAAGCCGAGAAAACATGGTTCTCTCAGTAAAACAGGTGGTTGAACAACACGGCCTGACGCAGCCGGAAGTGGTGACCGGTTGGGCCAATGGCCAGCCGTTGCCGCGCCGCGACCAGTTCGATTTTGAGCGCCTGGCGCCGGCGACCGAAGAACCCCTTTACGTGCTGGACGAAAACTCGCCGGAGGACGTTGACGCGGCCGTACGTGCTGCGCGGCGGGTGGCGGACGAGAGTCCGTGGCCGCGGTTGTCGCACAACGAACGGCGAAAGGTGCTGCAAAGACTCGCGGACTGCGTGGAGAAGCACCAGGCCGAGCTCGCGGCCATCCAGGCGCTGGAGGTGGGGGCTGCCGCTTACCGGTGTGCAGGGAATGCACATGGGCCGCACCATCGAGAACTTTCACTTTTTTGCCGAGGTGTCCGGCACGCTGGCGGGCGAGAGCTTCACCCAGACCGGAACCTATTTGTCGGTAGTGACCCACGAGCCGGCCGGCGTGGTGGCGCTGCTTACGCCCTGGAACGCGCCCCTGGTTCTGTCTTCCATGAAGCTGGCGGCGGCGCTGGCGCTGGGCAATTCGGTGGTGATCAAACCGTCTGAGTATTGCGGCTGGTCCCTGCGTCGCTTTGTCGAGATCCTAAGCGAAGCGGATATTCCGCCGGGCCTCATCAACCTGGTCAACGGCCGCGGTCCGGTGACCGGAGATGCGCTCGTTCGCCATCCCGGCGTAGACGTGGTGGGATTTGTCGGCGGAACCCAGACCGGCCGGGCAATCATGTCGGCAGCTTCTGGCACGCTGAAAAAAGTTGGCCTCGAACTGGGCGGCAAATCAGCCAATATCGTAACCAGCAGTGCCGACCTTGAACGCGCCGTAGATGGGTCGCTGCTCGCCATCTTGGCGGGCAACGGTTCCCAGTGCCTGGCCGGGTCCCGGGTGCTGGTGCAGTCGGACGTGGCGGATGAGTTTATCGAGAAGTTTGTCCACCGCATGTCCCACGTGAAGGTTGGCGATCCATTTGACCCCGCCAGCGAAGTGGGAGCCATGGCCTTTGCGGACCACTACCGCAAAGTCCTGTCCTACGTGGACGTCGCCCGGGGAGAGGGAGCGGAGGTGCTCGCCGGTGGCAACGAAGCCGGTGGTTTTGACCGGGGCTATTTCCTGGAGCCGACGGCCGTGCTGGCACCGGCGAACAGTGCCCGGGTCTGCCAGGAAGAGATTTTTGGTCCGTTTGCCAGCATCCTTCGGTTTGACACCCTCGACGAGGCCGTGGCGATCGCCAACGACTCAGAATACGGACTGGTGAGCTACGTATGGTCGGACGATCTGCCCACGGTGATGTCCCTCACGCGGCAGATTCGAGCCGGTACCGTTTGGGTGAACACGCCGCTCACTCGGGACCTGCGCGCGCCGTTTGGCGGTTACAAGCAGTCCGGTATTGGCCGGGACGGCCTGCGCGCCTCGGTGGAACTGATGACCGAGGAAAAAACCGTCATGATTCCCAACCAGCCGCTTCAGCTGCCCAAGCTGGGGCAGCCCTGAGCCACAAGCCAAGCGAGGTACACCGTGTCCGGTCAGCCCCTGTTCAGTCAGCTTTATCATCCCGACCAGATGGAACGCGCCCGCCAGTCTTTTGTCAGCGCGCTGAAAGCCCAGGTCAACGGGCCGCTGGAGCAGCGCCTGGGGGAGCATTATGAAAGCGAGGTGAAGCCTCGTTTGGCGGGGGAGGGGAGCGAACCTCAAGACCGGGATACCGGTGCCGCGGCGCTGACCGATGAGCCGCTGTATCAAATGTGGCAATCGCTTACCTACACCTCCCAGGATCTGATGTGGGAAACCGTCGGGGATACCGTGGACCGGGTGCTGACCGCCATGGAGGCGCGCGGGGCGGCGATCAGCGAAAGCGAGCAGCTTGGATCCCTAGCGCTGGATCCGCAGCTGGCGCTCCCGGAACCCATCGCCAGCACCGAAATCCATCGGCAGCCGGGCGGTTATTTTCTGGGCCAGCAGGACGCGGACCTGACGGCCGCGGCACTCTATGCCGGTACCCTGGTGCTCTACACCGCCGCCAAGGGCTTTGTGTCCGGCGGCGATACTTTTGCCAGCCTGGGGCAGGGGGTCGCCCGCATGGTGGAACCGCACCTGGGCGGTGCCAAACCTGCGCGCATCCTCGATATGGGCTGTGGGCCCGGCACGATCACGCTGGGACTCAAACAACATTTCCCCGAGGCGGAAGTGTATGGCGTGGATCTGTCCGCATCGTTTGTGCGCTTTGCCCACCTGTGGGCGGAAGACGCGGGCCAGGCTATTGCCTACCGGCAGGGGGATGCGGCGCAGACCGGCCTCGAAGCCGGCAGCTTTGACCTGATCGTCTCCCAGATCATGTTCCACGAAACCTGGCACGATAAGGCGCCGGAGATTTTCGCGGAGGCGTATCGCCTGCTGCGGCCCGGCGGTCTGATGCTCAACATCGACGTGCCCTATCAGCCGGATCGTCTGTCCATCCCGCAGCAGGTCACCAACCACTGGCAGGTTAAGAACAACGGCGAACCGTTCTGGACCGGCTTCGCCGACAGCTCCGTAAGAGATCTGATGAGCCAGGCGGGCGTTCCCGAGGGCGAACAGTTTGCCGACTACGTACCCGTGGGCCCGGCGCGGGAGTATCTCGTGTTTGGCATCCGGCGGTCCGGAGCGTAGGGCGGTGTCGGAACCCGGTAACACGCCGAGCGTGGCCGATCTGCTGCTGGACAGCGGCCGCGGCAAGCCCGCTTTTCTTTCGCAGGTAAATGCGGACCAGCTGGTGGACGTGGTTTTGCGGCTGGCGATGGAGGTGTCGGCGCTGCGGGAGCGGCTGGATGCCCACGAGGCCCTGGCCCGGGAGCACGGCCTGGGGGCAGACGCGGTGGATCAATTCCAGCCCGACGAAGCGCTGGCCGCGGAGCAGAAAGCGCGCCGGGAGCGCTGGGTCGCCCGCATTGTGCATGACCTCACCACCTGACGAGATCCCTTCCCAGCCATGAAAACCACCCGACGAAGCCTGGTCGCCGCGGCCGCGGCGGCATCTGTGGCAGCGGGCTGTGCCGGCAGCCCCCGGAGGGCATCAACGCCACCCGAAACCGCCCGTACCTTTGTCCTGATCCCGGGAACATGGCACGGCGGCTGGGTCTGGGAGCCGGTGGCGCGGCAGCTCCGCCAGCGGGGCCACCAGGCCTACACGGTTACCTGCACGGGCGTGGGCGAACGGCAGCATCTGATGTCGCCGGACGTGGGGCTCGCCACGCATATCGAAGATGTGGCGAACGTGCTTCGCTTTGAAAATCTGTCTGACGTGGTGCTGGTGGCGCATTCGTTTGGGGGTATCACGCTGACCGGGGTAGCCGACGCCATGCCGGAGCGCGTGGAACAGCTGATTTTCTTTGACGCGTTTATCCCCACCCGGGACCGTCCGGCCTGGGTCCTGCGGGACGCCGACGGCGCATGGCCTGCCTGGTGGCAAAAGCGCCAGGAGCGGTTTGTGGACGGTTACCAGATGGCCTTTCACGAGGAGTACCCGATCGAGATGCTGTTCGATCCGGCCACCTTTCCGGAGCTGGTCCCGTTTGTCAGCGAGCGTCTGACCACGCACCCGGCCCGTCAGTGGACGGAGCCCGTCTCCTTTGCCAACGGCGGCTGGGAGTCCTTTCCGCGCAGCTACGTCCACTGCGCAGGACAGAAAGTGCGCGCGTCCAGCGAGGCCATGTGGGCACCCGCCCGGGGTCCGGGCTGGCAGTTTGTCGACGCGCAGCTGCCGCGTTTGGGTATGCTGACGCATCCGACCGAAACGAGCGACCTTCTGATCCGGCTGGCTGATCAGTCCGGCGCAGCAAAACCTGGAGCTTGACCCACCATGAACCGACCGATCTGTGTCTTCAGCCTGGCGCTGATCTGCGCCGCCTGCGCGACTGCGCCGTCCGATCCGACCACCGCCCCGGCGGCCTGCCAGGTCGATCGGTCGTCCAACCATGAGCAGCTGAGCGGCGTGCTGTGGATGCAGACGAGCGCCGAGTACGCGGCCATTACCCGGGGAACGTTCCGCCAGGCAGCCGCGGCGCTGGATACAGCGCTTGCCAAGCCGGAACACACCGCGGCGCTGGAGCAGACTGAACCGTATGCGGACAAGCCGCCGGCGGTGATTCTCGATGTGGACGAAACGGTGCTGGACAACTCGCCACACCAGGCGCAGCGGGTTATCGACGGGGGGTTGTTCGATCGTACCATCTGGGGCGAGTGGGTGGAGCAGGGCAGTGCGCAGTGGGTACCCGGCGCCAAAGAGTTTCTGGCCTACGCGGCGGAACGGGGCGTCACGGTTTTTCTGGTGACCAACCGCACCACGGAGGAGGAAGCAGCCACCCGCCGCAATCTGGAAATGCTCGGCTACCCGATCCCGGCGGACCCGGATCAGCTGCTGACCAAAGGTGAGTTTGATACCTCGTCAGAAAAAAGTGAGCGCCGGCGCCACGTGGCCAGCACCCATCGGATTCTGCTGCTGCTCGGGGACGATCTGAACGATTTCCTGCCCGCCCGCCTGGACAACCCGGCGGATCGCCTCGCTCTGGTCCGCCAGCACGAAAGCCGTTTTGGCCGGGACTGGTTTGTCCTGCCCAATCCCAACTACGGCTCCTGGGATCGGGCTCTGTCGGCCCGGGACACGGACGCCTGCGGCCAACTCGATCACCGACGCAGCAAGCTCGAGGGGTTTCGCCGCTAGCCGGATCGCTTGCGCGGCACGCGCCACAGCGCCTGACTCAGGGGCCCTTGGGTCGAAACGCGTAGTAGTCAGGCTGATCGTAGGCCTCCCAGTCACGGGCTACGCGGACCTCGTTAATCACGGTGCGCTGAAACAGCCGGCCGCGGCGATACCAGTGCCAGGTACGGTTTTTGGCGTCGCCGTCCTCCGCCACGGTAATCATCTCGTAGTAGCGAAAATCCGGTTCACCGTTGCGCGTCCAGCCCACCATGATGGTGCGCTGCGTCGGGTCGAGCTGCAACGCGCCGGTCCAGCCGTCGATCAGGTCGTTCTGAATCCACAGTCGGTCGCCGCGGTAAACGCCCTCAAAGTAGCGGATCTCATACTGGCCATCGGCCCAGGTGTAGATGTTGCTCTGGCGCAGGCTGGCGACGCCGTCGGCGCCGTCCTCAAAGCGACACACCAGACGCGACTGATGCCGGTCGATCACCTCGTGATCTGCGTTCAGGTGGACATACTCACCTTCCCAGACGCCCGCCTGGTCCGCGAGAATTGGGTGTCTCTCGGCGATGATTCCCATTTGTTTTCTCCTTGGTCAGGCCGGCTTCAGAATGCTTAAACCCGCAATGATGGCAAGAAAAACCCACAGCCCGATGAGGATCCCTGTCGCCTGCCGATAGCCCCGGCGAAGCGCTGCGTTCAACGCCGAGGTGGGACCTTCGTCCAGCAGCTGCTGCCAGTGGCGGAAATAGCGGACGAGAGACAACCGGATACCCACCCCGCAGGCCACAGCGCCGGCAAGGGCGCCGAGCTTCCAGCGCAGCCAGTCGGGCAGGGGCCAGGCGCCGCCGACCAGGCCCGCCGCAAGCGCCAGCAGCGCCAGCAGCAGCACGTAGCGGGATCCACGGTCGATGCGCGCGAGGACCTTGCCGGCGGGTTTTTTTCGAAGCCGGTGCACCAGTTCGACAAACGCCAGCCAAAGCAGCCCGGCAATGGCTGTGGCACCGATGAGCCAGGAGGGTCCCGGGAAAAACCCGTAGGCCAGCGCCAGCATCGTGCCGAGCGCCACCTGTAATACGAGTGCGTACCGCACGTGCTGATCCACGTTCATCAGGTGGTCCAGCAGGCGCGTGCGTTCGCCCAGCGGCATCTCGCTTGAGTAGCTGACGTAGCGAAACGTTGAGTTGATCACCAGTTCGCTGCCAAGCCAGTAGCCAAGCACGGCGATGTGTGCCGCCAGCACAATTGCGAGAGTGGTTGCGCTCATCCCGGCTAAGCTTAACCGCAATATACTGTGGCGTAGACCTGGTCACCCGGAAAAACATGTGTCGGATTCCGAACCCACGGATCGTTCGAAGCAGAAGACGGGGCAGGGCGGTTATTTCCAAAGTGGGGGTGCGCGCTACGCCCAATTCAGACCCACCTACCCGGCCGCCCTCGCAAAGTCTCTGGCGGCTTTACCGCATTCGCAAAAAACAGCGCTGGACGCGGGCTGCGGCACGGGACAGCTCACGGCGCTGCTCGCGAACGCGTTTGAACAGGTGGTCGGCATCGATCCGAGCGCAAGCCAGCTGGCCCACGCGGTGCAGCGTCGGAACATTCGATATCGTGAACAGGAAGCGGAGAACAGCGGCCTCCCGGAAGCCTCCGTCGATCTGGTGGTGGCGGCGCAGGCGGCGCACTGGCTGGATCTCAACCGGTTCTACGCGGAGGTGCGTCGCATCGGAACGCCGGGCGCTGTGATCGCGCTGGTGAGCTACGGCGTGCCGTATCTCACAGCTCCCGTGAACGCCATTTTTCAGAAAGGTTACTGGCAGGACCTGCATGCGTTTTGGCCACAAGAAAGGCGCCACGTGGAGGAAGGCTATGCCGACCTGCCTTTTCCTTTCGTGGAGATTGCAGATTTACCCGCCCACAGCTGTCGCAAAACGCTGAGCGTGGATCGGTTTATCAGCTACATCAGCACGTGGTCTGCCTATCGGGTTGCCCAGGACTCAGGTGACAAAGAAGCGTTTGATGCGTTTTTTGCCCAATTGCGGCGCGCGTGGCCCAGCGGGAGAAAAGTCAGTGCGGTCTGGCCAATCTCGGTTCGGGCGGGCTCTATTCATTGAATTCCGTGGCTTGGTCATCCATCAGTGCGCATAATGTATATTATGTTAAATAGCATAACCGCTATCCATCGTCGAACAGGCTGAGATGTCCCGGGCGTCGAAACGATAGCTGAGTGTGCCTTGATCTGAAGAGGCGCCCTGCCCTCGGTTCCTAACGCAGGCGACCCTGGTTGTTTTCCAGCGCAACCAGCACCTGTTCCACGCGACGGTCCTGCGTCGGCTCAGTTTTTGCGCTGGCCACGTGGTGTGACAGGGCGCGTTTTTTTCCGGGAGTTAATTCATCCCAGAGTGCCGTCAGCCGCGAGTCACCTTCCAATGCGGCCAGAAGCTTCGGCGGCACATCCACATAGTCCTGATCCGCGATTTTGAATCGGACGGAAACGGGATCACCAAGGCGCAGGTCCGTGGCCTTGATGACCGCCGGACCCACGATCAGATACCGGCGTCCGTCACCGGTGGGCATCCAGGCACCGTTAACCGGCACGTCTTCCAGCTCCGCATCAACGCGCAGCCGGGGATATTGATCGAACGGCAGGTCCGCTTCGAGATGGGCCGGCAGAAACACGACCCGATACCAGACTTTCCTCGATTTGCCGACGCCGAAGCGCTCCAGCGGAGCCGCAAACTCGTGGGTAAAAAACAATCACCCGGCCCCGGTCTAGTGCTGGCGCAGCGGGTCAGCCCCAGCCCAGTTCCGCCAACGACCAGGGCGCGTTCCAGATCTTCACCAGGTGACTTACCAGGTTGTCGTCATTGACCGTAACCGCGTAGACGTAGTGGGACACGGTGGTTTTGCCGGTGGCCGGAACAGGTCCGCCTTCGCCACTGTGGGTGCCGGTAAATTCACCAAAGAAAAGGGCGGTGCTGGTGCTCTCGTCAAAACTTGAATTCAGGATCCGATAGCTGCAGCCATTGAGCGGCCCCTGCCCTACCCCCTGCATCCAGTCGCAGTAGTCCAGCGCCAGTTTGATATCGGCGATCGGCTCGGACTGGGCTTCAAACGTGGCCCCTTCAGCCACCAGCTCAGCACAACCCTCACGGCCTTTCAGGCCTTCGCACTGGTGAAAGAAACGGGTGGCGACGTCCATTTTTGACATGACAGGTTTCCCCTCGTTCAGTTGATTTTGCGAGAGAAGCTTGACTTATTTTCCAGTCAGAAACCACACTCCCCCGCTCTGCTCCCTCAGCCCATCCACAGTCAACAGTTAAGGAAGCCAAAAGATGCACGCGCGGGACCTCAAAAACCTGCTTGCCCCGTTCCGGGTCGCTGCCGAAAACTTCGAGACCAGCTCCGTCGCGGCGGCACTTGCCGGTGCCTTCGCGCCCGATGCCCGGCTGAGCTGCTGTCATCCGTTCGGTGAGCTCACCGGCGCCGACGAATGGCAGGCGAAGTGCCTGACGCCGCTCCACGCGGCGCTGCCGGACCTCGAACGGCGGGATCTGATTCTGCTGGCGGGCACCACGCCCGAGGGGCAGCACTGGATCGGCGCCATGGGTAACTATCTCGGTACCTTCCGCGCGCCGTTTCTGGATATTCCGCCCACCGGCGGTCTGGTACACATGCGCTACCACGAGTTTTTTCGCGTTGAGAACAACCAGGTGGTAGCCGCGCAGGTTATCTGGGACCTCCCGGAGCTGATGATGCAGGCCCGGGCCTGGCCCCTGGCGCCGCAGCTTGGTGCGTTTCTCTGCACCCCGGCGCCCATGACGGGTGATGGTCTGACGGCCGAAGGTGACGGTCGGGCCACCATGGACCACGTGCTGGCCATGCTGACCGATCTGCTGCGGCACCCGGACAACCCGAATCCCGCGGTCATGAATCTGGAGCGCTACTGGCACCCGCGGGTCAACTGGTACGGGCCCGCCGGTATCGGCACGGCCCGGGGCATCGCCGGCTTCCGTCACTGGCATCAGATCCCGTTCCTGAAGGCCATGCCGAACCGAGGACTGGACGATGGCGTCGGCCTCATGTCCCACTGGGTGGCGGAAGGCAGCTACGTCTGCGAAACCGGCTGGCCGAATATGCGCATGACGTTGTCCGATGACGGCTGGATGGGCATTGCCCCGCCGGGCAAACCCGTTTCCCTGCGCAGCCTGGATTTCTGGCGCCTGGAAAACGGGCTGATCCGGGAAAACTGGGTGCTGGTCGATCTGCTGGATCTGTACCAGCAGATCGGCGTCGATGTGCTGGCCCGGGTGCGGGACTTCAATAAGGCTCGAAACCTGAGCCCCATCGCCACGCTGGATCCGCTGGGCTGACGCGATACCTCGGACTCTAGCGGCGCAGCCGCAGCGGCCCCATAAAGTCCCGCTTGCCGAGCGGGACGCCCCGCATCCTCAGCAGGTCGTAGGCCGTCGCTGAGTGGAAATAAAGGTTAGGGTGGGAAAACGAGAGCACAAACCCCTGCGCGGAAAACGGAACCTGCCGTTCTCCGACAATGAAGGTCACGTCCCCATCGAGGTGGGCATTGACCTCGTCCTCGGCGTACCGGCCTAACGCTTCCAGCGAATCGCTGACCTTAGCCTCCGCTGCCTCCCAATTCAGATCATACGGACCCTGGGGCGGGCGGAATTCTCCGGAATAAACCCCCTCAATCGAACCTAGCGAGTGGTGCACCACGGACAGGATCTGAAATCCGAAACCGAGCATATCGTCGATCAGCCGGCTGGACGCCAGCTCATCCAGATCCAGTCCGTTTTCCTCCGCGTGGCCTCGCGCCTTGGCGAGAAATCCCTGCACGCCGCCCAGTACCTGCATCGACGTGGCGACGGATACGTCATAAAGGGAAAGGCTCATCGTTTTCTCCTGTAGAAATAGTGTTTGTGCCAGGCAGCTGCTCAGGCCTCCGCCGGCTGGGTTTTGCTCCTGGTCAGCACAATCAGCAGCGCTACCGAAGCGCATAGGGTCATCGCGCCCGTGACACCAATCGGTCCCCAGGCCAGCGTGAGACCCACCAGCTGCGCCACCAGGCCGCTGGCCAGCAGCTGAATAGCGCTGAAGCAGCCCGAGCCGGATCCCGCGTGGGGAGCCGAGGCCCGCAGCAGGCGGATCTGCAATCCGGGATAAGCGGACGCCTGCGCCAGACTCATAAACGCCGCCGGCGCAAACAGACCCCAGGGGCCGATCGGGATACCCGCGGTCAGCAGCAGCGCGGCGGCGCAGGACACCATGCTGCCCACCGCGCCCCAGTAAACGAGGGTTCGGGGATCAGCCACCTGCCCCAGTCGTCCCGCGATAAGGCTGCCAAAGAAAAAACCCAGCGGTACGCCCACGAAATACCAGCCGTAGGAAGAAGCCGGCAGGTTGTAGTAGCGGGTCAGCAGATAGGGCGCGCCGGAGAGAAAGCCCATAAATGCGCACTGGAGTGCGGAACCGTAGATCACCATGCGGCGATAGGGCCGGCGCTGGAGCAGTTTGCCAAACCGGCGCCAGGGCACCAGCTGCGGGTCTCCCGTCACGCCGGCGGGTCGGGTTTCCGGCAGGACGCGATAGATGCCTATCCACACCAACGCGGCGATCACGGCAATCACCACAAAGATGTACCGCCAGTGGAGGTATTCGATGAGATACCCGCCGAGAAACGGACCCAGCACCGGGGCAATCATCATGGCCGCGGAGATATAGCCGAGCAGGCTGCTGGCGCGCCATTCGCCGTACACGTCCTGCACGACAACGCGAGACAGCACAAAACCCACGGTGCAGCCGGCCGCCTGCAGCGCCCGGCCAAGAATGACCAGCCAGATATTGGGGCCCAGCGCGCAGATGACCGAACCGATGATCCCCAGCGTGACCCCGCCCAGCAGCACCGGCCGGCGCCCGATGCGGTCCGACAGGGCGCCATAGATCAGCGAACCCACCGCCATAAACAGCATGGACACCGACAAAGTGAGCTGGCTCACCGTTGTGCTCACATCAAAATCTGCCTGAATGGCCGGTATCGCGGGGATAAAAGATGACATGGCGAGAGGGCCCAGCCCCGTGATGCAGATCAGCACCGCCAGCAGCGCCAGGGAAGGCGGCGTTTCCGACAACTCCGCGGCGGCCGTCGGTCCGTCCGCCGTGACGGCCGCTTCCTGGTCTGCATGCGAGGGCATGCGGTCATTGTGTGCGCGGTTATCGGGCCTAGCAAGCGCCCGATGTTAGACGGCTCCCGGCGACTTGGTTTTCGCCCGGAGTGGGGTCACACTGGCGACGGCAACTTCCGGGGAAAAACATGCAATATCTGCACACCATGGTCCGCGTGCGGGACCTGGGCGAGTCGCTGGCGTTTTACTGCCAGGCATTGGGACTTAAAGAGATCAGCCGCTTCGACAACGCCGGCGGCCGTTTTACGCTGGTGTTTCTTGCCGCCCCGGAGGACGAAGAGGCGGCACGGGGTAGGCGGGCGCCGATGGTGGAACTCACCTACAACTGGGATCCGGAGGATTACCAGGGAGGCCGCAACTTTGGTCACCTGGCCTACCGGGTCGACAACATCTACGAGGCCTGCCAGCGACTGCTGGATGCCGGCGTCACCATCAACCGTCCGCCGCGGGATGGTCACATGGCGTTTGTGAGGTCTCCGGACCAGATCTCTATCGAGCTGCTGCAGCGCGGCGACGCCCTGCCCGCCACCGAGCCCTGGTCCTCAATGCCCAATCAGGGTGAGTGGTAGCCGGGCAACCCCGGCGATGACGTCACATTAGGGGCCGAGGCGCGTTTCCAGGTCGGCCAGCGTAGCCAGCCAGTCTTCGGACACGTCTTCGTTTTGGCTGTAGATTTCCCGGGCCCGCCGAGCCAGCGTGCGGGCCTGATCCAGTTTCCCCAGCTGCTCCCAGGCCATGGCCGCGCGAAAATGAAAGCGCCCGGTATATAGGTGGGCCTCGCCGTAGGCCTCCGCGCCGGACGCTGCCACCGCGGACAGATGTTGCGCCGCTTCCTGCGTCTCGCCGGCATTCAGCAGCATGCTGCCCAGGTTATAGCGGTTAAGCACCGTGGTGGGATGCGCATCTCCCAGGATGCCCGCCAGCATGCGGTAGGCCTCCCGCAGCCGCGCGACCGCCTGCGGCATTTTCCCGACCAACTCGTAGGTCAGAGCCAGATTGGCCAGCGCTACCGCCAGGTCAGGATGTTCCGGATTGGCCTCTCGATGAAACGAGATGCTCTTTTCGTAGGCGGCGATCGCGGCTTCGTACTCTTCCAGGCCGTCATGGTTCACCGCCAGATTGTTGTAGGTGATCGCCCGGTTGAGCGGCGCCAGCTCCACTCCGGCGTCAGCCATGGCCAACGCCTGCCGGGCCAGCGCCACCCCCTCGCGGTAAGCCTCCAGGTCCGGCATCAGGCCACTCAAATCACCCAGAATCTCTACCCGCGTACGCAGGCTTTCCGGACTATCGTCGCTGGCCAGCAGCGCCAGGCCCTCCTCAAACTGGGCTCGAGCATTCTCGGATTCGCCAAACTCCCAGCTCAGCCGCGCCAGGGCGGCCAGCGCCAGCGCCTCCGACATGACCGGACCATGCTGCGCAAAGTAGCTCTGCGCCAGGGTCAGCTGCTGCTGCGCCAGCTCGTATTTGCCGAGACCCGACATGGCAAAACCCACCGCGTAACGCAGTTCCGCGGCCACCGCCGGCTGGTCTGCAAACTGCGCGTCGATTTTGGGAATCGCCTGCTCCACCGCCGCCGCGACGGTCGGGGTGTCGGTGTTTTCGAACGGGTCCGCCTGGGTGATCATATCGAGCAGAAACGTCTGGCTGGCCTGCGCCCGCTCCGCCGCCTCCCGGGCCTGCCGGGCCTGATCGGTCACCACCGCCAGCGCGGCCGCCAGAATGCCGATGACGCAAACAACCGCTGCGCTGACCGCCCGGTGGCGCTGGATAAACTTCCGTGCCCGGTAAATCCTGGACGCGCCCCGGGCGGCGACCGGTTCGCCGGACAGGTACCGTTCGATGTCCCGCGCCAGTGCCGCCGCCGACGCATAGCGTTCCTCCGGCTCTTTGCGCAGTGCCGTCATCACGATGCGGTCCACGTCGCCGCGGAGAATTCGCTTCAGGATCCCGGCTTCCGCGAGACCGCCCGGCGGCGCAGAACGCCGGCGGCGCACCCGCTCGCTGGGATCATCCGGGATCGTGTGACAGACCGTTCGCTCCACCTCCGCCGGCGTCAGGGTTGAGATCTGGTAGGGCCGCACCCCGGTCACCAGCTCGTAAAGCAACACCCCCAGCGAATACACGTCGGTGGTCATGCCGGTGGCCTCGCCGCGCACCTGTTCCGGACTGGCGTATTCCGGCGTCAGCGCCTGAAACCGGGTCTGGGTCTCCGCTTCCGGGAGCCCAACGGCCACCGGATCAAGCACCTTGGCAATGCCAAAATCGATGACCTTCACGTCGCCGGAGTCATTCACCAGGACGTTTCCCGGCTTGATATCGCGGTGCACAATGCCGCGGCTGTGGGCGGCCTCCAGCGCCGCGCACACCTTCTGCACCAGCGCCAGGCGTTCGGGAACGTCGAGACGGTTTTCGGCGCAATAGGCGGTAATGGTGCGCCCCCGAATGAGCTCCATGGCAACGTAGGGAATCCCTTCGGCGGTCGCGCCCCCGTCGATGAGTCGGGCAATCCCCGGATGCTCCAGGGTGGCGAGGATCTGGCGTTCGGCGTGAAAGCGGTCCAGCAGCGGCCCGCTTAATCGCCGGGCTTCAAACAGCTTGACCGCAACGTCCTGCTCAAAAACGCCATCCGCCCGCCGCGCCCGAAATACCCGGCCGGCGCCACCGGAGCCAATTTCTTCAACCAGCTCGAAGGGTCCCGCCCGGTCCCCGGCCCGCGCCTGGCCGGCGGCAAGAACCGCCTGGTCGAGCAGACTGTCTTCTTTCTGGTCGGCAGCCACCAGGCGCAGCACGGCGGCAAGCATTCCCCGGTTACCGTGGCATTGATCGATCAGCCACTCGTGGCGCTCCTCCGGGTCCACGTCCAGACTCCGGGTAAACAGCGCCAAGGCTGCGCGCTGTTCCTCAGCTCCGTCGGTGCTCATGCCTGGCGGAAGGCGTAGTTCAGATAGCCGGCGTCCGGCAGCACCGGCAGCGTGCCGTAGGCATCTCCCCAGCCTGCGCCGCTGGTCAGTCGCGATGCGATGAAGGCCTCCGTGCCGGGGGATTGAGCGTGGGCCAGCAGTGCTGCCTGACAATGCAGCGCAATGCGGTGCGCCAGGCGTCGTCCGGCCGTTTCGTCGCTGCCCCGGGCTGCGGTGACCAGCTCACCGGTCGACTTTGCCATCGCCGGACCCAGGGCAGCGAGCGGCGCCAGAAACTCTGCCAGGGCATCGATCGTGGCCGGTGAGCGGGCCGCCGAGCGAAGCACGTCCAGGCACATCACGTTGCCCGAGCCCTCCCAGATAGACAGCAGCGGCAGCTCCCGGTAGAGCCGGGGGAGTTCCCACTCCTCGACGTAGCCGTTGCCCCCGAGCACCTCCATGGCCTCCGCCAGGAAACCGGGCCCCCGCTTGCCCAGGTGATATTTGGTTGCCGGAATCAGCATGCGGCCCAGTTCAAAAGCCACCGAGCCCTCGGCCTGATCAAAGGTTCCGGCCGCAAACAGGGCCAGGCGCGTCGCCGCCTCTGACTCAAGCGCCAGGTCTGCCAGCACGTTGCGCATCAGCGGCTGATCGACGAGGCACCGGCCAAACGCGACGCGCGACCGGGCATGATGCAGGCAGACGGTCAGCCCGCGCCGCATCATGCCCGCCGTGGCCAGCGCACAGTCCACCCGGGTGTGGGTGGCCATCTCGATGATCTCCCGCACTCCCCTGCCCTCGTCCCCCAGACGAATCCCCCGAGCGTCGACAAAGTTCACCTCCGAGGACGCGTTTGAGCGGTTGCCCAGTTTGGACTTCAGGCGGACCAGCTGCAGACCGTTGCTGCGGCCGGCATCCGTCAGTCGCGGTACCAGAAAACAGGTGATGCCCGCCGACGCCTGGGCCAGCACCAGAAAACCATCGCAGGATGGCGCAGAGAAAAACCACTTGTGCCCGTTGAGCCGGTAGTTGACCCCCCCTTCGGAGGTGGCGTGGGTTTCGTTGCGCCGCACATCTGAGCCGCCCTGGCGCTCGGTCATGCCCATGCCGAGCAGCGCGCCGGTCTTCTCCGCGGCCGGCAGACTCCGAGCGTCATATTCGCGGCTCAGAATTCGTGAAAGCCAAATCTGCTCGATGCCAGGGTCGACGTTGGCGTTTCGTCGCAGCACCGGGACGGCGCCGTGGCTCATGGAGATTGGACACTGGGTACCCGCTTCGGTCTGCACCGCAAGATACATCAGGGCGCCCCGCGCCGAATGGGCCCCCGGGCGTTCCTCCTGCCAGGAGGTGGCGACGGCGCCGGCGGAGATCTGCGGTGCAATCAGTTCGTGCCAGGCCGGATCAAACCTAACGGCCTGCTCTGCCGGCCCCAGCCGGCCAAACTGGTTTAGTTCCGGCGGGTTTTCATTGGCGCGTTCCGCCAGCTGCAGGCTGGCCTCCCGGGCCAACCAGGCTGCGACGGCTCGCAGCGGCGCCAGCGCCCAGTCGGCACCGGCGGCATGCACCGCAGAGATGAGTGCCGGGTCTTCGTCGACCCGGGATTCGTCGACCAGCAAGGGCGGTTGATTGTGCGCGGGAGCGGCAAGCCGGGGGTCGGATGTACCGTCATTCGGAAACGCTTTCATATGATCGACTTTACATTGGTGCCGTAACTTGCGAAAATTTAAGGCACTTCGGGAGTTTTTTCATGCAAATTGCCTTGCTTGAGGACGATGTCGACCAAGCAACCCTGCTGAACGCATGGTTGTCGCGGCTTGATGCCGAAGTCACCACGTTCGGCAACGGTCAGGACCTCAAGAATACCCTGAAGAAGGCCCATTTTGACCTCTTCCTGCTCGACTGGGAGCTGCCGGACACGACCGGTCTGGAGGTACTTGACTGGATCCGCAATCACCTCGACTGGCAGGTGCCGGTGATTTTCCTCACCCTCCGGGACTCGGAGGAAGACATCGTGCGGGCACTGGACAGCGGTGCTGACGACTACATTGTCAAGCCGCTCACGGCGGAACTGACGCTTGCCCGGATCCGGAACGTGCTGCGCCGGGTGCAGGGGCCGGAAAGCCAGAGCCTGATCAAAGCGGACCCCTATGAAATTGACCTCGAGCAACGCTGCGTCAAGCTTCGCGGCGAAATGGTGGCGGTCACCCAGCGTGAATTTACCCTCGCCTGCTACCTGTTTCAGCATCCTGCCCAGGTTTTATCGCGGGAAACGCTGCTGCGGGAGGTGTGGGGCATCGAGGCCAATCTGAATACCCGCACCGTCGATACCCATATCTCGCGGGTCCGCTCCAAACTCAATATCTGCGCCGACAACGGTTGGCTGCTGCATTCGATCTACCAGTACGGCTACCGGCTCGAACCGCTGACCCAGCACTGATCCGGCTGCCTCCTGGGCCCGCGCCACGGCGCGCCGGGGGTGTAACGTGAGTTTACAAATCTGATCACACTTCGGCCGGGTTTTGTTGTGAAATGGTGGTGGGGGAACCATCGGCACGACAGGGAGTCACCGTCGACTGGGTCCAGGAAAAAAATGACATTGACAAAAAGGCGTGTCATGGCGGCCTCAAGCTTGCAGTACAACAACGACCTCGTCCGCATCCGGCGGCAGTACATCGATTCCCTGCCCGACAAAATTCACGCGCTGGAAGCAGCGCTGAGCAATCTGTCGGACAGTGATCGGCCGGATCGGGAACTGAAAGACCTTCACCGTATCGCCCATCAACTCGCGGCCTCCGCCGGATCCCACGGTTTGCTGCAGGTTTCCCGCGTGGCGCGGGAGCTGGATGATCTGTCCGACGACGTGCCGACCCCGGTCGACGAAAACGTCGCGCAGGCAGTGCAGGAAATGGGTGACGCGCTGGTGGACCTGCTGCGGCAGGTGCCGGCCTGATCCAGGCCTGACCCAGGCCTAACCGAGGCCTGGCCAAGGCCCAGCCCGGGCCTTAGCGTAGGCACTCACCTGGTCCCCACCCTCGTCCGCGCTGTCGCCCGGCCCTGGTGTTTTACTCTTCCGGAGTCTGCCCGCCCCGCGCGGCTTCTGCTCCCACCACCAGCCGCTGCAGTTCGCCACCCAGAGCCAGCGGGTCAAACGGTTTTTCAATGGTGCCAAGGCACCCCTCAACGTGACTCACATCGCGCGGCTTCCCGGTAAAGAACACGACGGGCAGATCCGCGCCTTCGTTGTCAGATTCTCTGAGCTGTTTCACCACTTCTTCGCCGTCCAGTTCGGGCATGCGCAGGTCAATCAGCATCAGGTTGGGCTTCACCGAACAAACTTCCCGAATCGCCTGCCGGCCATTTTGCGCGGTGTAGATGGTCAGCTCCGGATGTGTCGCCTTCAGCCCGATGCTGGCCAGTTGAATGATCTGAGGATCATCATCCACCACTAAGATACTGTTTAACATTACTTTTTTTGCTTTCCTTCTCGTGACAATTACGACACGATTTCTGTCGACAGGGTCACAGTTGTTTCAGGTTGTATCACAACGCGGCCAGCCCTTCATTCCGCCCGAAAGTATTTGATATGTTAATTCCGCGGGAGAAATCCCCGTCAGTCCCAGGGGGGGAGGTGACACAGATGTCGAGAGCAAAAGTACATCTGATAAAAATTCGCCTTTCGGGAGGTGCGAAAAATGAATCTGGCTCAGGACAGCCTGTATATCTGCGACGACCACGCAGAACGCGCGGAGGCGTTTGCCAAGTCGGCTGATGCGTTAGGATACGCTGCCGTCATGGTGGATGGTCAAAAAGAACCGAAGCAGGGAAAACCCAAACTTATCCTGCTCGGCTGTGATACGAAAAATCCAGACTGGTCCAGCCGCAAGGCCGACCTGGTAACCCGTTACCCCGATGCCCGCATCGTCCATATCGACGAGCAGTCGGACAATCTGGCAAATCCAAAGGCACTGCGCCAACTGCTGGATCCGGAGCCCCGGCGCCGGGAACAGCGGCAGCTGGCGGAAGGTTCCAGCCGCGCCATGCGTGAGCTTTGGGCCGCCGTTGAGCGCGTTGCCAAATTCAACGTTACCGTCCTTATCAACGGCGAGACCGGAACCGGCAAAGAAGTGGTGGCGCGGCGCGTGCACCAACTCTCAGCCCGCTCCAACAAGCCGTTTGTCGCAGTGAACTGCGCAGCGATCCCCTCCGAGCTGCTGGAAAGCGAGCTCTTCGGACACGAGAAAGGCGCCTTTACCGGTGCTACCCGGCGCCGTCCCGGCCGCTTTGAGCGGGCCCAGGGCGGTACGCTGTTCCTCGACGAGATCGGCGACATGCCGCTGGAGATGCAGGCCAAGCTGCTGCGGGCCCTGCAGGAGCGTTCCATTGAGCGCGTTGGCGGTGATCAGGAAATTCCGATCGACGTGCGCGTGATTGCCGCGACGCACCAGGACCTGCACCAGGCCATTCGCGACGGGAAGTTTCGCGAAGACCTGTACTACCGCCTGAATGTGTTTCCGCTCAAGGCTCCGGCCCTACGGGATCGTCCGGAGGATCTGCGCGACCTGGTGAGCTTTTTCACCGAGAAACTGCGGGGCGAAGGCCGTCCGGTGCCCATGATCAGTGGCCCCGCCATGGCCCGGCTGCATCAATATCACTGGCCCGGCAACGTGCGGGAGCTGTCCAACCTCGTTGATCACCTGTCGGTGATGCACCCGGATGAGCAGGTGCTGGAGCAGGATCTGCCGGAAGGCCTGGCCGGACCCGCTCCGGTTGCCCCGGAGCCGGAAGAACAGCCGGTCTGCCGCGACCGACTTCCCAACGAACTGCTGACTGATCAGCTTCCCGAGGATCATCAGCCGGTGCTGCCCCGCGCGGGCGTCAATCTGATGGATTTCCTGCAGACCCAGGAACAATCGTTGATCCGTCAGTCGCTGGCACAGACTGAAGGCGTGGTCGCTCAGGCGGCCAAGCTGCTTGGACTGCGGCGAACCACACTCGTAGAGAAGATGCGCAAATATGGCATCGAGAAAGGCGACGTACAGGTGGCTGTGGGATAACCGGGTATCCCGACCTGCATGTCGATCCCCCCGAGGGCCCTGGAAACAGGGCCCTTTTTAGTGGCCTGGCGATGTCGACAGAGCCCGGAGGCCCCGGCCTGGGCGTGCCGGAATATTGTCAACGTGCCGGCAGTTTTGTGACGGCCCCAGCCGACGCTTAACGAGAGGATACTTCAATTTATTATTGCAAGCTATTGTAATTATTCATTTTATTGGCTTTGTGTCGTGTTCAAAATATGTGCAAACCAATGTCACATGAACGTATAACCCATTGATCCAAACCGCCAGATTCGGTCCAATAAACGTGCTCTCGATGTGTGTGTAACCTAAGTCTTCAGGAAGAAGCAGGGGGGATCGGCAAGGAAGCCGATAAAGCACCGCGCGGTGATGGTTGAGTGGAGTTAATTATCGCCGCAGGGCTTACTCTAGAGCCCGGTTCGTTGGAAGCCGAACCGGGCTTTTTTATTGCCCGCGATTTTATTTCCTGGGAAAAGGACGAAAGCGGGTGGGCCGCTACTCCGGCCAGTCGTAGGGCGCCACTTCACCATTGTTGATGGTGTAGCCCGCCTGCCCCATCACGCTCTCGTACCCCTTCGCCTTCATCTCGCCGGAAACCCAGAATGGATCCCAGAGCGATTTAAGCTCAAACGGCTCGTCGAGTTTGACGTAAACGAGTTGGTTGGGCGGCGGCGGCGGCACGTGAATGCAGGCGCCAAAGTACGGCACGAGAAAAAACTCAGACAGCAGACCTACTTCGTCTGACTCCAGCGGCACGATGAAGCCTGGGAGCCGGACAGCCTGACCGTCCAATTCCGCGACGACACTGACAGCGGGCGACTGGGAGGCACCCTGGGCCCAGGGGTCTACCGGCTGGGTGGCGGTACCCAGCGCCTTCTCCTCCTTCGGGATCAGGTCGTCCCACATCAGAGTCCGGTTTTCCTCATCCGCCGCCCCCGCGGCAGCGCTTAGTCCAAGAACGCAGAGCAGCGTTGTGATTTGTTGTATTTTCATACCTTTATTTTGCCATCCCGCCGTGAAGGCGCGGTAGTCCAAAGGTCACTTGCTTTCGGGGTGTCGGAGCGGCACTCTTGCCGCCTTCCTCGCCAATCCTGAGGCTTCACAGTCATGCTCCTTCGACCCGTACGCTTAATCGGAACGTTTTTTCTGGCTTTGGTTTCAAGCATGGCCATGGCCCAGGACCTGGCCCAGGACGGCACCCGCATGCTGCGTTACCCCGACGTACACGGTGATGCGGTGGTATTCAGCTACGCCGGTGATCTCTGGCGGGCTCCGCTGGACGGCAGCCAGCCGGCCCGGCGCCTCACGTCCCATCCGGGCCTGGAACTGTATCCCCGGTTTGCGCCGGACGGTTCGTCCATCGCCTTTACCGGCCAGTATCGTGGCGACGAGCAGGTCTATGTGATTCCCGCCGAGGGCGGCGAGCCCCGGCAGCTCACCTTCTTTCCCACCGATGGCCCGCTGCCGGCTCGCTGGGGCACCGATCATCAGGTTTATGGCTGGACGCCGGACGGAAGCGCGGTGCTGTTCCGCTCCCTGCGGCAGGACTTTGGCAACGGTCGCTTATATAAGGTGTCCGTCACCGGCGGCATTCCGGAAAGCCTGCCCATGGCCCGAGCCGGTTCCGGCGACTACGCGCCGGACGGCAACGCCATTGTCTACTCTCCCCTGTTTCGGGATTTCCGAACGTGGAAACGCTACCAGGGTGGCTGGGCGCAAAACCTCTACATTTACGATCTTGCGAACAACGCCGCGACGCAAATTACCGATCACGTGCGCACGGAGCGCGATCCGGTCTGGCTCGAAGGCGGCATCTACTACGTATCTGACCGGGACGGCACGCTTGAACTGTTTACCTACGACCAATCGAGCGGTGAGAGCCGGCAGCTGACCCAGCACGACACGTGGGATATCAAATGGGCCAGCGGCGACGGTGCGAGCCGCATCGTATACGAGGTGGCCGGTACCATCGGCTTGTACGACACGGCCGCTGGGACCGAGACACTGCTCGCCATCCAGGTGCCCGACGACCAGGTGCGGCGCAGCGCCCGCCGCATCAAGGTGGCGGACCAGATTGAAGACTTTGACCTGTCGCCAGACGGCAATCGGGTGCTGTTTACCGCCCGCGGGGACGTCTTCAGCGCGCCGGTCGAACACGGTGTCACGCGTAATCTGACCCGCCGCGGTGATGCTCACGATCGGGAAGCGGTCTGGTCGCCGGACGGTACCCAGGTGGCGTTCGTCAGCGACCGCAGCGGCGAGGAGCAGATCTATCTCGTGCCCCACGACGGCGGTGAGGCTCAGGCCCTGACGCCCCGGCGGGAAGCGCGGATTTACAATCTGAACTGGGCCCCGGACAGCGAACGGCTGGCGTTCTACGATCACACCGGCCAGGTGCGCGTCGTGGATACCGACGGCCGGGAAACCCTGGTCGTCGATAACCCCTACAACGCGGTGAATGACTACGTCTGGTCTCCCGACTCCCGCTATCTGGCCTTCAGCCAGACCCTCGAAAGCGGATTCAGCGCGGTGCACGTCTGGTCTCGTTCCGACGACACGGTGCGCCTGGTCACGGACGGCTTTTTTAACACCTTCGCGCCGGATTTCAGCGAGGACGGCGCCCTGCTCTACTTTGTCGGCGACCGACAGTTTGCCCCGCAGATTGGTTCTTTCGAATGGAACTACGTGGCCGACCGGGAGAGCTTCATCTACGCCCTGGCCCTCACCGAGGACACGGAAAACCCGCTGGCTCCCCGCAATGACGAGGTGAGCGTAGATGGGGACAGGGAAGAAGAATCCGACAGCGACGACGAGGATTCCGACGATAACCCGCGGCTGGAGATCAACTTCGACGGCATCGCCGATCGCCTCGTGCGCATCCCGGTAGACGCCCACAACGTCTACGGCGTGCAGTCGGTGGAAGGAGGCCTGGTCTACGTGACCGGTGGTCCGTTTGTTTACGGCGGTCAAAGCCCCACGCCCACGGAGCTGCACCACTTTGAGTTTGAGTCCAGGGAAAGCAAACAGATTGCGGAGAAGTTCCGTGGCCTTTCTATTCCGGTCGGCAGCAAGTTTGCGCTGCTGCGGACAAACGAAGGATTTCAGCGCATCGAGCTTTCCAACCCGAAGGAGCCGAAATCCGTCAGCACCGGCAACCTGATCGTTTACCGGGCGCCGGCGGAAGAGTGGCCGGTGATTTTTGACGAAGTATGGCGTCGTTTCCGCGACTACTTCTACGTGCGTAACCTGCACGGCTACGACTGGAACGCGCTTAGGGACCGCTATCGCCCGCTGGTGCAGGACGTGTCTACCCGGGAAGACCTCAACACGTTGATGGGGGAGATGATCGCGGAGCTCAACGTGGGCCATGCCTACGTTGCCGGCGGCGACCTGCAGGCCCCGAGCCGTTCTAAAGCGGCGCTCCTTGGCGCCCGCTTTGAGACCGACGGCGATCACATTCGCGTGGCCCACGTCTATCCGGGCCACAACGCCGAGCCGCGCTACCGGTCCCCCCTCACTGAGCTGGGCGTGAACGTGAGTGAGGGAGACTACATTCTGGCCATCGACGGCCGGCCACTGGCTGCCGGAGACAACCCGTACGAGTTTCTGACGGACCGGGGCAGCCAGCCGGTGGAACTACTGGTGAACGACGCGCCTCGGGAGCGAGGTGCCCGGCGGGTGCTGGTCAACCCCATCGACGGCGAAACCAACCTGGTTTACCTGGAGTGGGTGGAAAACAACCGGCGCTACGTTGATGAGCAGACGGAAGGCAAGGTGGGCTATCTCCACATTCCCGACATGGGTTCGTCCGGCATCTATGAGTTCATCAAGTGGTTCTACCCGCAGGCCCGCAAGCAGGGTCTGGTGGTGGACGTGCGCAGCAACGGCGGCGGCAACGTCTCCCAGATGATTTTGCGCCGTCTGATGCTCAAACCAATGGGTTTTGGCTATCAGGCCCACAGCACCTGGGCCGGCCCCTACCCGGGCACCGGCTTCAACGGGCATATGGCGGCCCTGATCAGCGAAGACTCCGCCTCCGACGGCGATATCTTTCCATACTACTTCCGCGAAGCTGGCCTTGGCCCGCTGATTGGTAAGCGTACCTGGGGCGGCGTGGTCGGCATCACCAACCGCGGCGCGCTGATCGACGGCGGCAGCGTGTTCGTGCCCGAGTTCGGCATCGCCAACCGGGAAAACTGGGTAGTGGAAGGGGAAGGTGTAGCGCCGGACATCGAGGTGGACAACGACCCCGCCAGCGACGTGGACGCACAGCTGGACCGCGGTATTGCCGAGGTGATGAAGCGCATCGAAGCGGATCCGCCGTCCTGGCCCGCCAAACCCGCAGATCCGGTCAAGCTCAACTGATTGACTGGCGGCGGGGGCGACGGAAGAGGCGGCGGAGCGGGTCAGACCCACTTGGGGTCTGACCCTGACCTATCCCCACAAATTTGATTCATGCGGGGGCCTCCAGGGAGGCCATGTATTTTGGGACGCAGGTACTAGGGATCTTGAGTGCGCGCCGAGGGGTTGGTGTATGGCCAT